>JBJTZN010000099.1:0-19671 GCA_046087245.1 Rubrivivax sp.
GCCGGCAGGGTCGCGCCGCGGAACTCGCTGCGCTCCCTGCGGTCGCTGCGCTCAGACAACCGCGGCGGGTTGGATCACGAAGTGCGCTGCGCGCACCGACCCCGCCGCCTGCGCTTCTCGGCTGCGCCGACTCGCCCCATCACCCCGCTGCCCGCCGCCTGACGGCACACTGCTGCCCGTTGGGCGGTCCAAGTGGCGAAGCTTGTGGAGGTCTCTGCCTGCCTGCGGCAGGCGGTGGGTTACATCGGCACGGGGGTCGACATCCGCCTGTATCCGCGCAAGGAATTCGAACGAAGGTCCTCCTGGACGAGTTCCGCCGCTTATGCCGCGGTGAACGGCGGCCGCGTGCTGTTCGAGGCAGGCCGCCCGGATCACCTGGCCTGCGCTTTGCTGATTCAGCGCCACCGTGCTGCGCCAGAGGCGGCAGGTCGTGGCACCGACAGAGCGTGAGACGGTGTTTGCAGATGAGCTTCCCTCTGTTGCCCTTGCAGCGGGCTTGACGAAGCTGTGCGCCATCAGTCCAATGGAATGCGTTGCACGGGCTGCTGCTTTTTGCTGCGAATTCAGGACTGTATGGACGCACAGACCACGGGCCGCGCAGCCAAGGCCAGTGCGGGCCATAGGCCTGTCAGGGTGCCGATGTCAGGGAGACAGGTGCCGATGTTCGCCAGCAGATCTGTCTCCCGATAAACGAGTTAGGCTGTTGAGGAGGAGGTGAGCAGGATGCTGGAACTACGCCCAGGTTGTGAGTGCTGTGATCGCGATCTGCCTCCGGAATCTAAAGAGGCTCGGATCTGCTCCTTTGAGTGCACCTTCTGCGCGCCCTGCGCTGAATCCAAGTTAGGCGGCATCTGCCCAAACTGCGGTGGAGAGTTGGTGCCAAGACCGAGGCGCCCTGCCGCGAAGCTGGCCAAGAATCCTCCGACGGCTCAACGCACCTTCAAACCAGAGGGCTGTGCTAAGGCAACCTAACTATTCGTTGAAGCGGACGGCCCGAGCGCCTGCCGTCGATCTCGAAAGCCGAGCTCCTAGCGAAACTCCGGATAGGCGAAACCTAACGTGTCGTTCAACCGTAGCCCACTCACTGTTCGGCCTCGGAACCACTGCGACGCTGCCCCGGGTAGGAGAATGGTCAGCTACCGTAGGAGGCGCACTTGTTCAACCTAGAAGCAACCCCGTATTCACTTGATGCTGGGGCAATGGAGCAGGTCCGCGTCAAGCTCCAATCCATTGAAGAGCGCGTAGCGCTGCTGCGTAGCAGAGGAGTTCTCACGGAGCAGACGGTAAAGGACTACTACGGCGAGAAACGCTTTGAGCAGGTCGCCGAGTCGAACGCGATAGAGGGCAGCACGCTCTCTGTCGGCGAGACTGAGCTAGCCGTACTGAAAGGCATCACCATCACCGGTCATGATCCTGCATACGCAAAGGATGCGATGGCTCTCGACCGCGCACTGACGCGCATCACAGAGATAGCGCGTGACACCAAACATCCGACCGACATCGTTCAACTACACGAGATTCACGGCCTCTTGCTTGGCGATCGACCGGGCGCCGGCATCTTCCGAAATGAGCGCGTAACAATCCGAGGTGCGAAGCACACGCCGCCCAAGACATGGGAACGGATCATGGCCATGATGTCGGACTGGCAGTCGTGGTCCGCTGATAACGCAACCCTTCCCGCGCCCATTCGATCCGCTGTTTTGCATGCTTGGTTGACCCACGTTCATCCTTTCATCGACGGAAACGGCCGTGTCTCCAGAGCGATCGGCAATCTCGAACTCATCCGCGCCGGTTACCCACCAATCATCATTAAGAAGAAGGAGCGAGACCGCTATATCGAGGCACTGGCCGAGTCTGACGAAGGCGGCGACATCCGGTCATTCCTAGAACTCGTCTTTGACCGAGTCGAAGGTGGCCTTACCGGCCTTGAGTTGTCAGCGAAGAGGAAGCAAGGCTTCAATCCAGTAGTCGAGAAGATCCGGCAGATGCAGGAGAAGCAACTCTACATTTGGGAGACTGGGGTCAAGCTTCTTGCGTCCATCGTTGGCCATCGCCTTACTCAGCTCCTTGAACCTGTAGGAGGGTCTGCAAGCATTCGGCTGTATGACTCGCCTCTTGACTTGGACGACTACCTGGAGGTCTGCGGCGGCAATAGCGTATCCCGAAGCTGGGCCTTCACTGTCCGGATTGAGATTCCAGGCGTTCCTCGTCTGGAAAAGCTGGCGTACATAGGCCATCGTAGTAACAAGCTGCACCAGACCTTGAACCACGAAGGAGGCCCGTCCATTTATTGGTCCTCCAAGAACCCGGCGAACTTTCCTAAGTGGTTATCCGATGGCGAGAACTCTCCGTTCGCGATGGAACTCACTGCGAAGGCCGGGAACGGCGACGAGTGGATTGCTCGGCTCTCTGACGACACCGTGCGATGGGTCCAGACGACAGAGTTGGCAAGCAAGATTGCGGAAGCGCTGGTTAGCCAAGTACGAATCTAGCTCGGCGCGAACTCGCCAGCGAACTTCAGGAGCCTGACCATGGCAAAGACCAAGACCACACCGTGGGATCCAGCCGAACACCTCGAAACGGACGAGGACATCGCCGCGTACCTCGAGGCCGCGTTCGAGGAGGGCGATCCTGCACTCGTTGCGGCAGCCCTTGGCGACATTGCCCGCGCCAAAGGCATGACCCAACTCGCTCGGGAGACGGGTTTGGGCGGGAAAGCCTCTACAAGGCCCTGTCCCCATCGGGCAACCCTGAGTTCGCGACGATCATGAAGGTCATCTCCGCCCTCGGTCTGAAGCTTCATGCCGCACCGGCCGGCTCAGCCTGACCCTCCTGCAGGGACTTCTCCTGGAGTCAAGGCTTCGACATCTTCCTTCTGCTGATCGAAGGGGCCACCGTTGAAGGACAGACCAGACTGATCCACGACTTCCTGCGTGAAGCAAGGAGAGCAGATGATGAAGACCGTGACTTTTGATGCTTGCCCGCCGCGTCGAGCGCGATGCCAAGTCTGTTCACAAGGACATGGTGGCGCTTGTGAAGGCGGGAGTGCTCGACAAGACCGAGGGGGGGCAGGTGGTCTTTCCCCATGAGCCGGTGAAGGTGGAGTTTCTGCTGCAAGCGGCGTGATGCCGAACCCTTGCTCAAGCTGACCCGCTACGGCAGCCGTCGCTTGGCCGACACTCCCTCCCTGACTGCGCTCCACTCCTACGTCGCCCATGGAAACCCGCTGGCTTGAAGACTTCGTGAGCCTGGCCGAGACGCGCAGCTTCTCGCGCTCGGCGCAGTTGCGGCATGTCACGCAGTCGGCGTTCTCGCGGCGCATCCAGTCGCTGGAGGCCTGGGCGGGCACGGATCTGGTGGACCGCTCGTCCTACCCCACGCGGCTGACGCCGGCGGGTGAGGCCTTGCATGCGCAGGCACTCGACATCCTGACGGCCGTGCAGGGTGCCCGCAACAGCGCGCGCAGCCACCAGGCCAGCGGGCAAGATGTCATCGACTTCGCGGTGCCGCACACCCTGGCCTTCACCTTCTTCCCCCATTGGCTGATGGACCTGCGGCCGCGCTTCGGGGCGCTGAAGACGCGGCTCATCGCGCTGAACGTGCACGACGCCGCGATGCGGCTGACCGAAGGGGCTTGCGATCTGCTGATCGTGCTGCACCACGCCAGCCAGCCCTTGCAACTCAGCCCGGACCGCTTCGAGATGCTGAGCCTGGGTCACGAGACGCTGGCACCCTACGCCTGTGCCGACGCCGCGGGCCGTCCGCTGTTTCGCCTGCCCGTGCCGCCCGGCCGCAGTGCCCCGCTGCTGGCCTATGCCGAGGGCGCCTACATGGCGCGGATGGTGGAGTTGATCCTGCGCCAGGCCGGCGGCGCCAGCGGCCTGGAAGCCGTGCACGAAGCCGACATGGCCGAGGGCCTGAAGGCGATGGCGGTCGAAGGACACGGCCTGGCCTTCCTGCCCGCCAGTGCGGTGCGCAACGAATTGCGCGCCGGGCGCCTGGTGCCCGCCGCCGCTCCGGGGAGCTTCGAGGTGACGATGGAGATTCGCCTCTACCGCGAGCGGCCCGAGGCGGCGCGCCACACCAAGCCCCTGGCCGAGGCGTTGTGGGAGTTCCTGGAGGCGGGCGGCGCTTGAACCCGGTTGGTTTCAGTCGTGCAGCAGCTGGTCCACCAGGGCGCGCACCTCTGACATCAGCGGCACGGCTGACCGCCCGGTGAGGGTGGCCAGACCGAAGCGCGCGGTGGCGTTCATGGACGGCGTCAAGGCCAGCTCCTGCAGCCCGGGCGCGGCCGCGCGGATGGACAGCAGCACGGCGTCGGTTTGGCGCACCACGTCCACCAGGGTGGGGATTTCCTCGCAGCGCAGGGTGACGCACTGGCCCGGGTGGGCCTGCGGTCCGTAGCGCTCCACCAGCACGCGGGCCACCTCGTCGCTCAGCGGGATGGAGGCGATGGGGTAGGACAGCAGGTCCTTGAACCTCAGCGGGCCCTTGCGCTGCGTCAGCGGGTGGCCGGGCCGGCACATGAAGGCGCCGCGCAACTCGCCCAGGGGCTCCACCTGCAGGTCGGTGGAGGGGATGACCGACCGTGCGTCTACCAGCAGCGCATCCAGCCGGCGCTGCCGTAACCCCTCTTCCAGCACCGCCGAGGCGCCCACGGTGAGATCCAGGTGCACGGCGGGGAAGTTCAGCGCCAAGTGGCGCATCAAGGGCACGGCCAGGATGGCCGCGGGGCCGGAGCCCAGGCCCAGTTTCAAGTGGCCCGTGGCGCCCGTGCGCAGGCGCTGGGCCACGGCGCGCAGTTCATCGGCCTCGGCCACGAGGCGCTGGGCGCGCACCAACACCTCGCGCCCGAAGGCAGTGAGCTCGCTGCGCCAGCCGATGCGGTCCAGCAGGGGCTGGCCCAGCTCCGCCTCCAGGCCGCGGATGCTGCGGCTGAGCGCCGGCTGGGTGATGAACAGGGCTTCCGCCGAACGGCTGAAGGAGCCGGTCTCGGCCAGGGAAAGCAGGTGGCGCAGCTGAACCAGGGTCATGCGAGGGTCTCCTAAACGATGCCCAAAAAGCATCATATTGAAAACAAATATGCATTGGACTTGCCAGGTGCCCCTGCCTAGCATCCCGTCCGTCAAGCCCGCCGATCCAGCGACAGGCAAGACGGTGGCGAGGCCCGGCAGAGACCTGCCGTCCCCAGGCCACGAGACCTCAGCGAGGGTGTCCGATCTGCCCGATGGCGCCCCACACCCGGAGACATCACATGACCATCCAATCGCCTCTGAAGTCGGGCCGTCGGGCCCTCATGACCCACGCCATCGCCTGGGCCGCCGGCGCCTTGCTGGCCGGCGGGGCCGCCGCCCAGTCGGTCAAGCCCGTGACGCTGCTGGTGCCCTACCCGGCGGGCGGCCTGTCCGACGTGATCGCCCGCATGGTGGAAAAGCCCTTTGCCAAGGCCTCCGGACAGATGGCCATCGTGGACAACCTGGGAGGCGCCTCGGGCTCGATTGCGGCGCAGAAGGTGCTGAACGCGCCTGCCGACGGGCAGATCGTCTACCAAGGTTCGCCCAATGAACTGATCCTCGCGCCGCTGGCGATGCAGACGGTGAAGTACAGGTCCGAGGACTGGCGCATGGTGCAGGTCATCGGCAGCTTCCCGATGGCCGTGCTGGCCCGCAAGGGCCTGTCGGCGAACAACATCGATGAGCTCGTCGCCCTGGCCAAGAAAGCCTCGGCCGAAGGCAAGCCGCTGACCTACGCCAGCGTGGGCATCGGCTCGCTTTATCACTTCGTGGGTGAGCACTTTGCCGACACCCTTGGCGTCAAGATGACTCACGTGCCCTACAAGGGCCTGGCCCCCGCGCTGCAGGACCTGGGCGGCAACCTGGTGGACGTGGCCTTCTTCGTGGTGGATTCACGCCTGCCCGGCTTCGTCGATCAGGGCTTGTTCAAGGTCCTCGCCACCATGGCCCAGCCGGGCAAACCCGAGGCGAAGTTCCTGGAGAAGTATCCGAGCATCACCGAGCACAAGACCTTCAAGGACTTCGCCTTCGACGCCTGGACCGGCTACTTCGTGCGCAAAGACACGCCCGAGCCCATCGTCGCGGCCCTGAACAAGAATCTGGCCGCCGCCATGAACGACCCTGAAGCCCGCAAGAAGCTGGCCGACCTGGGCGGGCGGGTGCCGCCGATGCTGTCCGTGGCCGATGCGCAGAAGGAGTACGAGCGCCAGACGGTCCGGCTGCGCACCATCGCCAAGTCCATCAAGCTCGAGCCACAGTGAGCCTGCGCCCGCACCGGCCCGTTGTCCTCGCAACAGGAGTCTTCCCATGAAAGTCATCGTCCTCGGCGCCGGCCTGCTGGGCGTCACCTCGGCTTACTTCCTGCGTCAGCAGGGCCATGAGGTCACGGTGGTCGACCGCCAGGCTTCGGCTGCGGCGGAGACCAGCTTCGCCAACGGCGGGCAGATCTCGGTGAGCCACGCAGAACCCTGGGCCAACCCCGGCGCCCCGCTGAAGGTGCTGAAGTGGCTGGGCAAGGAGGACGCACCGTTGCTGTTCCGCCTGCGTGCCGATGCCCGCCAATGGCGCTGGGGCCTGCAGTTCCTGCGCGAATGCACGCCGGCGCACACGCGCCACAACATCGAGCAGATCGTGCGCCTGGGCACCTACAGCCGCGACACGCTGCAGCAGCTGCGCCGCGACCGTGACATCGCCTATGACGAGCGCACGCAGGGCATCCTGCACTTCTACACCAGCCAGCAGGAGTTCGACGCCGCCGAGGCGCCGGCCGCGCAGATGCGCGAGCTGGGCTGCGACCGCCGCGTCATCTCGGCCGACGAGGCCGTGAAGATCGAGCCGGCCCTGGCGCACATCCGCCCGCAGCTGGCCGGTGCCACCTACACCTCGGAAGACGAGTCGGGTGACGCCAACCGCTTCGCCCGTGAGCTGGTCAAGCGCTGCGAGCAGGACGGCGTGCAGTTCCTGATGAGCCATACCGTCACGGCGCTGCGCGCGGCTGGCGGCGAGATCGACCACGTGGAGGCCACCGACAGCGAGGGCCGCTTCCAGCGCCTGCGCGCTGATGCCTATGTGCTGGCCATGGGCTCGCTCAGCCCGCTGCTGGCCAAGCCGCTGGGTATCGAGCTGCCCATCTACCCGGCCAAGGGCTATTCGGTCACGATGCCGGTCAAGGACGCTTCCATGGCGCACCAGGTGTCGCTGACCGACGACGAGTTCAAGCTCGTGTTCTCGCGCCTGGGCGACCGCCTGCGCATCGCCGGCACGGCCGAGTTGAACGGTTACGACCGCGACCTGAACCGCGTGCGCTGCGAGGCCATCGTGCGCCGGGTGGAGGAACTCTTCCCGGGCGCGGGCGACGCCGAGCGCGCGCAGTTCTGGACCGGCCTGCGCCCGGCCACGCCCAGCAACGTCCCCATCATCGGCCGCTCCAAGGTGGGCAAGCTGTTCCTGAACACGGGACACGGCACGCTGGGCTGGACGCACGCCTGCGGGTCGGGCAAAAGCATCGCGCGCATCGTGGCCGGCCTGGCCCCGGAAGTGGACTTTGCGTTCACGGGCATGGAGCGTCGCGTTCGCCAGCCCTTCCTCCCCGCGCAGACGGCCGCCGGCACACCGCAGGGCTGAGCCGCCCTGGTGGCCCGGCAGCAGCCTGCCGGACTGCCGTCACCCCGGCGGCGGCGTCCCCGCCCGCCAGGGCGGCAGTTGCCAGCCGGTGGCCAGGGCCAGCACGCGCAGGCCCGTGGCGGTGAGGGCGGCCGCGGCCAGCGCCGTCTAGCCCGGCAGGCCGGCCTGCTGCGCGCCCACCAGCACCCAGCCGCCCGCGAAAGAGCACACCGCGTAGGGCCGGTGGTCGCTGAAGGCGCTGGGGATCTCGTTGCAGACGATGTCGCGCAGCACGCCGCCGAAGACGGCGGTGACCATGCCCATCAACACCGCCACGATGGCCGGCATGCCGTTGGCCAGCGCGATCTCGGTGCCGCCCGCCGTGAACAGGCCCAGGCCCAGGGCGTCCGGCCACTGCACGGCGCGCTCGGTCACACCGAAGTGCCGGGCCCGCAGGAACAGCATCGCCACGATGCACAGGCCCAGCAGGCCCCACAGCCAGTCGGCATGCGTGACCCAGAAGAAGGGCCGGCGGTCCAGCAGGATGTCGCGCAGCGTGCCGCCCCCGAAGGCGGCCAGCCCCGCCACCACCACCACGCCCACGGCGTCCAGCCGTTTGCGCGCGGCGGCCAGCGTGGCCAGGGCCTCGATGAAGGTGATGGCGTTGTTCAGGGCTGACCTCCTGGCGCAGTGGCGGACGCCGGCCCGTCCGCGCCCCCAGGCGGCGGCGGTCCATGGCCGCGTCGGCGTATGCAAGCCGCAGGCAAGTATCGGGGACACCTGGGGACCGTTCGGGCGGCAGCGAGAATGCCGCGATGACCGACACCCTCACCCTGAAGCAACCGGACGACTGGCACCTGCATGTGCGCGACGGTGCCGCCATGGCGGCCGTGGTGCCGCACACGGCGCGCCAGTTCGGGCGCGCCATCATCATGCCCAACCTCAAGCCGCCCGTGACCACGGCGGCGCAAGCTGTGGCCTACCGGGAGCGCATCCAGGCGGCGGTGCCCGCCGGCCTGCGCTTCGAGCCGCTGATGACGCTGTACCTGACTGACAACACGCCGCCCGAGGAGATCCGCCGCGCACGCGAGGCGGGCGTGGTGGCGCTCAAGCTCTATCCAGCCGGTGCCACGACAAACAGCGATGCCGGCGTCACTGATGTGCGCCGCACCTACGCCACGCTGGAGGCCATGCAGCGCGAAGGGCTGCTGCTGCTGGTGCACGGCGAGGTGACCGATGCCGACATCGACCTCTTCGACCGCGAGGCGGTGTTCATCGACCGCGTGATGGAGCCCCTGCGCCGCGATTTCCCCGAACTGAAGGTGGTGCTCGAGCACATCACCACGCGCGAAGCCGCGCAGTACGTGGCCGACGCCGACGAGCGCACGGCCGCCACCATCACCGCGCACCACCTGCTGTACAACCGCAATGCGCTGTTCATCGGCGGCATGCGCCCGCATTACTACTGCCTGCCTGTGCTCAAGCGCGAGGTGCACCGCCAGGCGCTGGTGGCCGCGGCCACCGCGGGCAGCCCGCGCTTCTTCCTGGGTACCGACAGCGCACCGCATGCTGCGGCGCTGAAGGAGCAATCGGTGTGCGGTGCCGGCTGCTTCACGGCACCGGCCGCCCTGGAGCTCTATGCCGAGGCCTTCGAGGCCGCAGGTGCTCTTCACCGGCTGGAGGGCTTTGCCAGCCTGCACGGCCCGGCCTTCTACGGCCTGCCGCCCAACGAGGGCCAGGTCACGCTGCGGCGTGAGCCGTGGACCCTGCCCGAGACCCTGCCTTTCGGCGAAGCCATCATCAAGCCCTTGCGCGGTGGCGAAACCCTGAACTGGAAGCTGCAATGACACAGGACAAGGTGATGCTGCTGATCGACGCGGACAACGTGTCGCTGGACGTGATCGAACAGGCCGTGGCCTGGGTGGGCAAGCACTTCGGCGGCCCGCACGTGCGCCGCGCCTACTGCACGGCCGAATCGGCCGTCAAGCACCAGGGCGCCTTCAAGCGGCTGTCCATCCGGCCCATGGTGAACCTGGCCGCGGGCAAGAACTCCACCGACATTGCACTGGCGGTGGATGCGATCGACCTTGCGCTGGCCGAGCGCCCTGACGTGGTGGTCATCGCCTCGTCGGACTCCGACTTCGCGCCGCTGGTCAGCCGCCTGCGCGAGAAGGGCTGCCGCGTGATCGGCATCGGCCAGCAAGGCAAGACGGGCGACGAGACGCGGTCGGTCTACGACGACTACGAAGTGCTTGAGCACCGCCGCGCCAAGACGCCCGGCGGCAACGAGGGTCGCAGCCCATCCCGCGGACGCCCGAAGCAGCCGCCTGCGCAAGCTGCCAAGGCCTCGGAGCCGCCGCCGCCGCCCATCGCGTCGGCCTTGCCCCCAGCCCCTGTCACCCCTGGCTTGGAAGCCCGGCCTGCTCGGGCGCGTGGCCGGGGCGGCCGGCGCAAGCCCGTGCCCGATGCGACTGCAGTTGAAGCAACCCAGGCCGAACCGTCGCGCGCTGAGCCTGAGAGGGAAGGGCGCGTCGCGCAGGCTCCGACCTCGCGCGCCCCGCGTTCCCCGGATCCGGCGCCGGCGACCGACGCCAAGTCAGCACGCAAGCCCAGGCGTCGCCGACCGGCGGGTGCCAAGCGTGCAGCCGACGCCGGCCCGACCACACCGCCCTGATGAGTTTGGGGATATGGGGCCGCGCCACGACTTGATTTACCCGGCCCGGCCCTAACATTCCGTCTTGTCGTCAACCCCCTGCCGCGCTCAGCGCGGTCCGTGCCATGAAACGCATAGTCCTGTTCGTCCTGACCAACCTGGCCGTGATGGTGGTGCTGGGCATCACCGCAAGCCTGCTGGGGGTCAACAAGTTCCTCACGGCCAATGGCCTGAACCTGGGCATGTTGCTGGCGTTCTCGCTGTTGATGGGTTTTGGCGGCGCGATCATCTCGCTGCTGATCAGCAAGCCCATGGCCAAGTGGAGCACCCGGGCGGTCGTCATCAACGACTCCACCGACCCCACGCACCGCTGGATCGTGGGCACGGTGCGCACCTTCGCCACCAAGGCCGGCATCGGCATGCCCGATGTAGCGCTCTATGAGGGCGAGCCCAACGCCTTCGCCACGGGCGCGTTCAAGAACTCCGCCCTGGTGGCCGTGTCCACCGGATTGCTGCAGAACATGACCAAGGAAGAGGTCGAGGCTGTGATCGGCCACGAGGTGGCGCACGTGGCCAACGGCGACATGGTGACCATGACGCTGATCCAGGGCGTGATGAACACCTTCGTGGTCTTCATCTCGCGTGTGGTGGGCTACTTCGTCGACAAGGTGATCCTGAAGAACGACCGTGACGGCGTGGGCATCGGCTACTACATCACCACCATCGTGATGGATATCGTCCTGGGTCTGGTGGCCGCCGTGATCGTGGCCTGGTTCTCGCGCCAGCGCGAGTACCGTGCTGACGCCGGCGCAGCGCAATTGATGGGCCGCAAGCAGCCCATGATCAACGCGCTGGCCCGCCTGGGCGGCCTGGAGCCCGGTGCCCTGCCGCAGACGGTGCAGAACATGGGCATCTCCGGCAAGCCCAGCGGCCTGATGGCGCTGTTCTCCAGCCACCCGCCGATCGAAGACCGCATCCGGGTGCTGCAGGAATCGAAGTGAGCGGGTGCTGACTTGAAGAAGGGGCCTTTCGGGGCCCCTATTTGCTTCTGCTGCGGCACGCCGCATCCAGGCGATGCAAGGGGTGGGACAATACAAGCGTGAAGCAGGCCAGACCGCCGCTGGGGCAAGCGTGGAAACACGGCCCTGGAGGAAGGTCCGGACTGCACAGGGCAGCGCAGGAGCTCGGCGTGTTCCACGCCCACTGCGACCACCACTGCCACCTGCCGCTTTACATGTTGACTGGCGAAAGGTGCAGCTAGGTCACCCGGCGACGCTAGATCACGGCACGGTCGAGTCCGGCGAGATCATCGTCGAGAGTCCAGACCCGCACCCGACTCATCCGGTACTTCGCGCACAGGCCTTCCCATTCCTTCTTGATGGAGAGGTCACCCATGCCCAAGCCCTGCATGGCGGCGTCTGGGAAGGCATCGAGCCAACTCAGCACCTCCTGGTTGGAGGGGAAGTTGATCGGCTTCCACGGTGCTTCGTCTGCAAGGGCTTTCCTCACTTCGGCAATGAAGCGCTCTGCTGCAGCCCTGCGCATCGCGCCATTGCTAAGCTGGGCGATGTGATTCCCGACCTCGACGACGGCAGCCATCGGGATGAACAGGTGATTGCTGGCCTCGATCAGCTTCCCAAGCTCAGCCAGCACCTCGGCCCGGCTCTCATTGCGTCCCGGAACATCGAGGATGTTCAGCAGCACCGAGGTGTCGGCGATGACGATCGCGCTCATTCGCCAACACTCGGCTTGGCCGCCTTCAGCGATTCGAGCCATGCCTTTGCTTGCTGCTTTCGCGCTTCCGGCCCTTTGTGGGTCTTGACGAATCGCTCCAGTGCGCCAGAGGTCATCAGGTGGCCCAGTGGGCCCTGCACGAGCAGTTCGGGTACATCAGGAATCGCGTTCATCCGAATCAGCTTGCTCGCCCCGGTGGCAGGATCGCGATAACAGAAGACGACGTCGGGTACTGCGGCATCGGGCAGGGCATCCAGCATGGCGGGGTTATGCGTGGACAGCAGCACGCGCAGCTTGCGCCGCTCGGCAACTGTGCGAATGCTGTCGAGAAGGTGCCTGGCGCGGCTTGGATGCACGCCGTTGTCGATTTCTTCAATTACGACGAGGCTCCCTTCGGGCGCGGAGAGCATGGCGGCTGCGATGGCTAGAACGCGCAATGTGCCGTCGGAGAGCAGCGACGCGTCATAAACCCGAGGGGTCCCGCCGAAAGTCTCCTGCAATTGGACCATCACCTCGCCGCGCGGGCCATCGAGGAAGCTCAGGCCCGAGATGTCCTGTTCTGGCAGGCTTTGAATGAAGTCGATGATGGCCTGGCGCTGCCCGGCGAAGGGCTCCTTGTCCGACTCACCGTCAGGACCCCAAAGCCGGTGCAGAACGGTCGACAGGTTGGTCCCGTCACCCAGCAGGCGCTTGTCGTTGGTAAAGCTGTACTCGCGCATCCGTGCCGGCGCGGGGTCGAGAAAAAGAATGTTCGACAGCGTTGTCTGCAGCCGCTTGGCCACCGCCGGAATCGTCTCCTGCGCCTTCTTGTGGCCCGCCTCAAAACGGACTGCGCTTTCGAACTGGACGAACACTGCCATCTGGTCGCTGACTGTGACGTGCGGCTTGTTCCCGCCCCGCGCGAAGTTGTTGTAGGCGACGCCTGCATCTGTGCTAAGTCCCTGCGAGGGACGGTCCATCAGGTAGAGCGGTAGGTTCTCCCCAATCTCACCAACATGTTCACCAGTGATATGAAGTTCGCCCTCGCGAACGGTGAGTTGCATCTCCAGTTCGTTCCAGTGGCGATCGTCTGTCCTGCAGCCCAGGCTGAACTTGGTCATATCACGATGGCAAAGATCCTCGATGCGGCCTCGGACAACTCGATCAACGCTATTGACCGCGTATTGAATGGAGGTGAGTTTCTGACCCTGCGCAAGCCATGAGAGAAAGCGGAGCGCCTCAATGGCATTGCTCTTGCCGGCCGCATTGGCGCCAATCAGGACCGTCAGCGGCCCCAGCGGGAGCTTGGCCTCTCGGAAACTCTTGAAATCGCGAAGAGTGAATGAGATCAGCATGGGGCACTCACAGACATTGAGGTTTCGGGCGTTCGCGGCTGTTGGTACAAGTTTGCCCGCTCTTGATCAGGGTCCTACGGCCAACGCCGGTGCTCGCCCCTCGTAGGCCATCAGGATCAGCGGCTTTGTGGCATCCAGATCAGCCTGCGATGACAGCGACAGCTCCAGGTCACCCGTGCCCCAGTGCCCCTTCTGGCTGACGTCCTGACCATTCGGTGGCATCGGTACCACCTTCGCCGGGTCCAGGTGCAGGTAAAGCAGCAGGCGGTTCTTCTGCGGCACCAGGGTGGCGAAGTTCTTCAGGCGCTTGAAGGCCACGTAGAGCTTGAGCTCCTTGCGCTGAACGTCGTCGCCCAGCGACAGGACGTGCCCTTCCAGCGATGCCACCAACTCGCTGAGGTGTGGCGGAAGCAGCGGTAGCCAGTCGACGTAGGAGCGGTCGCCGCCAGCGCCTTTGGCGCCGGTGGGCTCCACCGCTGGCGCAGCCGCCGGCTTGGCTGGCTTGACTGCCTTGGAACTTGACGGCTTGCCCGCGTTGGCACTGGCTGCGTTGGCCAGTTCCAGAAGCAGCAACTCGTCGCCGAAGCGCCGGTAGCGGATCAGCTCGATGTTGCGGTTGATCTGCTGGACGGCATGCCCGTCGTACTTGGTGAAGTCGGCCGCGATGCACACCAGCCGCGGCGCGGTCCAGTCGATGGCGTCGGCCGCGGGCTTGCCCAGTTGGTCCATCACCAGCAGCTTGAACTCGGCCTGGTGGTCCATCAGCCAGTCCAGGTAGAACAAGCCCTGGTTGATGACGTTTTCGCCCATCGAACGCTTGTATTCCAGGATGACGGGACAGTTGTTCTCGTCCAGGCCCAGTGAGTCGATGCGGCCCGCGTGGGTCTTGCCTGTTGAGTACTCGGTGGCCAGGAAACGGATGCCAAGCAGGGTGTCGAGGTTGGCCTCGATTAGCGTCTGAAGCGGCTTCTCCAGGTCGGAGGCGTCTCCCTGGAGTTCGATTGCTTTGCCGGCTTGTAGCCTGAACAGTTTGATGTCACTCATGGCGGTGGTGTTCTATGGGGATCTGTGACGCATGCCGGGCCGCAGGCGCTACAACGCGGTTCCCGATCCACGTTGCGCCCACGGCGGAACGTGTTTCCATGCATCTCTCATCTGCCCATGCAGATAATCAGCCGTTCCTTCTGATTGCCTTACCTGTGCCCAGAACCGATGCGAGTGATTGGGCTCGACGAGGTGGCAGAGCTCGTGAACCATCACGTAGCGGACCAGTTCGCGCGGCAGGAACAGCAGCTTGCAGTTCAAGCTGATGCGCCCGCTGGCTGCGCAGCTTCCCCAGCGGGTGCGTTGGTTCTTGATGGCGACAGCGACGGGCTGCTGCCCACATTGAGCCGCTACGCGCTCAAGCCATGGCGGTAGCGCCTCCGAAGCCCTGCGGGCCAGCCAACGTCGAAGCGCTGCATGGCATGCGTCCACGTCGTTGATGGCGCCGAAGACCACGATGCGGCCGGGCTGATCTGTCTTTGCGCCGACCGAAGCCCGGCGCATCTCACGGTACTCAACCCGCCAGGTCTCGGCAAGCGCCGGCAGGTCGAAAGCCTGCGGGCGCGCCGGGGCCACCTTCGGGATCAAGTGTCGAATGGCTTCGATGTCGTCCAGCTTCGTCGCGATCCAATCGCGCTTGCTCGCGACGAGCTGGTTGACCCGCTCGCGCTGCAGGCCGGCGGGGACGATGACGACCAGCCCCTCGCGGGCACCCACACGCAGGCGGGCCGAGCGGGCACGGGTGGAGTACCGAATCGCGAACTCGATCGATCGCCCGTCTGGCAATACCAGACTGCCGGGTACGCCGTCGTCAATCAGCGCTGGCATCGCCGCTTTCCGTTGAAGCTGCCGCGCTATCCGGCCGCGGCTGGTAGCGGCGGCGCCTGAGCGTCTGCACCAGCGTGCCGATGAAGCCCATGGCGTCGGCCGTCAGCAGCCCGGCCCCTGAGAACTTCGTGGCCACCATCATCAGCAGGTCCTTCGTCAGGTCAGGGTCTGCGGTTGACGTGGCCCACCAGTTCGGGAAGCAATGCTTGTCGGCCACCTCCAGCGTGGCCGCTGCCACCTCCACTGCCATCGTGTCGGCGATCGCGGCGTTGCGCGCCTTCACCTTCAACGCCAGTTGCTGGGTGATGGGGCGGTTCACCTCGTCGATGGCCTGGCGTACCGCGTCTGTCACCTTCTCCAGCTCTTCGATGAGCGCCACTCCCGCCAGTGTGCCGGCGCGCTTCTCGTCGATGAGCCGCTGCAGCCTCTCCGACAGCAGGCGGAACGATTCATCCTGGTCCAGCCGGATGCGCAGCTCCGACGACAGCATGGCCTCGATGTCCAGAGCCTTGGCGTCAGGCTTCTTGTCCTTCAGCTTGGTCAGGAAGTGCTCGTCCAGCACGTAGGTCGGGAACTCCGTCTCCAGCATCTCCACGTCGATGTGGTCGCGGATGAGTTCCCGCGTGCGGGCCGCGTCCTCCTCGGTGGCCTCGATGCTGCGGCTCTCGACCGGATAGAACTTCTTCCGGTACAGGAGGTACAGCTTGGTCAGCCAGGCGTACGGGCGGATGAAGTCCCGCAGCTGCTCGTCGGGCTGCAGCGCCTCGTACATGACGCGCAGATTGCGATAGCCGACGTCGAACCGCTTCTCGGCGCCGTCCTCGTCTCGCAGGATGGTCATCGCGGTGATGAACGCATCGTGCGAGCCATCGCGCGGTACGGTGGCTTCAGGGAAGATGTCCCACACCTCGCGGAAGGTCTGGCGGAAGCGGTCGCGGATGGCTTCGAAGGGGAAGGCCACGTCACCCAGCTCGTCGGGCTTGTAGTTCAGGGCCTCGTTCAGGTGGTCGAAGATGCCGTAGTAGTCGAGGATCAGGCCGTGGCCCTTCAGCTCGTTGTACGGCCTGTTCACGCGCGCGATGGTCTGCAGCAGCAGGTGGTTCTCCATCTTGCGGTCCAGGTACAGGGCCTGCAGGATGGGCGCGTCGAAGCCGGTCGTGAGCATGTCGCACACTACGAGGATCTGCACCTTGCGCAGCGGCTTGTCGCGGTGCTCGTCGGCCTCTGATGCGGCCGGGATCAGGAACTGGTTGAGCAGTGCCTTGCGCTTGGCGTCGCCCAGGTACAGCGCCTTGATGTCTTCGGGGTCGATCTGCGGGGCCTCGGAGATCACCGGCATCACCAGCTCATCGCCCAGCCGCGCGCGAAGGGCGTCGGTGTACAGCTTGACGGCCTTCTTCTCCCGGCACACGAACATGGCCTTGAAGCCGTTGGGCTGCACGTGTTCGGCGAAGTGCCGGGCCACGTCATCGGCAATCTGCGCGATGCACTTGTCGTGGTAGAGCAGTGCGTCCAGCCGGGCACCCTCAGTGACGAGCTTGTTTCGCTCCTCCTCGGGTAGGTGGCCGAATTCGCGCTGGAAGGCCACGTCGAGCTTGGTGCCGTGCAGTTGCCAATCCGTCACCCGGGGCTGCCAGTGGATGGGCTTGACGACACCATCACGCAGGGCATCGGTCACCGTGTAGGGCCGGCCCATGTAGCGCTCGATCTTGCCGTCTTCCTTGACGTAGCCCCAGGCCTTGGGCGTGTTGTGGTCGTCGTTCTCGATCGGCGTGCCGGTGAAGCCGAACATCGACGCGCCTTCCAGCGCCGACCGCATGTAGGTGCCCAGCTCGCGCTCCTGTGAGCGGTGCGCCTCGTCTGCCATCACGATGACGTTGGGCCGCTGCTGGGTGATGCGGGCCGGCATGCCGTCGAACAAGTGCACCGTGGTGAGGATCACGCCGCGATAGTCGCCGCGCAGCTTCTCCTCCAGGTCGCGTTTGCTGGCGGCCACGTGCACGTTGTCGGTGCCGGTGGAATTCAGCTCGCGGTCCATCTGGTCGCCGAGCTGCTCGCGGTCCACCAGCAGGATGACCGTTGGCGACTTCAGCTTCGGGTCTTCCCAAAGGCTGCGGGCCGCATAGATCATGGTCAGCGTCTTGCCTGACCCCTGTGTGTGCCAGATCAGGCCGCGGCGCTTCTCTGAAGGCAAGCTCAGCGCGGTGGCGCGGTTGACGATGTCCTTGACCGCCAGGTACTGCTGGTAGCGCACCACCACCTTCTCGGTGCGCCCGTCCTTGGTGACGAAGATGATGAAGTGCCGAATGAAGTCCAGCAGATTGCTGCGGTCGAACAGGCCGTACAGCGAGACCTTCATCTCGTCGTACTCGTCGATGTCGTGCGGCCAGGGGTCACGCCACTGCAGCCAGAACTGCAGGCGCCGGCCCGGCACGCCGTACATCATGCGGGTCTCGTTCACGCCCATGCCATAGGCGTTGGTGTAGAAAAGCTGGTCGATCTCCTCCGCATACATGCCCAGTTGCTTGGCGCCCTCGCGCCAGTCGGGCTTGCTGCGGCTGGCAGTCTTGGCCTCGATCACGATGACCGGGATGCCGTTGATCAGCAGCACGATGTCGGGCCGGCGGGTCGATCGGCCGTCGATCGAGAACTGGTTGGTCACCCACCAATCATTGGCATCCAGGTTCTCGTAGTCGATCAGCCGCACGTCCTGGGCGTTCTCGGCCGCGTCGAACTTGTAGTTCACGCCGTCCTTCAGCCAGGCCAGCCATTGCTGGTTGTCACGGCAGGCCAGCAGCTTGGTGACGATGGCGTCCACGCGGCTGTCGTCCGTCAGCACGGCGGGGTTCAGCGCCTTGAGCTTTTCGCGCAGCAGCGGCAGCAGCAGAACTTCGCGCGCGTCGGGCCGGTGCTATTTCAGGTAGTCGCGTGACCGCCAGGTCCAGCCCAGCCTGGCGGCCTTGAGGTGCTCGATGATCTCGCGTTCGACGGTGGTCTCTTCGTTGAAGAGCGTGCGCACTGCGTAAGGCACAGGGCCTTCCATGGTTTCAGGCATGGAGAACCGCCTCCGGGACCCTGATCTCGCCCGTGAGCATGGTCTTCAATAAGGACCGCTTGAGCTCAGCGAGCGATCTGACCTTGGCGGCTGCGCATTGCTGTGCTTGCCGCGCTACCTCGGCCTGCGTGACTACGGCACGCTGGGTCTCAAGGTCAGGTACGGCGATCCACACGCGTGCCAAGTCCTGCCAGTAGATCGCTGCAACGCTGGTTGTGCCGGTGGCAAGAGCGCGTAGCCTTCGGCGCCCTCGCCAGGAGGCGAACTCCAAGTTCATGAACTCGGGAATCACAATCGACTCGTCAAATCGCATGCGCAGGATATTGTTGTTGAAGATGCATCGTTCGCGCTCGCCCCTCCATACTGCGGCCTTTCCAACGAGCTCAGGGGTGTTTCGGGTATTGAAGAGGAAGTCTCTGTCGACCAAATTGAAGTCGGATAGTGCTGAGGCCTTGTGTGCGTCGACGTACTCGACATTGGTCAGAGAAAGCTCCCCAAACGATAGATCTGCCATCTTTAGAATTGGCGTATGGGACGCGCCGTGATCCGCTACTTCGCTGGTTCCTAGTTGGCGGTAGTTGACGAGTCGCCCGAGCTTGTGCAGCGTCCATCCTGCGGGAAGGGCGGAGTATTTGAATGGCAAGCGCCCATCAATTTCAGGGACGTCGAAGAGTGCACTCCTCAGTAGTGCCGAGCGAACCTCGGTGGCGGCTCGCTCCTCGTTCACAGCACGCTGCTGCGCCACATCTGCAAGCCTAATCGCACTGGCAATGCGCGCCTGCTCGTCAGTGGACGACGGATAGCGCAGCGGCAGCTTCTTGACGGCGCTCCAACTGAAGTTGGCCAATCCCGTTGTCTGTTGCGACGTCTTGCTCATGACCTCGTGCACTACATGCAGGCGCATCCAGTAAGCGAAGAAGTCTGACCGCAGGCGCGTCTGATCCTTTGGTTGAATGCCCATCAGGAAAGAAGCGAACACCATTGGCCTGTCTTCTTCGATCAAGACCGAGTCGCCGATTCGATCCTGCGTTCCATTGGAACCGACGAAAAGCAGCCAGTCTGTTGTCACCGCAGCCTTCTGAAGTGCCTCCGGAGAGACATTGCGCAAATGCACGAGGTCAGTCAGGTCCAATGTGTCCTGTACGTTCGGAATCCGGATCACGGGTACGGTATCCGCTTGGGCCGAATCCACTTCATGGGCTTTCTCCCACGTGTAACCCCGCCGCGTGACTACCAGGTTTCCGAGCGGCTCTTCGCTCCAACCCGCGGCCCCTCGTCGTTTCGTGTGGAACCCAACAGTCAGAATCCCTGGTCGTCGTCGAGCCCGGTGGGCATGTGGGCAGGCTGCCTTTGAGCCTGTCCACATGTCCACGGGGCGGTTTCCAGGAGCACGGATTTGAGCGTTGA
>JBJTZN010000100.1:0-11756 GCA_046087245.1 Rubrivivax sp.
TCTCGTCGTGCAGGTAGGCGCCCAGCGCGGGGCCTGAGTCCGGGTTCTGGCTCTCGGTGCGCACGGCCACGCGGCGCGCCAGATCACGTACGAAGTGCCCTTCGTCGAAATGCCGCTGCGCCGCGGCGAGGGCCTGGGCGCGCCCGGCTGCGGTGGACGCCGTCATGCCTCAGTCCTCGGACTTGCCCACCAGCTCGAAGTGCTCCACCGCGGGGGGCGCGGCGAAGAAGGGCCCGACGATGGCCCGCCACTCCGGGAACAGCGGGCCGGCGCGGAAACCCACGGTGTGGTCTTCCAGCGTGTCCCAGAAGATCATCAGCAGGTAGCGCTCGGGGCTTTCCACGCCCTTGTTCACCTTCCAGCCCCGAAAGCCCTTGGCGCGGTTCGCGACGGTGGTCAGGCCGCGCTGGATGGCTTCCTCGAAGGCGGCCTGCTGGCCGGGGTGGATGCGGATGTCGGCGAGTTCAAGAATCATGGCGCTTATCGGCAGGGGGGAGACATGTGGTCAGGGGACTGGGGGGGGAAGGAAATCGGGTTCACGCGTATCAGAGCGGGTGGGCGTGTGGCGCAGCGGCGTGCCGCCTCAGCACCACGGGCCGCCCGCCGTGGCGGCGCTTGCTCATCCAGGCGGCCAGCGCGGAATCCAGGTAGTCGGCATGGCCGGGAAACCAGCGGGCCAGTTCATCGGCGAAAGAGCGCACCACATCGCAGCGCCCGAAGGCCGTGTGCAGCGATTGCACCTCCTCCAGCGATTGCAGCACCGCGGCGTGTTCCTTCTGGTGGCAGTCACGCGGCGGGAAGGCGGTGGACTCCATCCACGCGTCCTCGGTGCCGAAGTGCCGCCGCGCATGGGCCTCGAAAGCCGCCAGGTGCGCGGCCAGTTCAGCGTCTGGTGCGGTCTGCAGCAGGCCCACCAACTGCACGAACTCCCGGTGCTCGGCATCCATCTCGGGATAGCCCAACAGCAGGGCGTCGCTCCATGGCAGTGGGGGTGAAGAGGCAGGTGTCATCGCGCTGAAAACCGTGTCAGGCCGTGACGAGGATGGTAATCCTGCTGACCGTGTAGACGCAGTCAGTCTCGCGAGGCTTTTGTGTTCGCCGCTGGGCCGAATGCCCTTCGGCGAACAGCAGGCGCATGGCTCAGTTGCTGAACTCTGCGGCCTTGGCCTTGAGGATGAAGCATTCGTCGGCCAGGCACTCCTGCACGAAGGCGTAGACCGCTTGCAGGTCTTGCGCCATCAAATGTGGGTACTCCTCCAGGATGCGCGCGTCCAACCAGCCGGAAGACTTCAGTTCGAGGATGAAATCCACCCCGATGCGGGTTCCGGCGATGCGTGGTCGACCGAACAGCGTATCCGGCGTGGTGATGATCTTGCGGTGCCAGTCCATGGTTTCATACCCCCGATTCCGACCTCTTCCGCTTCGCCTTTGCAAGAAGTCTCAACTTGGTCGAAAAGCGGTCGTGGGTTACCGCGAAGTATTCGCCGACAGCGCGGTCTACTTCAACCGATTTGAATCGACGCGCTCCCCGTGAATGAAGCGCGGCCTCATCATTCAGCGCGCTCCGAGCCGGCCCTGGTGTCTGCCGTGTTCGTGTTGTCGGTCATCCGTCCCTCACATGCAACGGCAGTTTGGAACTCACGCAGATCTGCAAGTAACAGGCGCTGACAGAACTGCCTAGCCGGTCGCCCGCACCACCTTCTCCCGCAAGAACTTTCGCCCGGTGTTCACTGCCGCCCCTTCGTCGGCGTGGTGAGATGAACCGCAGTCTGTGAAGACGCACTGGTACAGGCTCTGGGTCGTGTCCTTGGCGCGCCGGCTTGCCTGGGGTTGGCGCATCGTCATGCGCAGGTAGCGTTCGAGTTCCTTGGTGCTCCAACGGCCCGCATCCACAGGGCGGTTCATGCGAAGGTTGACCTGTTGGCGCCGGCCGCGCCGCAGTTCGTCGTCCGTGTATTCGCGCCCTCTGAGCAGTCGCATGTTGCCCACATCGGTCCATACCACGCCACCTTGCTCCACCTGCGCGTGCGCGCCCAGGTTGCGCAGCACGGTCAAGGGGTTGCGTCCGCACTTCCAGCAGGTCTGGCTCGTGCCCGCGGGCGAGATTGTGGCCCCCGGAAACAGGTTCAAATCCTTGGGCTTCTTCTTGTAGGAGCCGGTGGCCTCGTCCCACTCGTAAACCTTGGCGTACGGGTGCAGCCACTTGTCGGAGCCGAACCAGTACTCCTTGCGCACCATCTTGTGCGCATCCACGTTGGAGAAGGAGTAGCGGTTCAGCACCGCCTTGTAGACCAGATCCAACTGCCGCGCCCCCTGCTCGAAGTTGCGTACTGAACTCTCCAACACTGGGAAGCCCCCGAATCGGGCGCAGAGTTCGTCGATGGCGTGGCACACATCGGCGGTCACGTTCTGCCGATACTGCTCCAGGCGCTTGCTGTAGCAGTCACCGATCTTGGGGCTGGCCTGCTCGACTTTGCGATACCCCGAGACCGTCTGGATCAGCCTTCGCACGGACGGCACGGCCACCGACCCGATGATCGCCCGCCCGGCTTGATCGGCAACTGGATCCAGTTGTCCATGCTCCACGTACTGCCGCAAGTCGAAGACAGCGAAGCCTATGCGCCGTTCGCCAAGGTCAATCGACACCAGACGATCAAAGAACTGAGCGCCGGCTTCGGACTGTGGCGCACCATCGCGTGTGGTGATGGGCACGGCCGCACAGACGCGCTGGCTGGACTGCGTGAGCGTGACCGCGAACTTGCCGTCGCGCATGACCAGCGTCTGGTCGAAGTACTGATCGAGGATGAGCATGACCTCGCCGAACTTTGTGTGGTCATCCAGCAAGGCTCGATCCAGCGCCCCCTTGAATGACGACACACCCACCAGCCGGCCCATCACGGGCATGTCCTTTCCGGGCGACGCGCTGCTGCGCCCCTTGCCGATGGCCATGCCGTGCCTGTTCCAAGGCTCGGAGAGCACCGTGGCCCTCAGGCGGCTTGGCAGATACCAGTCATGCGGCACCTGCCTGAGCAACGCACCGGCATCGCCTTCCAGATCCCCCTGCTTGCGCTGGGGGAAGAGCTTTGCAGCCAACTCATGCGCATGCACCTGCGGCCCGGCTTCCCATTGCGCCAGAGCCCGACCCACCGATGTGCCTTGGCCAGAGTACCGCTGCGGTACTGCCCAGCCCCTGGCCTTCGGGACGTACAGCAACTCGTTGGACTCGATGAACTGCACCTTGATCCTGACCATCAATTGCGAACGCAGGCAGTCTTGGGTCACCCGGGTCACCTCGCCCTGGAGCAGCCCCGTCATGCGGCGCAGATCGGCTGGCGCGAGGGTCGGCTTCGCCAGGGCCATGCGCAACTGCGGAGCCGGATTCAAAGCGTCCAGGTCCAGGCCCTCCAACAACGAGGCGGGCTGCTGCTCGGTCAGGCAGGCTACGCGGGATCGCAGCAGGAACTGCTGCACCTGCAGCCAGTCACCGAGTTCAGACGTTCCGACAGCGGCAGTGCCCACCCCTGGCGCTGGAAACAGGCCTGCAAGGCTCTCCAGCCAGCCAGCCTGCTGCCAGCAGCAGGGTCGGATCGGCAACGCCTCGTGACGCGCCGTGGACCATGGCGATCTGTAGATCTGCCCACGACGATTGATCACCCAACCGTTGAACAGCCGCTTATCGGTGACGACATTCCAGCCTCTGAGAGCCTCGATCAGCCGTTCGCGTCCGGCAGGGCTCAGACGCCTGGACATGGCCACCACGCCCGACAGGAAGCGCCTTGCTGCCAGTTCCTGCAAGCGATGGGGCTCCAGCCACTCCTGGGCCCTTGGGTGCTTGGCCAAGCCGCTGCGCTCGGCCCTGGCCATGGCCGACAGCACGCCGTCCAACGACTCACCTACAGCGCTGGCCACCCGTGCTGCCCAGGCCGATTGCAGCGCCAGCATCCGGTTGATGAGGTCCGTGCGGCTAGCCTGCTCCTGAACTAAGTCCGGCAGTTCCCCGGAGATGCGCTGCAACTTTGGTATCCGCGCCAGCGCGTCTTGCCGCTGCGCACGCCACTTCAGCAGATCGGCCCCATAGGGCTTGGAAGCCAATTCCCCCTCGCGCTGCTCGATCCGGGCCAGCATCATCTGCTCGAACCCGTTGACGTAGTCCAGCGCCTTGGAAGTGTCTTCAATGCGATCCACGTCGCCCTCGGCGGCTCCTGGCTCCTCCCCGCAAAGACGGGCCAGGGCTGCCCGGGCCACGGCAAACAGGTCGGGGATCTGGCCCACGCCAGCAGCCCAGGCCTGGATCACGTCGTCCAAGCCGTTAAACAGGTCATCGTTCTGGGCTTGTCTGAAGCACTCAGGGGGCAAGGCGCCGCCGGATCCGCTGCCGGAGAACAGCGCGGCAAGTTCCTCCAGCCGGTTCAGGTAGTTGGCAATCCACGACCTGTGCTTGCCCGCAAACGTCTTCCTGAATGCGGAGTAGTGGGGCAGGTCATTGAATGCCGGGGGTGCAATGGCCATCGCCAACGCCTTGAGGCGATCCACCGCCCACTCAGCCGTCTGCGGGACGCCGTAGTCAGCGCAGATGGTTGCGGTGGGTGCATCCCGAAAGTAGTCCAGCCCTTTGTTGAAAAGCCAGGACAGCCCGTTGTCCTGGGCGCTGAGGATCAAGTTCTGGACGGCGGGAGCGAGTTTGCTGGCGGTGCCCCCGGCCTCACGCGCCACGGGCAGATACCGGGCCACGCACAGGTGCATCCACACTACGGTGTCAGCCTGCGCCAGGGCCGGCGATGGGGATCCCGCCCAGGCCACCGGGGTGTCGCTGCCGGAAGACCCTGCGTCCGACACGAGGGGCATCAGAGAAGGGAACTGCGGCGAAACCGCTTGGAACCAATCGTCCACAGTGCCCACGGTGGCGCTCTTGTCGGCGTACAGGCCCTCCCAGGATGAGAAGCAGCCTGTCAATGCTGCAGCGATGCCTTGGCAGGCCTCTGCAAGGCCCGCGTCGGCCTTGTCGTCCATTCGCTTGCCTGCGAACTTGTAGTACAGGCGCCGTGCCAGATCATCAGCGCCGTACTGGTCCAGGCCCTTGCGCGGCTTGGCCGACAGGAAGTTTGCAATGGCCTCGCCCGTGAATCCCGGCGCAGCAATGCCCAGATGAGCTTCGGCCATGGCGCCGAAAGCCGCCGAGTCGAAGCCGGACTTCTGCCTGAAGGTCGAAGCCTCGGCCACGCTGGTGAACAGCCGAAAACCTGCCAGGTGCAGGCCGCTCACGAAAGCGAAGAGGGAACCCTCCCGGATTCCCTCCACCACGTTGTACTGAGCCGCTGCGGGCTCGAAGGCGACCGTCCTGCCTTGCGTATCCAGCGGGAACTTCAGTGTGAAAGTCCGCTCATCCGAGGCCGATGTGGCAAGCCGCGCCACTGACCGGCGCCACCTGCGCGCCACCTGCCCGCCAAAGCGCACTGGCCTTGGCTGTGAGCCGTCATTGTGCAGCGGTTTGCCGGTCATCCTGCCGCCTCCCATCGGTCATCAGAACGGGACCGATGTTAGTCGTTAGGGCTTCCCGCTCATCAACCTATTGCATGCTGAAGTCGGGCGACAGACCTCGCCCTCAAACATCCCATCAAACCTGCCAGTGCGAACACCACGCACCCTCAAACATCCCATCGAACCTGCCACTGACCGAGGCGGAAGTCCTCAAACATCCCATCGAACCTGCCCCTCAAGCAAGTGGAGAACCTCAAACATCCCATCGAACCTGCCCCTGTAGGGAACGGTGATCCTCAAACATCCCATCGAACCTGCCGTTGGCAGTGATCTGGCTGCCTCAAACATCCCATCGAACCTGCCTTGACCCCTTCGCCCCGGCCTCAAACATCCCATCGAACCTGCCACAACGGCTTGACTTGGCCTCAAACATCCCATCGAACCTGCCCCGGTAACACGGTCATGATCCTCAAACATCCCATCGAACCTGCCTACGTTCGTGTACGACTGGCCTCAAGCATCCCATCGAACCTGCCAGACGCGACCGATAGCATCCCTCAAACATCCCATCGAACCTGCCACTCTCTGAGGGGCTTTCGCCTCAAACATCCCATCGAACCTGCCCTGATGCGCGATGCGCGGCCTCAAGCATCCCATCGAACCTGCCAGTGCGCGATGAGCACGTCCTCAAGCATCCCATCGAACCTGCCTGACCAGCAAGCAAGTGCTTGATGGTACTCACCTTTCGGGTGGATGATGCATCTCAGGGGGGAGTCGAAATGGATGACTTGCAGCATCCCGATGGTGTTTGGACATGGAAACAGGACTCAACTTCACGGTCCTCGGCGCTTTGGCTTCCCTACCTTCAGAGTGTGGAAAAGTCGAAAGGCAAGGGACGCTGGAGACTGGCCTACAACGGCGGTGAGTTCGATGCCGATCTGGCCCAGGTGGATACGGTCATGCTGTATGGCGCAAGCGGGTCGCTGCCAGTGGAGTTCCTGGATGACTTGAACACCCACAGGATTCCCCTGCTGGTGCACCGGCGCAACGTCGACAGCCCGTACCTGTTCATGCCCTTCAGAAGCCGGGACTCACGGGACATGCTGAGTGCGCAAATTCGCGCCCGCGACAACGAGATCAGGCGCTGCTACATCGCTCGCACCTTGGTCAGGTATCGATTTCAGGATGCATCACCGCAAATCCCAATCCCTGACGCGTCCTGGCGCAGCCTGGCCACCCTCAGAAGCATCAAGGCCATCAGGATCTGGGAGGCCCATCAGGCCCAACGCTTCTGGTCGGCGTACTTCTCAAGCCTGGGCCTGTCCGAACAGACACGTCGTGAGGGCGGACCGTTGCCCGCTGCGCTGGACGCGTGTTCCTTCTTCCTCTTTGGGGTGATGCTGCGTTGGGTACTGCTTCACCGCATGTCGCCCACCCACGGATTTCTGCACGAGCCGACCGAGTACCCGTCCTTGGTATACGACCTCATCGAACCTTATCGCCACTTGATGGAGCGAGCGGTGTGCGCCAGCGCGCAGGAATGTACGGCCAAGGGCCTGGACCTGAGAGCCGCTTCGTCCAGCAAAGCCCTTACTGAGGCTGCCTTGTCCATGCTGAAGTCGATGCTCGACGAGACGGTGCACGCGCAGCCTACGAGGCAGTGGGTGCGCAGGAAGAACCTTCTGCATGGAGCCGTGCTGGCACTGCGCGCCTATCTCATCGGCGACATGTCGCGGCTGGTGATTCCGCACGAGCAGTTGCCTGCGGGTGGCAGGCCGGTCAAGGTGACATACAGGCTGCCTGGGGAGCGCCGAACGCAACGTGGCGCCAAAGTGCCTGTTTCGGCCGAGCAAAAGAAAAGCCCCCTGTGTTGATGGGCATCCCAGGGGGCGAGGATGTGTCGGGGACTGAGGTATGGAGGCTCAAGGCATCCGGGGTTCCCCAACAATGTGAGGTGAGTCTAAATCGAACCCGACCCGGGTTCAAGAGCAGGAGCATCGAGCGCGATGTTGGGACTTGAAGCTGGGCCGAAAGCCCTTCGTCCAGCACGTTCTCGTCTGCAAGCAGCCCCGGCGACACGCCAGTCTGCATGGGCATACTCGAAACGGTTCAGGCCGCTTGAGTCAACCTCACGTACCGCTCTTCACGCATGTATTCGCAGGCGTACGAGAGAGCTGCCAGAACATCCTCACGCGTCAGATGCGGATAGCTCTCCAGGACGTCGTCGATGGTCCGTCCAGTGCCCAGCCAGCCCAGCAGCAGTTCCACTGAAATCCTCGTGCCCTTGACGATGGGCTTGCCCGCAAGGATGTCAGGATTGCAAACGATACGATCGCGCCGTTCCATGGTCAGGTCCTTCGCGCACTGATGCAAACAGACAGAACTCTCTCAGCAAGGCCTTGGAAAACCAGAGCATTGCCGAGAGGGAGTGTCCAGCTTGCGTTGTTCATGGCAGGTTGGGGATGGGCCCTCTGGTAGATGTTCGACTGGAGTCTAGGCAGCCGGCATCAAGTCAGAACCGGTTCAGCGCCACTCACATCTTGCAACCGCGCCCCGGGTCAGCCAGGGCCTTGACGGCCACGCCGGTGACGACGTTGTAGTTGCCCTTGACCTCGCGGATGTAGAAGTCCTGCGTGGGGTTGTGCTGGGCGCTCAAGGTGAACTTGCCGCGCGGGCTGTCGATCTGGGCCTTCTTCATGGCGGCGATCAGGGCGTCGCGCTTCTTGTCGTCGCCGTTCACGGCCTTCAGGCCGGCGGCCAGCATCTGCGCCGCGTCGTAGCCTTGCATCGCGTAGACGTCGGGGTTGGCCTTGTAGGTGACGGCAAACTTGTTGCGGAAGGCGTTGTTGCGCGGGGTCTCGATGTTGTCGCCATAGTGCAGCGCCGTGATCAGGCCCTGGGCCGAGGCGCCCTGGGCCTCCAGCGTGCCGTCGGTCAGCAAGCCCGAGCCCACCAGCGGGATGGTGCGGCGCAGGCCGGCTGCGTCGTAGTCCTTGACGAACTTCACCGCGCCGCCGCCGGCGAAGAAGGCGAACACAACGTCGGGCTTCTGTGCCGCGATCTCGGTCAGCAGGGCCTGGAACTCCACGTTGGGGAAGGGCAGGTTCAGGTCCTTCATGACCTTGCCGCCGCCCTTCTCGAAAGCCTCGGTGAAGCCCTTGACGGTCTCGGAGCCGGCCGCGTAATTCCAGGTGATGGTCATCGCCCGCTTGTAGCCCTTCTGCGCCGCGATCACGCCCGTGGCATAGCCCGGCTGCCAGTTGCTGAAGCTGCTGCGGAAGATGTTGGGCGCGCACTGCGGGCCGGTGATGGCGTCAGCGCCGGCGTTGGGCACGATCAGCAGGGTCTTGCTGTCCTTGGCGGCGCGGGCCATGGCCAGGGCCACGCCAGAGTGCACGGTGCCCACGATCACGTCCACCTGGTCGCGCTTGATCAGCTTGTTGACGTTGTCGGTGGCCTTGGAGGGGTCGCTTTCATCGTCCACCTTGAAGTACTGCAGCGTGCGCCCGCCAAGCTTGCCGCCCTGCTCCTCCACGTGGAGCTTGAAGCCCTTTTCGATCATGTCGCCCAGGGCGGCGAAGGTGCCGGTGGCGGGCAGCATGAAGCCCACCTTCAACGGGGGCTGATTCTGCGCCTGGGCTGAGGTGGCGGTGACGGCCAGGGCCAGGGCGGCGGCCAGGGCGTTGAAAGCGAAGCGGGTGCGCATGGGGGGAGCTCCTGAAAGCAAAAGAGGTCGCGAGGGGCGAAGTGTCGCGCAGCATGCCGCCAGCCTGCCCGTCAGCGCAATGGGGGCTTTCCTCAGCCGGGGCTTTGCAGCGGGCACGCGGGATGGCTCCACAAGCTCTCAGACCACGATGTCGCCCGTCGCGCCGGCCTGCGGATGCAGGCCGCGGGTGCGCGCCATCAGGCGCGTCAGGCCCAGCAGCGAGTCCAGGTGCGGCGTGGGCATCGAGAGACGCCGGCCCACCTCGCACACGGCGCTCAGCAGGGCGTCGATCTCCAGGGGCCGGCCGGCCTCGGTGTCCTGCAGCATGGAGGTGCGGAAGGCGCCCAGCTTGCGCGTGATCTCGTGACGCTGCTCGGGGTGCTGCTCGATGGGGATGCCAAAGCGCGCGCCAATCTCGCGCGCCTCGCCCATCATGGCGTTGAGGTAGGCGCGCACGAGGCTGTCGCCCAGGATGCGGTCGCCGGTGGCCCCGGTCAAGGCCGAGATCGGGTTCATGGTCATGTTGCCCCAGAGCTTGAACCAGATCTCGCGCTGGATGCGCGGACTCGTCTCGACCTGGAAGCCGCCACGCGCCAGCAACGCGCCTGCCTGCTGCAGGCGCGCGCTGTCGCCACCGGCGGGCTCGCCCAGGATCAGCCGGTTGCCAAAGGCGTGGTTCACCACGCCGGGCGCCGAGGTGGCCGCGCTCAGATGCACCACGCAGCCCAGCACGCGCTCGGTGGGTATGTGGGCGCGGATGGTGTCGCCAGGGTCCACCGAAGCCAGGCGCAGCCCCTGGCCGGCGCCGGGCAGGTGGTCGAAGAACCACCACGGAATGCCGTTCATCGCCACCAGCACCGTGGTGTGGCCTGCGCACAGGGCCCACACGGCCGGGGCCACCGCCGCCAGGGCCGGACCCTTGATCGCCAGCACCACCAGGTCCTGCACGCCCAGGGCTTCGGGGTGGTCGCTGGCCCGCACGGGCCGCAGCACCACCGGGTCACCGGCCCGGTCCACGCGCAGCCCGTCGCGCCGCAGGGCGGCCAGCGTGGCGCCGCGCGCCAGCACGCACAGGTCCAGCGCGTCGGCGCCGATCCGGCTGCCCAGCCACCCCGCCACCAGGCCGCCCACCGCGCCCGCACCGACCACGCAAACCTTCATGACCCCGTCCCCTCCAGCTGGATGCACCTGCTGCCCGGGGCGGTACACCGCGCCTGGGCCTGACAGTTGCGGATCTTGGCACGCGGCTCAGGGCCGCACGGCTGGCGCCTCAACGGGCAGCCCGCGGTCGCGCCAGGCCATGAAGACCTCGAGCGCCCGCAGATCGTCGCTGCCGGCGGGCCAGGGCTGTGCGCGCACGCCGGTGCTGCAGTTGCGGATGCGGCGCTGCAGGCTGCCCAGCGCCTGCCATTCCAGGCGGTAGGTGGGGTAGCCCGCGGCGTGGCCCGGCGGGATCGGGCTGCCGCCCAGGCGCTGGCCGACACGGTCGTCATGGCACTGGCTGCAGGACAGGTCCAGTTGCCCCATGCGCTGCTGCCACAGGGCCTGACCGCGTGCCCGCCAGGGCTGCAGGCGGGCGTCGGCGGGCGGGGCCACGGGCAGGCCGCGCGACGCCTGTGCGACCGCGGCCTCCAGCGCCAGCAGGGCGTCATCGGTGAAAGGGTCACGCACGCCCTGGTGCCGGCTGCGGCAGGCGGCAATGCGCTCGGCCAGGTTCAGGGGCCGCGAGCTCATTGCATCCCAGGCGGGGTAGGCCGCTGCCACGCCGCGCAGGCGTTCGGCCGGCGTGGCACCGTGGCAGTGCGCGCAGGACTTGCCGCCCGGGCCCTGGGCTTGTGCCCAGCGGGCCTGGCCGTCCAGCACCCAGAGCATGCCGGGGTTCAGGCTGTCGTCGCGCTGCATGGCCTGCAGTGCCGGACCCATCATGGTGAAGGCGGAAGGTCCCGCCGTCGGTGCAGCGGGGCTGGCACCCGTTGGCCCCAGCAGCGCAGCCCCGCCGATCACCCCGGCCAGGGCCCCCTGTCGCAGCCTGTTGCCGACCGAAGTGTTCACCAAGCGGCCCACCGAATCGCCTATCAAGGCGCCCACCTGCCCCAGGATCCGCATCGTCCGCCCGCTGCCGGTGATTGCCCTGCGGCTGCCCATGGTCCGTCCCCCGCTGCCCGGTGCCACAGGCCTCAGAGCTTGTGAAGCATTCCGGCGCGCCCGAGCGGGCGCTCCAAAGGGTGCCGATCAAGGCGCAAAGCACAGTCGTAGCTCGCGCTACGGCGAGCATTTGCAACGCCGAGCGGCGCCCTTTGGGGCGAACGAGCGGGTGTGCGGGGATATTTCACAAGCTCTCAGCCCACGCGCAGCGCGCTCGTCTGGGTGTGGGAAAAGCCGTCGTCGCCCTCCCAGTGGAACTCCAGGGTGCCGCTGGCGCTGGCGCGCAGCATGAAGGCGATGAAGGGATTGGCGGCCACGGCCGGGTGCAGCTCGGCGGCAAAGACCGGCTGTCCGTCCAGCCGGCAGCTGAAGCGCCGGATGATGCGCCGCGGCACCAGCGCCCCTTGGCTGTCGGTGCGGTGGCCGG
>JBJTZN010000101.1:0-10890 GCA_046087245.1 Rubrivivax sp.
CTACCCAGCCGTGCGTCCGAAAGACATCTGCGCGTTCGACCTACCTCTGCCGGCGCTTAACGAGCAGCGCCGCATCGTCGCCGAACTCGAAAAGCAGTTCTCCCGCCTCGACCAAGCCGTCGCCAACCTCAAGCGCGTCAATGCCAACTTGCGCAGGCAACGCGCGGCGGTTCTGAGCGCCGCCGCGGCAGGCACACTGCTGGGTGTCAAGCGAAGCGCGGAGTGGATCGACACGACGATCGGCGACGTGGGCCAAGTCATCAGTGGCCTGACCAAGAATCCGAAGCGCGAGGGTCTGCCGCGCAAGCTGCCGTATCTGCGCGTAGCCAACGTGTACGCCAACGAGTTGCGTCTTGATCAGATCGAGTACATCGGTGTGACCGACCAGGAGCTTGACAAGCTGCTCGTGCGTCAGGGCGACATGCTGGTCGTCGAAGGCAACGGAAGTCCCGATCAGATCGGCCGTGTGGCGCTGTGGGACGGTTCGATCGAGAACTGCGTGCACCAGAACCATCTGATTAAGGTGCGCTTTGGCGAGCGCGTGATGCCACAGTGGGCCATGACATGGCTGCTGTCCCCCGGCGGCCGTAGCGAGATCGAGCAAGTGTCCAGTTCCACTTCGGGTCTTCACACGCTGAGCACGGGCAAGGTGGCCCGGCTTCCGATCCCGGTCCCGCCGCTCCCCGAGCAGCAACGCATCGTGGCCGAAGTCGACCGTCGCCTCTCCATCGTCCGCGAGGTCGAGGCGGAGGTTGACGCGAACCTGATGCGCGCGCAGGCGCTGAGGCAGGCCGTGCTTGCAGTCGCTTTCGTTCGGCCCGACACATCGTTGCTCGCTGAAGTCAGTTGAAACCAAGGAGGCGTTCATGAAGCTGATACGTGCGCAGGTCACGAACTTCCGTTCTGTCGAGGACAGCGGCGAGTTCGAAATTGGGAATCTGACCTGCCTTGTTGGCAAGAACGAGGCCGGTAAGACGGCCGTCCTTCAGGCGCTGCTTGGGCTTCGTCCCTTCAAGCCCTTCAAGTACGACCGCATTCGCGACTACCCACGCCGATACCTCAATCGGTATGAGGAGCGTCATCCCAAAGGGGAGTCCGTGGTTGTCAGAACATGGTGGACGCTCGACGCAGCAGACCTCGAGGCGGTGAAGCAGGCCTTCGGTGAGGGCGTGCTGACTAATCATGATTTCTCGACTGAGGCAGGCATTGAGTTCAAGGCAAACGCGCATTGGTCACTGCCCGTTAGCGAGCCCAGAGGGCTGGAGCACTTGGCGGCAAAGTTCCAACTCGATGCAGCGGAACGGAAGCCGTTCAAGAATGCGGAAGACTCGAAGCAAGCCCTCTCGCTGCTTGAGGCAGTACCCGAGAAGTCACAAAGACAGCAACAGCTCATCGCACATATCAAGGGCCTCCAGGAGTCGTCTATCACCTTGGCCATCATCGATCTCCTGGCCAAAAGAATGCCGAAGTTCTTCTACACCTCGCACTTCGAGCGCATGTCGGGAGAGATAGCTCTTCACAAGCTTGCCAACGACAGACAGCAGAACGCCGTCTCGCCAAGCGATCAGATCTTCCTCGACTTCATTGAATACGCAGGAACGTCGCTCGACGAACTTCAGCAGAGCAAGCGCTATGAAGAACTGAAGGCCCAATGCGAAGGAGCATCGAACGAAATCACCGATGAGATCTTCCAGTTTTGGAGTCAAAACGAGGCGCTCTCTGTGAAGATCGAGCTTGGAGAAGGGCGACCGGAGGACACGGCGCCGTTCAACAGCGGTACGGTGGCGAAGATTCGTGTGGAGAATCAAAACCACCGCGTGACCGTACCCCTGTCTGAGCGAAGTGCGGGGTTTGTCTGGTTCTTCTCATTTCTCGCGCAATTCAAGCAGCTGAAGAAGAGCGCCGGCAATGCAATCATCTTGCTCGACGAGCCTGGACTAACTCTGCATGGCAAGGCTCAGTCAGACTTGCTGCGATACATCCAGGAACGCCTCCTGCCTTCCCACCAAGTCATCTACTCGACGCACTCGCCCTTCATGGTTCCGGCGGAGAGGCTGGCAGACGTTCGCGTCGTCGAGGATGTCGTTGAGCGTGACACCCGAGGTCGTGCAGTTGTCAAAGGGACGAAAGTGTCTGCAGACGTCCTCTCCGTGGATCGCGACACTCTGTTCCCGTTGCAGGGGCACCTTGGCTACGAGATCACTCAGTCACTGTTCATTGGGAAGAACACCCTCCTGGTCGAAGGGCCGTCCGACATTCTGTTTCTGACAGCTTTTTCTCAGGAGCTAAAGCGTCGCGCTCGGGTGGGGTTGGACTCGCGATGGGTAATCTGCCCCTCCGGAGGCATCGACAAGATCTGGCCGTTCGCTTCGCTGTTTGGCGGGAACAAGCTAAACATCGCTGCCTTATGCGACTACGGTTCTGGCGACAAAGGGAAGGTTGAGCGCTTGCGGCAGAGTCAGATTCTGAGTGCCAATCAGGTCTTTACCGCAGCTGACTTTACCGGGAAGCCTGAGAGTGACGTTGAGGACTTGATTGGGACAGACCTGTACCTCCACCTTGTAAATGGTGCGTATGGGCTGGAGGGTGCCAAGGCGGTTTTGGTGAGTGCGCTCGACGCGGCGGCTCCGGATGTCGTTCGCGTGGTTCGGCGCGTTGAAGCGGTCTTCAGGTTAATGCCGCCGGAGGCTCCCGCCTTTGACCATTTCACTCCTGCTGACTGGCTGCTGCAGCATCCGCAGGCACTTGCCGTCAATAGTCCATCGGTGGACGTTGCTCTTGGCGCATTTGAGAAGGTCTTTGTCGCAATCAACGCGTTGACCAAGTGATACGGCTGTTGCCGCGACACATGACCCAGACAGAAAGCCTTGCAAGAGATTGAATGAGTAGCCAGCTGATTCAGAAGCTCTGGAACTACTGCAGCGTCCTGCGCGACGACGGTATGAGCTATGGCAATTACGTCGAGCAGTTCGCCTACCTGCTGTTCCTCAAGCGGGACGACGAGCGCAGCCGCCCGTTGTACAGCCAGCCCAGCCCCAACGTTGCAGCCTCTGGTTGGCCTGTCGTCCAGGCCGAGGTCCGCGCCCCTCACGCGCCAAGCCAGCGCTGGCGGCTCTGAAGCATGTCAGTCCCCTTCTCCCTGCGCATCTTCGTCGCCGACGGTGACCCCGACGGCCTGCGCGTTGTCGAGCGCAGCAACTGGATCGGCAAGGCCTTGATGTTCCCCCGTGCCCTGCTGCCGCGCGTGAAGGGCCGCGAGGAGCTGAGCCAGACGGGCGTCTACCTGCTGCTGGGCCCGCGCGACGATGGCGAAGGCGAGATGCTCTATGTCGGCGAGGGAGACCCCATCCGCCCGCGGCTGGAGTCGCACTACGCGAAGAAGGATTTCTGGACCCGCGCGGTGTGCTTCGTGGCGGGCGCCGGGCAGTTGAACAAGGCGCACGTGCAGTTGCTGGAGGCGCAGTTGATCGCGAAGGCCCAGGCCGCGAAGCGGCTGCCGCTGGACAACGGCAACACGCCCACGGAGCCGACGCTGAGCGAGGCCGACCGCGCCGACATGCAGGTGTTCCTGCACAACATGCTGGGCATGCTGCCTGTGCTGGGCGTGCATGCCTTTGAGCAGGCAGCGCCCGCGGCGGCGGCCACTTCCGCTGCGCCGCTGCATTGCAAGGGCAAGGGCGTTGCCGCCACCGGCTACGAGTCAAGCCAGGGCTTCGTCGTCAAGGCGGGTTCGCAAGCCGTGGCGGCGGCGGTGCCTTCGATGCAGCAGCATGTACGAGGCATGTTCGAGTTGCGGCAGGAGTTGATCGGCAACGGTGTGCTCGCGCCAGCGGAGGCTGGCGCCGCCCAGGGTTACCACTTCACGCAGGACTACGTGTTCAGCTCGCCTTCCACGGCCGCCGCGGTGGTGCTGGGGCGCAGTGCCAACGGGCGCATCGAGTGGAAGGATGCGCAGGGGCGCACCTTGAAGGCGCTGCAGGAGAAGGAGCTGGCGCCATGATGACGCCCGCGCAATTGGCCGAGCTGGCGCAGGGCGGCGAGAGCGAAACGCTGGAGTTCAAGCGCAGCACGGGCGAACTGCGCTCCGGCATGCAGGCGCTGACGGCGTTGCTCAACCACCGCGGCGGGCGTGTGCTGTTTGGTGTGGAACCCGACGGCCGCGTGGTCGGGCAGCACGTCAGTGACCAGACGCTGCGCGACATCGCGGCCGAGGTGGGCCAGGTGGAGCCGCCGGCCTTCCCGGCCGTGGAGCGGATGCCCCTGGGGGATGGCAGGGAGGTGCTGGTGCTCAGCGTGAGCCAGGGCGCCGGCGCGCCTTATCGTCACCGCGGCACGGCCTACAAGCGGGTGGGCAGCGTGAACCACACGCTGTCGCCCGATGAGTTCAACCGCATGCTGATGGAACGGCTGCACGCCGAGCGTCGCTGGGAGAACGAACCCGCCGAGGGTTGGTCTGTGGCCCACCTGGATGGTGAAGAGGTGGTGCGCACGGTGGAAGAAGCCATTCGCCGCGGCCGGGTGGAGGACCCGGGCACGCGCGACGTGGCCGAGCTTCTGCGCGGGCTGGGGCTGATGCGCGACGGCGTATTGCTTCGTGGGGCGGTGGCGCTGTTTGGCCGGGAAACGGAGCTGGAGCACCGCGCACCGCAATGCTTGTTGCGTGTGGCGCGCTTTCGCGGCACCGATCGCACGGAGTTCATCGACAACCGGCAGTTCCACGGCAACGTGTTCTCGCTCCTGCAGCGGGCCGAACGCTTCCTGCGCGAGAGCCTGCCGGTGGCCGGGCGGGTGATGCCCGGCTTGTTCGAGCGAGTGGATGACCCCTTGTATCCGCCGCTAGCCCTGCGCGAAGCCTTGGCCAACGCCCTCTGCCACCGCGACTACAGCATCGGCGGCGGATCGGTGGCGGTGGCGATTTACGACGACCGGCTGGAAGTGACTTCTTCAGGCACGCTGCACTTCGGGCTGACGCCCGAGGCCCTGCTGCAACCACACGAGTCGCTGCCCTGGAACCCCTTGGTGGCCCGTGTGATGTACCGCCGTGGCGTGATCGAGCAATGGGGCCGGGGTACTCTGAAGATCGTGGAGCTGATGCAGCAAGCAGGGCTGGACCCGCCAACGATCGAGGACGCACGCGGATGCGTGACGGTTCGCTTTGTGCCGACGCGCTATGTGCCGCCGCAGCGGGTTGCTCATGACCTGACCGACCGGCAGCGCGAGCTTCTGGCTCTGCTGGAGGCCAGCCGGACCGGTCTCGCCCTGCGGGAGATGGTCGCCGGCCTCGGCGGAGGATTCGCGGAATGGGAGGTCAAGGCTGACCTCTCATTCCTCAAGCGGTTGGAGCTGGTTGAATCGTTTGGCCGCGGGCGTGGCGCCTATTGGGGCCTGCGTAGAAAGTAGGCACTAACAGACGCTGCGCGTTGCCGCCAACTCCAATTCACTCCGATTCACTCCAATTCACTCCCATTCCCTCGACCTGACCCCTTGAACACCTCCACCCTCGTCCAGAAACTCTGGAACTACTGCAACGTGCTGCGCGACGACAGCATGAGCTATGGCGACTACGTCGAGCAGCTCACCTTCCTGCTGTTCCTCAAGATGGCGGACGAGCGCAGCCGCCCGCCGTACAGCCAGCTCAGCCCCATCCCCACCGCCTACGCGTGGCCTTCGCTCCTGGCCCGCGACGGCGATGCACTGTTTGACCACTACCGCCACGCGCTGGAAGAGCTGGGCAAGCAGCCGGGCACGCTGGCGCTGATCTTCGGCAAGGCGCAGAACAAGTTCCAAGACCCGGCCAAGCTGCGCCGCGTGATCGTGGACCTGATCGACGCCGAGGAGTGGTCGGCCATGGGAGCCGATGTCAAGGGAGATGCCTACGAGGGTCTGTTGGAGAAGAATGCCCAGGACAGCAAGTCTGGTGCCGGCCAGTACTTCACGCCGCGTGCGCTGATTCAGGCGATGGTGGACTGCGTTGCCCCCAAACCCGCTGAGCTGATTTGCGATCCGGCCTGCGGCACGGGTGGCTTCCTGTTCACCGCGCACCAGTACCTCACAAGCCATTTCCCCAACCTCACCCGTGAAGAAAAGCGACACCTGAAGGAAGGTGCCTTTCGCGGCTGGGAACTGGTGCCGGGTACGGCGCGTGTGTGTGCCATGAACCTGATGCTGCACGGCATCGGCTCCGAGAAGAGTGTGCCGGTGCGCGTGGCCGATGCGCTGGCCGCCGACCCTGGCGAACGATTTGACGTGGTGCTGGCCAACCCGCCCTTCGGCAAGAAGAGCAGCACCATGATCGTGGGTGAGGACGGCAAGACGTCTACCGAGAAGGACATCGTCGAGCGCGACGACTTCTGGGCCACCACCAGCAACAAGCAGCTCAATTTCGTGCAGCACATCAAGACGCTGCTCAAGGCGCATGGCCGCGCGGCGGTGGTGCTGCCGGACAACGTGCTGTTTGAAGGCGGCGCTGGCGAGACCATCCGCCGCAAGTTGATGCACGAGTGCGACGTGCACACGCTGCTGCGCCTGCCCACCGGCCTGTTCTACGCGCAGGGGGTGAAGGCCAACGTGATCTTCTTTGACAAGAAGCCGGCTTCGGAAACGCCCTGGACGCGCAAGCTCTGGATTTACGACCTGCGCACCAACAAGCACTTCACGTTGAAGACGAACCCGCTCAAGCGCGAAGACCTGGCCGAGTTCGTCAGCCTCTACCACCCCGCCAACCGCCACCAGCGCCAAGCCACCTGGACCCCCGAAAACCCACAAGGCCGCTGGCGCGTGTACGAGTACGACGAACTGGTGGCCAGAGACAAGGCCAGCCTTGACATCTTCTGGCTCAAGGACGAAAGCCTCACCGACAGCGACAACCTGCCGCCGCCCGACGTGATCGCCCAGGAGATCGTGGAGGATTTGGAGGCGGCGCTTGAGCAGTTCAGGTTGATTGCGGGGGATCTGAGTTCCAAGGGCCCCGGGGCTTGACATGGCACCATGGTGTCGGGTTTATCGTCCGTTGCCATGCACCGCTCAGCCCCCGCATCTGGCCCGTTTTCGGGCCCTGACCGATCGCGTTCTATCGCCTTGACGCCGCTGCGCACCACCGCGCTGTGCCGCATCGCCGGCGTCACGCGCGGGCAGTTGCGCATCTACGAGCGTGACGGCCTGCTGGAGCCCCCTGCGCGCACGGCCGCCGGCTACCGCACCTGGCCGCCTGACACACCTGCGCGCCTGTCGGCGATACGGCAGCTCAAGGAGGTGGGGTTCACGCTGCGCGAGATTGCGCTGCTGCTGGCCGAGCGCGACCTGGGCGCGATGACTGCTGCGCAGTTGGCGCGGCTGGCACGCGAACAGCTCATCGCCATCGACGCCCGTATCGCGCGGCTGCAGGTGGTGCGCGAGTACGTCGATGCCGTGGCCCGGGGCGATCGCAGCGTGCTGGACGACCCCGAGTGCGCTTTTCTCGTGCGATTCCTGGCCGCCGATGCCGCCGAGCCCCCAGCATCAGTGCCTGGGTCCCCCAACACCCCGTCCACCCCTCGCCGGCGCGCGCAGGCGGTGCGCGCTTGACGGTTCCCACCATGACCCCACCTCGCTCCACCCGCCGACGCTTCCTGCTCACCACCCTGGGCGTCGGCGCCGCCGCCACGGGGCTGGGCATCGGCTGGAGCCTGATGCCGCCGCGCCAGCGCCTGGTGCCTTCGCAGCCCTTGCCCACGCCAGAAGGCCAGCGGGCGTTCAACGGCTGGCTGCGCGTCGGCCTGGACGGCCGCGTCACGGTGATGGTGCCCAAGTCCGAGATGGGCCAGGGCGTGCTCACGGGCCTGGCCATGGTGCTGGCCGATGAGCTGGACGCCGACTGGGCCCGGGTGCAGGTGGAGCATCCGCCCATCGACGGCATCTACAACAACCTGGCCACGGTCGTGGACGGGCTGCCTTTCCACCCCGACGACCAGGGCCTGCTCAAGCGCCTGGCCGGCCGCATGACGGCGCGCACGATGCGCGAGATCGGCGTGATGATGACCGGCGGCAGTTCGAGCATGAAGGACCTGTGGCTGCCCATGCGCGAGGCGGGTGCCTCGGCGCGCGCGATGCTGGTGGCCGCGGCCGCGGCGCAGTGGGGCGTGCCGGCGGCCGAGCTGCGCGTCGAGGCCGGCCGCGTGCACCACCCATCAGGGCGCAGTGCGGGCTTCGGGGAATTGGCCGAAGCCGCGGCGAAGCTGCAGCTGCCCGGGGCCGTGACCTTGAAGACGCCGGCGCAATTCAAGCTCATCGGCCAGCCGCTGTCGCGCCTGGAAGCGCGCGCCAAGGCCACGGGCAGCGCGGGCTTCGGCATCGACGTGCGGCGCCCGGGCATGCTGTACGCCACGGTGACGATGTGCCCGACGCTGGGCGGCCGCGTCGCCTCGTTCGATGGCCAGGCGGCGCTGGTCTCGCCCGGGGTGAAGAAGGTGCTGGCGGTGGACGGGTACGCGGGCGGCACGGCCGGTGTGGCGGTGATCGCCGACACCGCCTGGCAGGCCCTGCGGGCCCTGGGGCAGGTGAAGGTGCAGTGGGACGAGGCCGTGCCTGCGGCTTCTTTCGACAGCGCCGCGGCGCTGGACCAGTTGGCCCGGACGCTGGACCAGGAGGACGGCTTCGCCTTCCACCGCGTGGGCGATGTCGAGGCCGCGCTGGCCCAGGCCCCGAAGAATCTGCGCGCCGAGTACCGCGCACCCTGGCTTGCGCACATGGCGCTGGAGCCCATGAACTGCACGGTGCAGTTCCGGGACGGGCGCGCCGAGGTGTGGGCACCCACGCAGGTGCCGGGTCCGGCGCGCCGCGCCGTGGCCCAGGCGCTGGGCATCGACGCCGACCGCGTCGAGGTGCATGTCACGCTGTTGGGCGGGGGCTTCGGGCGCCGGCTCGACGTCGACTTCATCGGCCAGGCCGCGGCCATCGCGCGTGCCGCTGAGGGCGCGCCGGTGCAGACCTTCTGGAGCCGCGCCGAAGACACACAGCATGACTTCTACCGCCCGGCCTGCGTGGCGCGCTTCGACGCCGGCTTCGACGCGCAGGGCCGGCTGACGGCGTGGCGCAACGTCTCGGCCGGACAGGCCATCGTGCCGGCGGTGCTGGCGCGCACCTTCGGTCTGCCGGGCGCGGGCCCGGACAAGACCACGTCAGAGGGCGCTTTCGACCAGCCCTATGAATGGCCGGCCGCCCGCATCGCCCACGCGGCCGTGCAGTTCCCCATGCCCGTGGGCTTCTGGCGTGCGGTCGGGCATTCGCACCAGGCCTTCTTCAAGGAGAGCTTCGTCGACGAGTGCGCGCACTTCGCCGCGCAGGACCCGGTGGCCTTCCGCCTGGGCCTGCTGGCCCGCCACCCGCGCGAGGCTGCCGTCCTCAAGCTCGCTGCCGACAAGGCGGGCTGGGGCCAACCCGTGCCGCCGGCCCCGGACGGCGCCAGGGCGGCACGTGGCGTGGCCTTGCACCACAGCTTCGGCTCGGTGGTGGCCCAGGTGGCGGAGGTGTCGCTGGGCCCCGGCGGTGCGATCCGCGTGCACCGTGTGGTGAGCGCGGTGGACTGCGGTACGCCGGTCAACCCGAACCTGATCGCGCAGCAGATGGAAAGCGGCATCGTGTTCGGGCTGTCGGCCGCGCTGCACGGCGAGATCACCGTGGTGCGTGGCCGCGTGGTGCAGAGCAACTTCCATGACCAGCCGGCGCTGCGCATGGCCGCCTGCCCGCGCATCGAGACGCACCTCCTGCCTTCGGACGCGCGCCCCGAGGGCGTGGGCGAGCCCGGCACCCCGCCCATCGCGCCTGCGGTGGCCAACGCGCTGTTCGCGCTGACCGGCCAGCGCCTGCGCAGCCTGCCGCTGAAGATGGGTTGAAGACCGGCGCAGCCTGCTGCGCGGGCAGGGTTCTGCCGATTCGAACACTGCGCTCAAGCGTGCTGGGTCACGGGCGCGCGCACACTCCGGAGAATCCGTCCACCGCAGGCGCCGTTGTCTGCTCATCAAGGAAAGCTCATGGCCAAGATCCTCGTTCTCTATCACAGCTACTACGGTCACATCGAGAAGATGGCGCAGGCCGTGGCCGAAGGTGCGCGTGAAGTGGCTGGTGCCGCCGTCGACGTCAAGCGCGTGCCGGAAACCGTGCCCGCCGACGTGTTCGCGGCCTCGCACGGCAAGGCCGACCAGGCCGCCCCGGTGGCGCAGCCGGCAGAGCTGGCGAACTACGACGCCATCATCTTTGGGGCGCCCACGCGCTTTGGCAACGTCAGCAGCCAGATGCGCTCGTTCATCGACCAGACCGGCGGCCTGTGGGCCCAGGGCGCGCTCATCGGCAAGGTGGGATCGGTGTTCACCTCCAGCGCCACCCAGCACGGCGGCCAGGAAAGCACCATCCTCACCTTCCACCCCACGCTGCTGCACCACGGCATGGTCGTCGTGGGCCTGCCGTACGCCGAGGCGCGGCAGATGGGCCTGGACGAGATCAAGGGCGGCAGCCCTTACGGGGCTTCCACCATCGCCGGTGGCCAAGGCGAGCGCCAGCCCAGCGAACAGGAACTGGGCATGGCCCGCTTCCAGGGCCGCCACGTGGCCGGCATCGCGACCAAGCTGTTCGGCTGAGAGCTTGTGAAAAATCCCCGCACACCCGCTCGTTCGCCCCAAACGGCCCCGCTCGTCGTTGCAAATGCTCGCCGTAGCCCGAGCTACGGCTGTGCTTTGCGCCTGGATCGGACGAGCGGGTGTGCGGGGATATTTCACAGGCTCTCAGCCGAACGAACTGCATGTTCCGGCTTCACGAGGGCTCGATCAAGAAGGAGCAGCACGTGGAATTCCTCAAGGCGCTGCGGGCGCACCTGAAGCAACCCCTGCTGATCATCTGGGACGGCCTGAAGGCGCACCG
>JBJTZN010000102.1:0-20130 GCA_046087245.1 Rubrivivax sp.
CCATAGCCCCGTAGGCTGCGATCACTACCTCGGCACTCGCCGCGGTTTCCTCCCCCGAGCTTTGTGGAACACCTGCCCTCAGTCAGTGGCAGTTCAACGCGCTCGTGCAAGCGACGGGCAGGTGCCCCACAAACCTAAACAATAGCATGACACCCAACCCGTCGTTCCAGGGGACGCTGCGCGATAAAGCCGCGCAGCGCCCCTGACCTCCACGTTAGGCCTCAGAACCGGCTTCAGTACCGAATAGTGGTACTATGGCGCCGTGAAGCGCACCCACCGCAAGACTCTCGAAGCCCTGTTCGCCCACCCGACCAGCGCGAACATCGCCTGGAAGGACATCGAAGCCCTGCTGATCGGGCTCGGAGCCGACGTGTCTGAGCGAGAGGGTAGTCGCGTAGCGATCTACCTCTTCCAGGAGGTGCGTGTGTTTCATCGGCCCCACCCATCGCCACAGACGGACAAGGGAGCCGTGGTTTCTGTCAGGAAGTGGCTTGAGCAACACGGAGTGAAGCCATGAACGTCATGACCGTTGACGGATACAACGCGCGCATCGAGTACGACCCTGAGACTGACATGTTCCGGGGTGAGATCCTTGGTCTCAACGGTGGTGCGGACTTCTACGGCAAGAACCCCAAGGAGCTTCGGCAGGAGTTCAAGCGGTCGCTTGCAGTCTTCCTGGAGGTTTGCGCCGAGAAGGGTATCGAGCCTCGTCGCAACTACTCAGGCAAGTTCAATTTGCGCATCCCGCCAGAACTGCACGAGCGGTTGGCCATTGCTGCGCAAGCCGAGGGGAAGAGCATCAACACGCTGGCAGCGGAAGCGCTAGCCATGCGCGTCGCGAGTTGAGGCCTAACCCCGCGCGCAAGCTGACCCGCTACGGCAGCCGCTGTAAGCCTGGTCCGCGGCCCATGGGTGCCTTTGGAATCAGTAGTGAAATCTCAACTGTGCGATTTCCAATGCGTCCTCTGTCATGCGGTACACCATGCGGTGTTCGTCAGTGATGCGACGTGACCAATAGCCTGAGAGGGCGTGTTTCAGCGGCTCTGGCTTGCCCACCCCTGCAAACGGGTCTCGCCGCACTTCCTTGATGAGTTGGTTGATTCGCCCGACCACTTTTCGGTCTTGCTTTTGCCAGTACAGATAGTCGTCCCATGCCTCATCTGAGAACGTGAGCTTCACTCGGCAAGCTCCCTCGGGGTTCCCTTGCCGGCGTTGAGCTGCGCAATCGAGCTCAGCAGTCGTCGGGCGTTGGCGGGGCTGCGCAGCAAGTACGCCGTCTCTTCCAGCGCTTTGTAGTCTTCCAGCGACAGCATGACCACGGCCTTTTCACCGTTGCGGGTAATGATCAAGGGCTCGTGGTCGCTGCAGACGCGGTCCATCGTGCTGGCCAGGTTGGCTCGCGCCGCGGAGTAGGTGATCGCATCCATGGTGGGGCTCCAATTGTACGTACTATTGTACTTCTGGACTTGACCTGCCCCCCATTTGGATTGCCAAATTGTGGCTGGCAAGACCACAGGTTGTGGAGCTTGACACACAGCTCTCAGGGCTTAGGATGTGTCTACATTCAAGGATACACATCATGGATCTTCAAGTGGCCAAATGGGGCAACAGCCTCGCCCTGCGAATCCCGTCCGAAATTGTGCGCCGGCTCGGTTTGCACGAAGGAGCCACGGTGGACGCCCAGATCGCCGTGGACGGCAGCCTCTCCATTCGGACGGCGCAATGGGATCGCAAGGCTTTTGCGCTTGAATTGAACGAGGCCCGCAGCACCATGTCCATGAGCGATTCCGTGATGGAAGAACTGCGCAGCGGGGCGCGTTACTGACATGGTCTATGTCGACACGAGCGTGCTCGTGTCCTTGTTTCTGAACGAGCCGTTCAGCGTGGCCGCGGCCCAATGGTATGCACGCGAGAAGCGTGAGCTCGTCGCCGCGTCCTGGTGCATTCCGGAGTTCGCCAGTGCCCTGGGCATCAAGCAACGCACCGGGGCGATCGATGCGCCGCAAGCCCAGGGGGCTTGGGTTCGCTTTCAGCGCATGGTGGCTGCAGACCTGCGGTTGCTGCCCGTCACGCCCGTGAACTTCCATCGCGCAGCGGAATTGGTGCTCGATGCCCCGAGCGCATTGCGCGCTGGCGACGCCCTGCACCTGGCGTGTGCCGAAGCTGCGGGCGCGAAGCACATGGCCACCTTGGATGCTGTCCTGAGCCGCAACGCGCAGCGACTGAAGATCAAGCCCGTCGCGTTGAGCAGCACATCCCGCAAGCTGACCTGACGCTGGCCCCTCCCACGAAGGTCCGTCAGGCCGTCAGCAGCCCCCGGGTTTCGATGAAGCGCACCACCTCGGCCAGGCCTTCGCGGGTCTTGAGGTTGGTCATCACGTAGGGGCGGCGGCCGGCGTGGTCGGGGCGCATGCGCCGGGTGTCGGCTTCCATCACCGCCAGGTCGGCGCCCACGTGCGGCGCCAGGTCCGTCTTGTTGATGACGAAGAGGTCGCTCTTGGTGATGCCCGGCCCGCCTTTGCGCGGGATTTTTTCGCCTGCGGCCACGTCGATCACGTAGACGGTCAGGTCTGACAGCTCCGGGCTGAAGGTGGCGGCCAGGTTGTCGCCGCCGGACTCGATGAACACGATGTCCGCGTTGGGGAACTGGCCCAGCATGCGGTCCACGGCTTCCAGGTTGATGGAGGCGTCTTCGCGGATGGCCGTGTGCGGGCAGCCCCCGGTTTCCACGCCCATGATGCGTTCGGGCTCCAGGGCGCCGGCCACGGTGAGCAGGCGCTGGTCTTCCTTGGTGTAGATGTCGTTGGTGACCACCACCAGATCCCAGCGCTCGCGCATGGTCTTGCACAGCATCTCCACCAGGGTGGTCTTGCCGGAGCCCACCGGGCCGCCGACGCCCACGCGCAGGGCAGGCAGCTTCTTGGTGCGGCCGGGAACGGAGTGCAGGCGGGTGGTCATGGCGGGTCAGGGGTTCAGAGGTTGCACGGGTGTGGGGTCTCAGCGACTCAGGAACGGAAAAGCCGGGAGTACTGGCTCTCGTGCCGCGCCGACAGGATGGCCAGCCCGGGCGTGAAGGCCTGGCGTGCGTCTTCGGGCAGGGCCAGGGCGTGTTGCACCGCTTCAGGGATGGCCTGGGTCAGGCGCGTGAGGATGCGCTGCGCCGCGGCCTGGCCCAGGGGCACGGATTTCATGGCCGCTTGCGCCATGTTCTCGGCCCAGCCGAAGGCCAGGGCGAGCAGCGCTTGTTCGGCGTTGTTCAAAGGGTCTTGTGGGGCGTCACAGGCCAGCACGCAGGCCAGGGCGAAGGCCACGGGCCAGCTGGGCGCGGGGGCCAGGCCAGCGCAGCAGGCGATGCGCGGGTCTGCGGCATGCTCGCCGTTGCGCAGCCACTCCACCAGCGAGCGGCCCATCTGCTCGGTCTGCAGGCGGAACTCGGCGCTTTCGCGCGTGGCCAGCACCCAGTCGTTCAGTGCTTGCAGGCGAGCGGCGTCGGGTGGCGCCTGCCAGGCCTGGAAGGCCTGCGCGCACACGGGCAGGTCGGCACGCGCCAGCGACAGGTGCAACTGGTCCAGCAACCAGTCCCCTACGGCCGCCTCGCCTTGGACGCGCCCGGCGTCCAGCGCAGCCTCCAGCCCTTCAGAGTAGCTGAAGCCGCCCACGGGCAAGGCCGGTGAGGCCAGCCACATCAGGCGCAGCAGGGTGGCAGGCGTGGTCATCCTTGGCGGTGGGAGTGGCCGTGGCCGTGGCCGTGGTCATGCCCGCAGCCCGGCCCATGCACATGCCCGGTCGTCTGCGCTGTGACCGGAATGTTCACGGCTCGGCGTGACGTGGCCACGGCCGGCTCGGGCGCATGGGCAGCGTGGCCATGCTCATGACCATGACCATGACCATGACCATGACCATGACCATGACCATGACCATGACCGCCCGCATACGCCCCGGCTTCAGGCTCGAAAGACGCCTGCTCCTGGGTCACGTTCAGGTGCATGCGTTGCAGCATCTCGGCCAGCACATGGTCAGGCTCGATCTTCAGGTGGTCGGGCTGCAGCTCGATCTGCACATGCCGGTTGCCCAGGTGGTAGGCCGCGCGCGTCAGGTCGAAAGGCGAGCCGTGGTGCGGACACGGCCGCACCACCATCACCGGCTGTGCGGCCGCTTCCACCCGCACCAGCGAGCCGTCCTCTGCCACCAGCACGTCACCGCCGCGCACCACGCTGCCCCGCGGCAGGAAGACGCCCAGCATGCGGCCCAGGGAATCCGTGGCTTCGAATCGGCTCTTCTGGCGCGTGTCCCAGTCCAGACAGACGCTGGAGGCGCGCCGCAGGAGCACGGGGGCCAGGCCGCGGCCTGCGGGCATGAGCTTGTTGATGGTGATCATCGCTGTGGGGTCAGAACTGCTGAAGCATCCCGGCGCGCCCGAGCTGGGTTTTCAAAGGGTGCATCGGGATGGCGAGCGGCGCCCTTCGGGACGCACGAGTGGGTGCGCGGTAATGTTTCTCAACCGATCAGGGCAATCCAACGGAAAGTGTAGGCGCTGCGGGTACGGGCTGCATCCGGCCCTGCTACCGCACCAGGGGTTTGCAGGGCCGGGCGTCACCGTGTGTTCAGGCTGGGCAAGCAGCGGTGCGACGCCCGGATCAAGCCCCGGTTCCCGCGTTGACTCTTCGGCGAGTTCCAGTTCTGGGCGCGCTCGAAACCCTGGGCAATCCGGCACAGGACGAGGCGGTCGTACGTGCGCGGAGCAGGCAGCGTGCCCGCGAGATGGTTGGCACGAAGCTGAAGCGGCCTTGGAACGGATCGGTTCGGCGGCTGCCCGCGAGTGCGAGGTGGGCTGGATGCCTGAGTTCCTGCACCCAAGGCGCGATTTCCGGCAACCGACCAACTCGTCAGCGCGCGCAATCCGGCAAGCGTGCCGGCCCATCGGACTTGGTGCACTGCTTCTCCACCGAGTTTGCGAGGACGCAGGCGCCGCGCTGCCCGGGCCAACCGACCGAGCCGGATGTCTTTGCCAGGGTGATCGATGACATTGAGCGGATGCAGACGCGGCAAGATGACTGGGCGGGTTGCATGCATTTGGTCGCGCCTTGTGTCGTGGGCCCCTTCGCGGGCCGGATCCGGCGAACGAAGGGCAGCGGCGAGATCGCAAGGCCCAGGGGATCGACACCGTGAGTGCCCCCCGAGGCCCTTCGAGGCCCTGCCTACAATCTGCCCATGCGAATCCTCATTGCAAACGACGACGGGTACCTGGCACCCGGTCTTGCGGCTCTGGTGCGGGCTTGTGAGTCACTGGGCGAGGTGGACGTCATTGCCCCCGAGCAGAACGCCAGCGGTACCTCCAATGCGCTTACGCTGTCGCGTCCCCTGTCGGTGTTCGAAGCCCCGGGGTTTGACCGATCGCGACTGTTCCGGGTGGTCAACGGCACGCCCTCGGATTGCGTGCACGTGGCGCTGACCGGCCTGCTGCCCCATCGTCCCGATCTGGTGCTGTCGGGCATCAACAACGGTGCCAACATGGGCGACGACACCCTCTACTCCGGCACGGTGGCTGCGGCCATGGAAGGGTATCTCTTCGGCTTGCGATCCATCGCCTTTTCCCAAGTGGACAAGGGCTGGGGTGAGCTGGAGGCCGCCGCCGCCGCTGCGCGTGCCGTGGTGGAGCAGGCCCTGGTCGGCGGCGACGGCGGTCCTTGGCTCCTGAACGTCAACATCCCCAATCGTCCTGATGCCGCGTCGCTGCCTCGCGTGGTCACGCGGCTCGGGCGTCGCCACGCCAGCCAACCGGTGGTGCGCCAGTCGAACCCGCGGGGCGACCCCATCTACTGGATCGGTCCGGCCGGCGATGCACGCGATGCAGGCCAGGGCACCGATTTCCACGCCACGGCCACCGGGTGCGTGTCCATCACCCCGCTGCAGGTGGACCTGACGGACCACGGGCATCTGACGCGCTGGGCTGCCTGCCTGAAGGGGCCTTGAGCGTGGCGCCCTCGCGTGGCCGGCAGGCGCGGTTCCCAGCCTCGATCCCGGCCCCCGAAGAAGCCTGCGTGCACAAGGCCTCCGAGGTTCTCAGGCCGCAGCGATTGGTGCGTGAAGCCGCCAGCGCGGCACGGAGGCGCGACGTTCCCGCCGGCTTGGGGTTGGACTCCGACACGGTGAGGATGCGCATGATCGAGCGTTTGAGACGCGGCGGCGTGCCCGTGGTCCCGGTGGTGCTGGAGGCCATGGCGCGGGTACCCCGTCATCACTTCGTGGACTCGGCGCTGGCCACCCAGTCCTACGAGGACACCAGCCTTCCCATAGGGCATGGGCAGACCATCTCCAAGCCCACCGTCGTGGCGCGCATGATCAGCCTGCTGGTGCAAGGCCCCGGCGCAGCGCCTGCCGGCAAGACCGCACCGCTGGGGCAGGTGCTGGAGATCGGTACGGGGTGCGGCTACCAGGCTGCCGTGTTGAGCCTGCTGTCGCGCCGCCTCACATCTCTAGAGCGTATCCAGCCCTTGCACCAACGGGCCCTTGAAACCCTGCGCGCGCTGGGCATCACGCAGCCTCGTCTGGTGTTTGGCGATGGACGCCTGGGGCATCCGCCTTCGGCGCCGTTCGACGCCATCATCGCCGCCGCCGGCGGTGAGGACGTGCCTTCAGCCTGGCTGGACCAATTGGCGGTCGGAGGCCGTCTGGTGGCGCCCACCCACAGTGCAGTGCACGGCGGGCAGGTGCTGGTGGTGATCGATCGGGACGCATCTGGGTGGCACCGTACCGTGCACGACGGCGTTCACTTCGTCCCCCTAGAATCCGGAACGCTGTGTTCCTGACCGTCATCCCTTCGCGCAGCCGGCGTTCGGCGCCTATGGTCGTGCTGACGCTCTCGCTGGCCGCCTGCTCCACGTCCCCCGGCCGCGCGCCCGTCGAGGATCGTTCGCCTGTCGGGTCCGCATCGCGCCAGGCCGCGAAGCCGCCGCCTCCGGTCCGGCCGGCCACCGCCCCAGCGCCCGCTCCTTCCAGCCCGGTGGCGGCCTTGCCCCCGTCCGGGCCGGGGCCGTCCACATCGACGGTCGTGGGTTCCCCAGGACCCGCCCAGGCACCCGGCACGTACGCGGTCAAGCCTGGCGACACCTTGATCCGCATCGGTCTGGATCATGGCCAGAACTGGCGCGACATCGCACGCTGGAACGGCATTGACAACCCCAATCTCATCGAAGTGGGCCAGGTCCTGCGGGTGGTGCCGCCGGGACAGGACCCTTCGGCGGCGGCCACGCGTCCGGTGCCTCCCACGGGCCGGATGGAGAGCCGCCCGTTGGACACGAACGCAGCCGGGGCGGCCCCAGGGGGGGGACTGCCCCCTACGCCAGCGGTGCAGCCGCCCGGGCCGACACCGACGCCTGCCGCCGGCAGCCCTGCCGCTGCAGTGCCGCGTCAGGGCGATGAGGCTGTGGACTGGTCCTGGCCCGCTGCAGGGCCGGTGAACGTGCCCTTCGACGACGCCCGCGGTGTCAAGGGCCTGTCGATCTCCGGCAAGGCCGGCGACCCGGTGCTCGCGGCGGCCGATGGTCGGGTGGTGTACGCGGGGTCCGGGTTGCGTGGATACGGCAATCTCGTCATCGTCAAGCACAACAACACCTACCTCACGGCCTATGCCCACAATCAGGCCCTGTTGGTCAAGGAGGACCAGACCGTGCGGCGAGGACAGAGGATCGCCGAGATGGGCTCCAGCGATGCCGACCAGGTCAAGCTGCACTTCGAGATCCGGCGCCAGGGCAAGCCTGTGGACCCGGCACGGCTCCTGCCAGCGCGCTGACCCCCATCCCCAGGGCGTGAATGACCCCAGAGCGAAGGGGCTCAGCGTTTGCGACAGGGTGCCGTTGGGCGAGACGGCGATAGCATGCGGGTTGAGTGCACGGGCAGGTCGCTCGGCATCGACACAAGGAGACCTTTGATGAAGTCCACCCTGAGGATGGCCACCTGTCTTGCGCTGGCCGCCGCCTGCACCAGCACCTGGGCCCAAGCCACACAAGGCGTGAGCAAGGGCGAGGTGTTGCTCGGGTCCATACAGGACCTCTCCGGGCCCATCGCCGGATTCGGCAAGCAGGTCCGCAACGGGCTGCTGCTGGCGGTCGATGAGGTCAATGAGCAGGGCGGCGTGAATGGTCGCAAGCTCAAGATGGTGGTCGAGGATTCCGCCTACGACCCCCGCAAGGCGGCCCTGGCGGCGCAGAAGCTGGTGAACCAGGACAAGGTGTTCGCTGTCCTGGGCCACATCGGAACCGCCCAGAACATGGCCGCCATGCCGATCCAGTTCGAGAAGAACGTCATCAACTTCTTCCCGGTGACCGCCGCGCGCGAGATGTATGACCCGTTCCACCGCCTGAAGTACTCCTTCGCGGCGACCTACTACGATCAGATGCGCGGCGCGCTGCCCAAGCTGGTCAAGGAAAAGGGATCGAAGAAGGTCTGCACGATCTACCAGGACGACGAGTTCGGTCTGGAGGTCATGCGCGGTGGCGAGGCGGGCCTGAAGACGATCGGGATGGCGTTCGCGGAGAAGACCACCTACAAGCGTGGCGCGACCGACTTCTCCTCCCAGGTTGCCAGGATGAAGTCCTCGGGTTGCGACCTGGTGGTGCTGGGCACCATCATCCGCGAGACCATCGGCACCATCGCGGAAAGTCGCAAGACCGGCTTCAGCCCGGTCTTCCTGGGTTCCAGCGCGGCCTACACTGACTTGATCCACAAGCTTGGCGGCAAGGCGATGGACGGCCTGTATGCCACGATGACGGTGCAGAACCCCTATCTGGATGACGCATCCCAGCCGCTGCGGTTCTGGGCCAACAAGTACAAGACGAAATTCAACGAAGATCCCACCGTCTTCTCCGCCTACGGCTACATCATCGTCAACACGTTTGTGCGCGCCCTGCAGAAGGCCGGCCCCAACCTGACTATCGACAGTTTCATCAAGGCCATGGACACGATGACGGTTCCCACCGACATCTTCGGCAGCGCCGAGGCCAGGTTCGGGCCGCAGAAGCGGCTGGGCAGCAACGCCTACCGCCTGTCCCAACTGCAGGACGCCCGCTGGAAGGTGGTGTCCGAATATGCGGAGCCCCCCAAGGAGTGAGGCTGGCGCGAGGCAGATGTCATGAACTGGAACCGCCGCGCCTGATCAAGGCGGGCGTTGAAGGAGCCGCCCTCGGGCGGCTCTTTTGCTGACCGCGCTCTGATGATCGTGACAATGCAGGACAACGCTCCCCCCTTGGTCGTCGAGTCACTGGATCTGGAAGGGCAGGGCGTGGCCCGTCGGCCCGATGGCAAGGTGGTCTTCATCGAAGGCGCCTTGCCTTTCGAGCGCGTGACGGTGCAGGTGCATCGTCGCAAGAACCAGTGGGAGCAGGGCCAGCTATCGACCTTGTTGCGCGAGAGCGCGCAGCGGATGCCGCCGGCCTGTCCTCACTTCGGGCTGCATGCCGGCGCCTGCGGCGGCTGCAAGGTGCAGCACCTGCATCCTGATGCCCAGGTGGCCGTCAAGCAGCGCGTGCTGGAAGACAACCTGTGGCATCTGGCCAAGGTTCGCCCGGGGCAGATGCTCGCGCCCATCCACGGGCCGGCCTGGGGCTACCGCTACAGGGCCCGGCTGTCCGTTCGCCACGTGGTCAAGAAGGGCCAGGTGCTCATCGGTTTTCATGAGCGCAAGTCACGCTACGTGGCCGACATGTCGGTATGTCCGGTCTTGCCAATGCACGTCAGCGGCCTGCTGCTGCCCCTGCGCAGCTTGATCGCCACGATGGACCAGCGCGATCGCTTGCCGCAGATCGAACTGGCCGTCGGTGACCGGGTGACCGCCCTGGTGCTGCGGCACCTGGAACCGCTGTCGGCCCGCGACGCAGATCGTCTGCGGCGCTTCGCGCAGACCCACGCGGTGCAGTGGTGGCTGCAGCCTGCCGGCCCGGACAGCGTGCACCTGCTGGAGGAGTCTCCCGAGGCCGAGCAACTGGCCTATACCCTGCCGGAGTTCGACATCCGCATGCCCTTCAAGCCCACGGACTTCACGCAGGTCAACCCGCAGATCAATCGGGTCCTGGTGGGGCGTGCGCTGCGGCTGCTGGCTCCGCAGGCGCACGAGCGCGTGATCGACTGGTTCTGCGGCTTGGGCAACTTCACCCTGCCTCTGGCGCGACTCGCAGGGCAAGTGCATGGCATCGAGGGCAGCGCGGCCCTGCTGGAGCGGGCTCTGGCCAACGCCGCGCTCCATGGGCTGCGCGAGAGGGTCAGCTTCGAGGCGCGCAACCTCTTCGACTTGGATGCCGCCGCCCTGGTGTCGCGGGGGCGAGCCGATCGCTGGCTGGTGGATCCGCCCCGGGAGGGAGCGTTTGCGCTGGTCAAGGCCCTGGTCGATGCGGTCGGCACGCAGGCTCAGGGGTCTCATGCTGCAGCCGACCTGGCCCCGTGGAAGCCCCCTCGAAGGATCGTGTATGTCAGTTGCAATCCTGCGAGCCTGGCGCGCGACGCCGGCCTGCTGGTCCACCAGGCCGGCTACAACTGCACGCACGCGGGCGTGGTCAACATGTTTCCCCACACCGCGCATGTGGAGAGCATGGCGGTGTTTGACAGGTCATCAGGCTGAGCCATGAAAGGAGAAGGGCCCCGAAGGGCCCCCAAGATCCAGGCAGGCGCCGGGCAGGTTGCGCGAGGTTCAATCTTTCTCGCCGCCGAAGATGCCCAGCAGCGCGAGCAGGCTCTGGAACACGTTGTAGACGTCCAGGTAGATGGCCAGGGTGGCAGACACATAGTTGGTTTCGCCGCCGTCCATCACACGCTTGATGTCGTAGAGCATGAAGGCGGAGAAAATGCCCAGGCACAGCACCAGCAGGGCCAGCATCAGCGCGGATGACTGAAGGAGGAAGTTGGCCAGCATGGCGACGAAGACGATCACGACACCGACCGTCAGGAACTTGCCCAGCCCGGACAGGTCGCGTTTGATCACCGATGCCAGCGTGGCCATGGCGAAGAAGACCGCCGCCGTGCCACCGAATGCCGTCATCACCAGCGATGCGCCGTTGCGCAGCCCCAGCACCTGGCCCACCAGGCGCGACATCATCAGGCCCATGAAGAAGGTGAAGGCCAGCAGGAGATACACCCCTTTGGCGGAATCCTTGTTCCTCTCGATGGCGAACATGAAGCCGAAGGCGCCGGCCAGGAACAAGATCAAGGACGGCCCGGCCCCGATGCCGCTCAGGATGCCGGTGGACACACCCACCCATGCGCCCAGCACGGTGGGCACCAGCGAAACAGCCAGCAGGCCGTAGGTGTTTCGCAGAACGGAGTTGCGTTGGTCGGCCGAGACGACAACGCCTGACTCGGGCAGGGATGACGGCTGGGGGATCATGGGTTTCTCCTTGGTTCGGGTGCTCTGAAAGCGTGACGGGCCTATAACAGCTATCACCGCCAACGCGATGCACTCGAGAGTGTAGGTCGGCCGGCCCAGCCCCTTGCCGGCTTCTTCATGCCACCCCCTTGGCAGCGGGGGAATGTGGACAGGGCCCGGTCCGTTCTCTGCAGGCTCGTTGCGAGGCTATACTTGATAAGTTTACCTGAAACCTGCCCGCACGCCAGCGAAACTCGTCCACGGTTTCCCCTTCGACGCCATCTCCGCCGCCTCAGGCGGGTGCGTCTGGGTGCGGGTGAACCGGAGTTTTTCTTGCTGCCCGACCTGCCTCCTGCCGTTCTTGCGCTTGCAGACGGTTCCATCTTCAGGGGCATCTCGATAGGCGCCGCCGGATCGACCGCAGGCGAAGTGGTGTTCAACACCGCACTTGCCGGCTACCAGGAAATCCTGACCGACCCGAGTTACCGGCGCCAGATCGTTACCTTGACCTACCCGCACATCGGCAACTACGGGGTCAATCCCGAAGACGTGGAGGCCAGCGGCGTCCATGCTGCCGGGCTGGTGATCCGGGACTTGCCCAGACGCTCATCGAACTTCCGTCAGTCGCACACGCTGGACCAGTACCTGCAGCAGCACGGCACGGTGGCCATCGCCGAGGTGGACACCCGGCGGCTGACGCGCCATCTGAGGTCCACAGGTGCACAGAACGGGTGCATCGTCACCTTCCCCGCTGGCCAGTCCGTCTCGTCGGCCGACCTGGAACTTGCAGTGGCCCGCGCCAGGACTGTGCCCTCGATGGCGGGCCTCGACCTGGCACAGGAGGTGACTGTCCGCCGCAGCTACGAGTGGACCCAGACGGAGTGGGCGTTGGGAACCGGCTACGGCGTGCTGACCGAGCCCCGATTTCACGTCGTGGCGTACGACTTTGGCATCAAGTTCAACATCCTGCGCATGCTGGCCAGCCGGGGCTGCCGGGTGACCGTGGTGCCGGCACGCACGCTGGCCGCCGATGTGCAGGCCCTGCAACCCGACGGCGTGTTTCTGAGCAACGGGCCGGGCGATCCCCAGCCTTGCGACTACGCCATCGAGGCTGCCGCCCGTCTGATCGATGCAGGTGTGCCTACCTTCGGCATCTGCCTGGGCCACCAGATCATGGCTCTGGCCTCAGGCGCGCGCACCTTCAAGATGAAGTTCGGCCACCACGGCGCCAACCACCCCGTGAAGGACCTGGACACCGGGCGTGTCAGCATCACCAGCCAGAACCACGGATTCGCCGTGGATGAAGCCGGCCTGCCTGGCTGTCTGCGGGCTACCCACCGCAGTCTCTTCGACGGCACGCTCCAGGGACTGGCGCGCACCGACCGCCCGGCCTTCTGCTTCCAGGGCCACCCTGAGGCCTCGCCAGGGCCGCACGACATCGCCTACCTGTTCGACCGCTTCACCTTGCTGATGGCGAAACATTCCGCGGAGCGTTCGCATGCCTAAGCGCACCGACCTCAAGAGCATCCTCATCATCGGCGCCGGCCCCATCGTCATCGGTCAGGCCTGCGAGTTCGACTACTCCGGAGCCCAGGCCTGCAAGGCCTTGCGCGAGGAGGGCTATCGCGTCATCCTGGTCAACAGCAATCCGGCCACGATCATGACCGATCCGGGCATGGCCGACGCCACCTACATCGAGCCCATCACCTGGCAGGTGGTCGAAGGCATCATCGCCAAGGAGCGGCCCGACGCCTTGCTGCCCACCATGGGCGGGCAGACCGCGCTGAACTGCGCCCTCGACCTGCATCGCCATGGCGTGCTGGCCAGGTACGGCGTGGAAATGATCGGGGCCAACGAGCACGCCATCGAGAAGGCGGAAGACCGGCTGAAGTTCAAGCAGGCCATGACCTCCATCGGCCTGGACTCCGCCAAGAGCGGCATCGCCCACACGATCGAGGAGGCTTGGGCGGTGCAAAGGCGCATCCAGGCCGACATCGGCGGCCCGGGCTTCCCCATGGTCATACGGCCCAGCTTCACGCTGGGGGGTACGGGCGGCGGCATCGCCTACAACCCCCAGGAGTTCGAAGACATCTGCAAGCGGGGACTGGACTTGTCGCCCACCAACGAGCTGCTGATCGAGGAGAGCCTGATCGGGTGGAAGGAGTTCGAGATGGAGGTGGTCCGCGACCGGGCGGACAACTGCATCATCGTGTGCGCCATCGAGAACCTGGATCCCATGGGCATCCACACGGGGGACTCCATCACCGTGGCGCCAGCGCAGACCTTGACCGACAAGGAGTACCAGCTGATGCGCAATGCGTCGATCGCGATCCTGCGCGAAATCGGCGTGGACACGGGTGGGTCCAATGTGCAGTTCTCCATCAATCCGGCCAATGGCCGCATGATCGTCATCGAGATGAACCCGCGTGTGTCGCGCTCTTCGGCGCTGGCTTCCAAGGCCACGGGCTTTCCCATTGCGAAGGTGGCGGCCAAGCTGGCCGTGGGCTACACCCTGGACGAGCTGAAGAACGACATCACGGGCGGAGCCACGCCCGCGAGCTTCGAGCCCAGCATCGACTATGTCGTCACCAAGATCCCGCGTTTCGCCTTCGAGAAGTTTCCCGCTGCCGATCCCCACCTGACCACGCAGATGAAGTCCGTGGGCGAGGTGATGGCCATCGGTCGCACCTTCCAGGAGAGCTTCCAGAAGGCCCTGCGCGGGCTGGAGACGGGCATCGACGGCCTGAGCGAGCGCAGTGACGACCGCGACGAGATCGTTGAGGAAATCGGCGAGCCCGGACCCGAGCGCATCCTGTTCGTGGGGGATGCCTTTCGCATCGGCATGACGCTGGACGAAGTGCATGCCGAGACCGCCATCGACCCCTGGTTCCTGGCGCAGATCCAGCACATCGTCAGCACCGAGGCGCAGGTCAGAGCCCGCTCGCTGGACAGCCTGTCCGAGGCCGAGATGCGCCATCTCAAGCGCATGGGCTTTTCTGACCGGCGACTGGGCTTGTTGACCGGCACCCACCAGCATGCCGTGCGTGCGCGCCGGCACGCACTGGGCGTGCGGCCCGTGTACAAGCGTGTGGACACCTGCGCCGCGGAGTTCGCCACGCAGACGGCCTACATGTACTCCACCTACGAGGAAGAGTGCGAGGCGCAACCCAGCAGCCGAAAGAAGATCATGGTTCTGGGCGGTGGCCCCAACCGCATCGGCCAAGGCATCGAGTTCGACTACTGCTGCGTCCACGCGGCGCTGGCGATGCGCGAGGACGGCTACGAGACCATCATGGTCAACTGCAACCCGGAAACGGTGTCCACCGACTACGACACCAGCGACCGCCTGTACTTCGAGCCTGTGACGCTGGAGGATGTGCTGGAGATCGTGGCGGTAGAGCAGCCGCTGGGTGTGATCGTCCAGTACGGCGGGCAGACGCCGCTGAAGCTCGCGCTCGACCTGGAGCGCGCGGGGGTGCCGATCATCGGCACCACGCCCGACAGCATCGACATCGCCGAAGACCGTGAGCGTTTCCAGAAACTGCTTCACGAACTGGGTCTGCGTCAGCCCCCCAACCGCACCGCCCGCACCGAGGAGCAGGCGCTGGCGTTGGCGCGCGAGATCGGCTATCCGCTCGTCGTGCGCCCCAGTTATGTACTGGGCGGGCGCGCCATGGAGATCGTTCATGCAGACAAGGACCTGGAGCGGTACATGCGCGAGGCCGTGCGGGTGAGCGAGAAGTCCCCCGTCCTGCTCGACCGCTTTCTCAATGATGCGATCGAGGTCGACGTGGACTGCATCGGCGATGGCGCCGAGGTGATGATTGGCGGCATCATGGAACATGTGGAGGCCGCGGGGATCCACAGCGGCGACTCCGCGTGCTCGCTGCCACCCTACACCCTGAGCGCCGCGCTGCAGGACGAGATGCGCCGGCAGACCACCCTGATGGCCCGTGCCCTGAACGTGGTGGGTCTGATGAACGTCCAGTTCGCCATCCAGGGTGACGGCGCTGACGCGGTGGTCTACGTGCTGGAGGTCAACCCGCGCGCGTCGCGCACGGTGCCTTTTGTGAGCAAGGCCACTGGCCAGCCCCTGGCCAAGATCGCTGCGCGATGCATGGCGGGACAGCGCCTGGCAGATCAGGCCGGTGTGACGGGGGAGGTCATCCCGCCGTACTTCAGCATCAAGGAGGCTGTGTTCCCGTTCAACAAGTTTCCGGGCGTGGATCCCGTCCTCGGCCCCGAGATGCGTTCGACCGGCGAGGTCATGGGCGTGGGCCAGACCTTTGGCGAAGCCATGCTCAAGAGCCAGCTCGGGGCGGGGTCGCGCCTGCCGTCAAAGGGCACGGTGGTTCTGACCGTGAAGGACTCCGACAAGGTTCGTGCCGTGAAGCTTGCACGGGATCTGCACCATCTGGGTTTCCAGATCGTGGCCACGCGCGGCACGGCAGCGGCGATTGCCGCGGCCGGCGTCCCGGTGAAGGCCGTCAACAAGGTCAAGGACGGGCGGCCGCACATCGGCGACATGGTCAAGGCTGGCGAGATCCATCTGGTGTTCACCACCGTGGACGAGACGCGTACGGCCATCGCGGACTCCCGCCACATACGCACGGCTGCCTTGGCCAACCGGGTGACCTACTACACCACGATGGCGGGTTCGGAGGCGGCCACCGAAGCGCTGAAGCACCGATCCGACCTGGCCGTCAAGTCTTTGCAGGAACTGCACCTGAGCCTGCATTGATGGACAACGTCAGCCGCTGAACTACACTCCTGCGCGGTGTTGCCGCCGCAGCGGACCGAAAGGTTCCCTGCGGCGGTTTTCCTTGAACAGCACACAGGCCGACCCATGAGCACCATTCCCCTGACCCGACGCGGCGCAGAGAAGTTGAAGGACGAGTTGCACCGCCTCAAGACCGTCGAGAGGCACGCGGTCATCCAGGCCATTGCCGAGGCTCGTGCCCAGGGCGATCTGTCTGAGAACGCCGAGTACGACGCGGCCAAGGACAAGCAGGGGTTCATCGAGGGACGCATCCTGGAGATCGAAGGCAAGCTTGCGGTGGCCCAGATCATCGACCCCGCGCACCTCGATGCCGGAGGGCGGGTGGTGTTCGGGGCTACGGTGGAGCTGGAAGAACAGGCCACCGGCACCAAGGTGACTTACCAGATCGTCGGCGATGACGAAGCCGATCTGAAGTTGGGACTCATCTCCATTTCCAGCCCCATCGCCCGTGCCCTGATCGGCAAGTCGGATGGCGACATGGCCGAGGTGCGTGCCCCAGGCGGCATCAAGAGCTACGAGATCCTGGCGGTGCGTTACGTCTGACACCCCCGGGACGTCCCCGGCTACTCGGCGGCCTTCTTCTTCGGGCTGACGGTGCGTGTCTGCCTGCGCTTGATTGAACCGCCGGAGGTCACGCGTTCGTTGCCCAGCACCTTCACCTTCTTCACCGTGGCTCGGTGGTTCCCGCTCTTGGAAAACGACACCAGCTTCACGATCCGCGGACCGGGCAGCCTGTCGTCGCGGGCTTCCTTCACCTTCTCTGTCACCGGGCGCCACAGCACCAGCAGCTTGCCGATGTGCTGGACGGCCGCTGCGTCCAGGGTCTGCGTCAAGGACTCGAGCATCTCTTCCCGGGTTTCGCGGTTGTCAGAGAACACGCGCAGCTTGATCAGGCCATGAGCATCGAGCGCAGCGTCCGCTTCCTTGCGAACCGCGTCGGTCAGACCGTCCGCACCGATCAGAACGACGGGATGGAGGTGGTGGGCATCGGCGCGCAGGCGTCGACGTTCGGCGGGGGACAACTGGAGCGCAGGCATCCTCGTATTATCGGCCCGGCATGAAGAGCAAGCGACTGAACAAGGCGTGGCTGCACGACCATCTGACGGACCCGTATGTCAAGCTGGCGCAGCGGGAGGGCTACCGGGCCCGTGCGGCCTACAAGCTCAAGGAGATCGACGAGGCACATGGGCTGCTGCGGCCAGGGCAGGTGGTGGTGGACCTGGGCGCAGCGCCCGGCGCCTGGAGCCAGTATGTGCGCCGCAAGTTCGCGCCGGCCGGCGCGGCTTCCGGTGAGCTGGCCGGCACCATCATCGCCCTGGATGTGCTCGAGTTCGAACCCATCGAAGGCGTGACATTCCTGCAAGGTGATTTCCGCGACGAAGACATGACGAGGCGACTGGACAGCGAACTGGCTGGCCGCCGGGTGGATGTGGTGCTCTCCGACATGGCGCCCAACCTCTCTGGCATAGCGTCCTCGGACGCCGCCCGCATGGCGCACCTGGTGGAACTGGCCGTTGATTTCGCCTTGAGGCACCTCAATAGCCCCCAGGGAGCGCTCGTGTGCAAGGCTTTCCACGGCAGCGGCTACAGCCAGCTTGTCAAGCTGTTCAAGGACAGCTTCCGGGTGGTCAAGCCCATCAAGCCCAAGGCCTCCCGAGACCGGTCGTCAGAGACCTTCCTGCTTGGAATGGGGCCCAGGCCGCCCTGAGGACGCAGCAGAGACAGCCCCGCTGCTCCGGCCTTCGGGGGTCGGCACCGGGTGAAGGTGGGCCCGGAGCGGCCGCATCCGTCGTCCTGCGAAGGCCCCTTGTCTGCTCTACACTCGACTCCATATAAAGAGGGCGTAAAAAGTCTGGAGCTTTCTCCGGAGTGGTGCCGTCTTTCATGAAGGAGTTGTGGTGAACAATCAATGGTTCTCCAAGGTCGCTGTCTGGTTGGTGATCGCCCTGGTTCTGTTCACGGTGTTCAAGCAGTTCGACCGTGGAACGATGCAGGGCAACCAGATCGGTTACTCCGAGTTTCTTGACGAGGTGCAAGCCAAGCGCATCAAGTCCGCCGTGTTGGAAGAAAAGCCTGGCGGCGGCACCGAGATCGTGGCCACCACCGTTGACGACAAGCGCCTGCGGGCCACGGCCACCTACCTCGACAGGGGCCTGGTCGGTGACCTGCGCGCCAATGGGGTGAAGTTCGATGTCAAGTCTCGCGAGGAGCCGTCCCTGCTGATGAGCATCCTGGTGAGCTGGGGCCCGATGTTGCTGCTCATCGGCGTGTGGATCTACTTCATGCGCCAGATGCAAGGTGGCGGCAAGGGCGGTGCCTTCAGTTTCGGCAAGAGCAAGGCCCGCATGCTGGATGAAGCCAACAATTCCACCACCTTCGCCGACGTGGCCGGATGCGACGAAGCCAAGGAGGAAGTCAAGGAACTCGTGGACTTCCTCAAGGATCCGCAGAAGTTCCAGAAGCTCGGTGGGCGCATCCCGCGCGGCGTGCTGCTGGTGGGTCCTCCGGGCACTGGCAAGACTCTGCTGGCCAAGGCGATCGCAGGCGAGGCCAAGGTGCCGTTCTTCAGCATCTCCGGATCTGACTTCGTCGAGATGTTCGTCGGCGTTGGTGCGGCCCGCGTGCGCGACATGTTCGAGCAGGCCAAGAAGAGCGCTCCTTGCATCATCTTCGTTGACGAAATCGATGCAGTCGGCCGCCACCGCGGTGCCGGCCTGGGCGGCGGCAATGACGAGCGCGAACAGACCCTCAACCAGATGCTGGTGGAGATGGACGGCTTCGAGACCAACCTGGGCGTCATCGTCATGGCCGCGACAAACCGCCCGGACATCCTGGATCCGGCCCTGCTGCGACCTGGCCGTTTCGACCGTCAGGTCTACGTGACGCTGCCCGACGTGCGCGGACGCGAGCAGATTCTCAATGTCCACATGCGCAAGGTCCCGGTCGGTCAGGACATCAGGGCCGACATCCTGGCGCGTGGGACTCCCGGTTTTTCGGGGGCCGACCTCGCCAATCTGGTCAACGAGGCGGCGCTGTTCGCGGCCCGTCGCAGCGCGCGCGTCGTGGAGATGGTCGACTTCGAGAAGGCCAAGGACAAGATCATGATGGGCCCGGAGCGCAAGTCCATGGTCATGCCCGAGGACGAGCGACGCAACACCGCTTACCACGAGGCGGGGCACGCCCTGGTGGCGCGTCTGATGCCCAAGACCGATCCGGTGCACAAGGTGACGGTCATTCCGCGCGGCCGTGCGCTGGGCGCGACCATGCAGCTGCCCGAAGGTGACCGCTACAGCATGGACAAGGAGCGGATGCTGTCCAGCATCTCGGTCCTGTTTGGCGGACGCATCGCCGAGGAAGTGTTCATGAACCAGATGACCACCGGCGCCAGCAACGATTTTGAGCGTGCGACCCAGATCGCCCGGGACATGGTCACCCGCTACGGCATGACGGACGAGTTGGGCCCCATGGTCTATGCCGAGAACGAAGGTGAAGTGTTTCTCGGACGTTCGGTGACCAAGCAGGTCAACGTCTCGGAACAGACCATGCAGAAGGTCGATCGTGAAATCCGCAAGATCATCGACGAGCAGTACACGATCGCGCGATCCCTCATCGAGGGCCACAAGGACAAGATGCACGCCATGGCGAAGGCCTTGCTGGAGTGGGAGACCATAGACAGCGAGCAGATCGACGACATCATGGCGGGCAAGCCGCCCCGTGCCCCGAAGGACTGGACCACCCAGCCACCGAAGGCTGGCGACGGCTCCGGTGGTAGCGCTGCTGTGAGCACCGAGAACGCGCCGGCCGCGGCCTGAGCACGTTGCGCTACACGCCCGTGGCGGTGTGCGTGTCGGGCGGGGCCTCAGAGCTTGTGAAGTATTCCGGCGCGCCCGAGCGGGCGTTCCAAAGGGTGCCGATCCAGGCGCAAAGCACAGCCGTAGCTCGGGCTACGGCGAGCATTTGCAACGACGAGCGGGGCCGTTTGGGGCGGACGAGCGGG
>JBJTZN010000103.1:0-7010 GCA_046087245.1 Rubrivivax sp.
CGTCAGCCTGGTGCCCTGGAAGAGCGTGGCCTGGGCGGCCTCACAGACCCCGGGCGCCCGGCTCGAGATCTTCGAGGAGGCTGAGGGCGGACAGCACTTCATGTTCGTGGAGAACCCGGCCAAGTTCAACCGCATCCTGGCCGAATTCATCGGCTGAACCCGCCGCGCGGTGAGGCTCCTTGTGATCGAGACGTTGCCGAAGCCTTCATGACCACCCAGACTTTCGCCGAATTCGAGGCCCGCGCACATGGACTGGGTTTTGACGAAGTGCTGGTGCGCGAGTGGGCACCAGGGCAGGTGGTGGGCACCCACACCCACCCCTTCGATGTCAGCGCACTGGTGGTGCGCGGCGAACTGGTGTTGATCTGCGGCGGCCAGGAGCGCAGCCTGGGCGCTGGCCAGCCCTTCGAGCTGCCCCGCCACACCCCGCACGAAGAACGCTACGGTCCGCAGGGCGCCACATTCTGGGTGGCCCGCAGGAACTGAGCCTGCGCGGCTGCGACAGGGGCGGGATCACAGGGCGGGCCTTGCCCGCGGGAGGGAGGATACTGCCAGCATTGCGCGCACTTCTTGTGCACCAGCATCCACCCAGACAGGAGCCCCCGATGTCCGCAGCAGAACTCGCCACGCGCCTGGCGCAGGCCCTGGAACTGCACCGCAAGGGCGATCTGGCCGGTGCCATCGCGACCTACGAGTCCGTCCTGGCTGCCGCTCCGCAGGAACCGGAAGCCCTGCACCTTCTGGGCTGCGCCCGGTGGCAGCAAGGCGACATCGTGGCTGCGGCGGCGCTGTTCGAGCAGGCCCTGTGCGTTCAACCCGAACGGCCCGCGACCTTGAACAACCTCGGTCAGGCCCGGCTGCAGCAGGGACAGGCCACGGCCGCCCTGCAAGCCTACCGCCAGGCCCTGGCGCTGCAGCCTCACAGCGCGGTCAGCCTGCTCGGCCTGGGCCGGGCTGCCCAGGCGGCAGGGGATTCGGACCTGGCACGCTCCACGCTGGAGGCGCTGTTGAACCTGGCCCCGGATCACCCCGATGCCCTGGCCAGTCTGGCGCAACTGGATGAAAGTGCCGGGCGGTGGGCGGCGGCGGCGCAGAGGTACCGGCAACTCCTGCCGCTAGGACGCAACACGCCGCAGTTGCTGTGCAACATCGGCAACGCCTTGCTGGCGGCCGGGGAGGAAGCGGCGGCGCAACGGGCTTCGAGCGGCTCGGCCGCGGCGGTGAACCCCCACGCCGCCGAGGCCGTCGATCTCTTGCAGCAAGCCGTGGGCCTGGACCCGCAACTGTTTGCCGCCTGGCACAACCTTGGTCAGGCGCAGCGCGCCCTGGGCGACCTGCGCGCCGCGCGGGCCGCCTTTGAGCGCGCGCTGGCCCTGCAGGCCAGCCCGCTGACGCTGCGCCACGCCTTGCAGCTGGAGTGGGAGGCCGGCGATCCAACAGCGGCCTTGCAACTGGCCCGGCGGTGGGTGGCCGTGGAGCCGGAGCAGGCTGACGCCTGGAGCCGACTGGCGGCGCTGGAACTGGAACACGGCGACCGTGACGCGGCGTGGCAGGCGGCCGACGCCGCGGTGGCCCGCGGCCCGCACCTGGGATCGGCCTGGCTGACCCGCGGCTTGCTGCGCCACCAGGCCAACGACTTCCGAGGCGCCGCCGAGGACTTCGCCCAGGCCCTTCACAGGGACGGACAGCTGTTCCAGGCCGCCAACAACCGCGTGCGCGCCCTGGCGGACGCGGGCGACTGGGTCGGCGCCCATGCGGCCCTGCAGGTGGCGCTGGAAGCCCCGGAGTGGGCACCGGAACTGCCCGGCAATGCCGCCCATGTACTGCTGGCCTGCTGCGACTGGAGCGGCCTGTCCCAACTGCGCCAACGGCTGGCCAGGCGGGGCCTGGATCTGCTGGAGCAGGTCAGTCCCTTCACGGCACTGGCGCTGCATGACGACCCGGCACGGCAGAGGCAGCTCGCCTCGGCCTATGCCCAACGCTTGCCGGCCCTGCCCCGCCCGACCTGTGCGCCGGTACGGGGGCGACGCATCCGGCTGGGCTATCTTTCCGCCGACCTGCAGGCCCATGCCACCGCCTACCTGATGGCCGACTTGCTGGAGTGTCATGACCGGGAGGCCTTTGAAGTCACCGCCTACTCCACGGGCGCGGACGACGGCAGTCACATGCGCCGTCGGATCGTCGCGGCCTGCGAGCACTTCGTGGACCTGTCCACGGCCAGCCCGTCGGCCATCCTCGACCGGCTCAGGGCCGATGCCCTGGACATCCTGGTGGACCTCAAGGGCTACACCTTCCGCAGCATGCCCAAGGTGCTGGCCCAACGGCCGGCGGCACGCCAAGTCGGTTTCCTGGGGTATCCGGGCACCCTGGGCGCGCCGTGGCTGGATTACCTGGTGGCCGACCAGACGGTGATCCCGCAGGACGAGCGCGCCCACTATGCCGAGCGCCTGCTCATGCTGCCGCATTGCTACCAGCCCAACGACCGGCAGAGAAGGCAATCCGGCCCGCGCAGCGGCCAGGAGCAGGATCAGGAGGCGGCGGCAAGACAGCGGCTCGTGCAGCGCAGGGCCGCGGGCCTGCCGGGTCAGGCCGTGGTGTTTTGCTGCTTCAACCAGAGCTACAAGATCAACGGCGAGACCTTCGACAGCTGGCTGGCGATTCTTCGGGACGTACCGGACGGGGTGCTGTGGCTGCTGGATCAGAACGCCCTGGCGCGACAGAACCTGCAGGCCCGGGCGCGGCAGGCAGGCATCGATCCGGGTCGGCTGGTCTTCGCGCCTGCCCTGCCGCAGGACGCGCACCTGGACCGGGTGGCCCTGGCCGACCTCTTTCTCGACACTGCCCCCTACAACGCCCACACCACCGCCAGCGATGCACTATGGCAAGGCGTGCCGGTGTTGACCGTCCCCGGGCGCAACTTCGCCGCACGCGTGGCTGCCAGCCTGCTGCGGGCGGCCGACCTGGAAGACCTGATCTGCCCTGACCGGCCCTCCTACATCGCGCTGGCGGTCGAATTGGGGCATGACGCCACCCGGCGCAGCCTGCTGCAACGCCATCTGCTCAACGGGCGTGCGCACTTCCCGCTGTTCGACACCCCCGAATACACCAAGGCGCTGGAAGCGCTCTTTCTTCAGATCTGCGACTGACGAACGCCGTGGCCCCAGGCACGGCGGCATGCGCCCGGTACCTGCCGGCAGGCGATCGCGCGGCACCGTGGCGCAAACCTGTCCGGGCTGAGGGTGAACTCAGCTTGAATCGGTCTGCGCGCCGGCCTGTGGCCGCTGCAGCCCCGGCCACTGGCGGCGGCTGAAGCTCAGCAACAACAATGCCGGGGCCGTGGCCGCCGCTGCCACCGCAGCCTGCAGCACGGCTGCCGTGGTCGCCTCCGGCACCCATGTGGCCAGGGCCTGGGCAACCGGGCCGACAAAGCGACGCAGGTACAGCAGCAACAGCAGCACGGCCATGACACGACACGCCCGCCGCAGACCCGGCGCCAGCGGTTGGAGCAGCGTGCTGGCGTACAGCACCAGCGCCGAGGCCACGAAAACGGGCGTGGCCAGGGTCTGGATCAGATCGGTCCAGCGGCCATGGGGATCATGCAGAAGCCACCACGCCACGAAGCCCAGGCACAGCCCCCCCAGCACGGCCGAGACCCAGCGCGCGCGGCGCTCGGCCCGGGCATCGCAGTACGGATCACTGCCGTCATCGGGCTGCGCTGGTGTCAGCCAAGGCAGCAGTGCCAGGCAGCACAGGCCCAGCAACGCATCCAGCACCAGCGTGGCGGGATACCCCAACGCCTCGATGGACAGGCCCTGCCACGTGGCCGAGAACGCGATGGCCAGGTTCATCATCGCCATGTAGGACGTGAACTGCGTACCCGCCACCCGCGGATCGGTGATGTCCATCATCACGGCCGAGCGGGTGCCATACATCAGGCCAAAGGGAATGTTGAACAGCAGCGTGCAGACCACCAGCATGGTGATCAGCGTGTCAAGCGGCGGAGCCCCCGGCTCCCGCGGCATCACGTAGCCCTGCTGCCACAGCAACCACGCCAGCAGCAACACGGGCACGCTCTGCAAGGCCATGAACAGGCCCAGCATGCGCCGGCGCCCTAGACGATCGGCCAACAGCCCGCCTGCCACCATGGCTGCGCCGCTGAGCAGGTTGGTCCACAGCGACAGGCTGGCCACGCCGGCATCCGTCATGCCGAGCTCGACCGCAAGGTTGCTCTGCAGCGCCAGGCTCAGCGACATCGCCCCCGCCGGCAGCAGAGCAAACCCGACGCCCGCCAGGGCGGCGCGCGAGCCGAGGAACGAACGGAAGGCCTGCACGGCAAACCCCCGCATCTCGGCCGTCGCCTGAGCCCAACGCCATGCCGCGGTGGGGACAGGCGGCCCCGCGTCGCCCGCGCGCACAGCCAGCGCCTGCGCCGTGGCCTCCTTCATGGGCAGCACCACGAAGGTGGTGACGGCCAGGATGGAAGCGGCCGTCAGCACGATGCCCGCGCCCGTGCCTGCATAGGCCATGAGGTAGAGCACCCCACTGCCACCGACGGCCTGACCCACCGAGGCCCCCGCGAACATGAGCCCGTTGGCCAGCCCGCGTTCGTCGTCAGCCAGACTGTTGACCGCCAGCGCGTCGATGGCCACGTCCTGCATGGCCGCAAAGGTGTTGTGCAGCAGCAGGATGCCGGTGAACAAGGCCAGGCCCTGCGGCAGCGGTACCGCCAGCAGCATCAGGATGGTGATGGTCATCGCGGCCTGCGTCATCAGGATCCACGCCCGCCGGTGGCCCCATCGGCGCGACCTGAACACATCGATCATCGGCCCGAAGGCCCACTTGAACGCCCAGGGCAGATACAAGGCCGCAATGAAGGCGCCGATCTCCGCCGGCCCGATGCCCATGCGGCGCAACTGCGTGGCCATGGCCACGGCCGCAAAGCCCAGTGGCACACCTTCGGTGGTGTACAGCAGGAAAAACGCCCCAAGACGGCCGCGGCGGGTGGCGAGCAGGTTGGGCAGCATGAGCAGACGAGGGCCGTGACCAAAGGTCAGCGTACTGTAGTCGAGCAGGGTCAGGCGGCATCCGGACTTGAAGGTGACGTCGGCCGAGCTTGCTGCGCAAGCTGACCAAGACCACCCCCCGTGAGCACAGCGGGTTCGCGGATCGGGCACCGCCACGGATCGCGGTCGACGTGCCCGAGCGCGCTGCGGGCAAGGAGCCAGGCTGCCTCGGACCCGGCATGCCCGGGGATCGTCCTGGGTCAGGCCAGAAGCGGCGGGGCGGACAGTCCCGCCGTCTCGGCCAGGCCCAGCATCAGGTTGGCGTTCTGCACGGCTTGCGCGGCGGCGCCCTTGCCCAGGTTATCGATGACACCCATGGCGATCACGTGCCCGGTGCGCGGATTGACGGCGTAGGACACGAAGGCCAGGTTCGAGGCCGTGACCCAGCGGGTGTGCGGGCTGCGGCCGGCCTGGGGTTCGACGGCCTGGACAAACGGTTCGCCGGCGTAGGCCCGACGCGCCGCCTCCAGCAGACCGGCAGCAGAGACCTCCCCGCGCGGCCGCGCGTAGCACGTGGCGAAAATGCCGCGCTTCATCGGCACCAGGTGCGGCGTGAAGGCGATCGTGGCATGGACCCCGCCGGCGGCTTGCAAGGCACGCTCCATCTCGGCGGTGTGCGGGTGGCCGGCCAGTCCGTAGCCGAACACGTCCTCGCTGGTGTCGACATAGCCGAAGTCGCTGGCACCGCCGCGTCCGGTGCCGGTCACGCCGGACTTGGCGTCGACGACGATGCCGCCAGATTCGATCAATCCTGCAACCACCAGCGGCGCCAGCGGCAACAGGGCAGCGGCCGCAAAGCAGCCGGGATTGGCCAGCCGCGAGCAGGTACGAATGCGCTCGCGCTGGCCTGGCAGTTCGGTGAGCCCATAGGTCCAGCCCTCGACGAAACGATGGTCCCCGCCGACGTCAACCACCTTCAATCCGGACCGCAGGCGCGCCAGCGGTCCGCGCGACTTGCCGGTGGGCAGCGATGCGAACAGGATGTCCAGGGCGGGAAGGCGTTCGGGCTCGAAGGGCGCGACCACGAGAGTGCCCGCGGCATGCGCACCCAAGGCCGGGAACAGTTCCGCCAGGCGACGGCCGGCACTGGACTCGCCAAAGACTGCCGCGATTTCGATGGACGGATGATCAGCCAGCAAGCGCAGCAACTCCGCGCCGCCGAAGCCCGACGCACCGACCACACCAGCTTGAAGCTTGTTCATACGGGGAAGCGCGATTCAGGGGTTGGACAGGGACAGGGACAGGGCCCGGCGGCTACGCCAGCGCCCGGCCGATCAGGATCTTCTGCACTTCAGAGGTGCCCTCATAGATCTGGCACACCCGCACGTCGCGGTAGATGCGTTCCACGGGAAAGTCGCTCACGTAGCCGTAGCCGCCATGCACCTGGATGGCATCTGAACAGACGGCTTCAGCCATCTCGCTGGCAAAGAGCTTGGCCATGGCCGCTTCCTTCAGGCAGGGGCGGCCGGCATCCTTGAGCGCTGCAGCGTGCCAGATCATCTGGCGCGCGGCCTCGATGCGCGTGGCCATGTCGGCCAGCTTGAACTGCACCGCCTGATGCTGGAAGATGGGCTGGCCAAAGCTGGTGCGCTCCTTGGCATAGGCCAGCGCCGCCTCGAAGGCCGCGCGCGCCATGCCCACGGCCTGGCTGGCGATGCCGATGCGTCCGCCTTCCAGGCCGGACAGCGCGATCTTCAGGCCCATGCCTTCCTCGCCCAGCAGGTTCTCGGCGGGCACGCGGCAGTTGTCGAACAGGATCTGTGCCGTGTCGCTGGCGTGCTGGCCCATCTTGTCCTCCAGCCGCGCCACGGTGTAGCCCGGCGTGGCCGTGGGCACCAGGAAGGCGCTGATGCCCTTCTTGCCCGCGGCCTTGTCGGTGACGGCCATGACGATGGCCACGTCCCCGTTCTTGCCGCTGGTGATGAACTGCTTGACACCATTGAGCAC
>JBJTZN010000104.1:0-3058 GCA_046087245.1 Rubrivivax sp.
CCAGAGCCGCCGTCACATGACGCTGCGCGGCCTGTTCGAGTTCAAGGTCGACCCGGCCAAGGCCATCCCGCTGGAGGAGGTGGAGCCGGCCGCCGAGATCGTCAAGCGCTTTGCCACCGGTGCCATGTCGCTGGGCTCCATCTCCACCGAGGCCCACTCGACGCTGGCCATTGCCATGAACCGCATTGGCGGCAAGAGCAACACGGGGGAAGGCGGCGAAGACCCTGCGCGCTACCGCAACGAGTTGAAGGACATCAAGGTCACCGCCGGCACCAAGGTCAGCGACGTCATCGGCAGCAAGGTGATCGAGGCCGACTACGTGATGCAGGAAGGCGACAGCCTGCGCAGCAAGATCAAGCAGGTGGCCTCGGGGCGCTTCGGCGTCACCACCGAGTACCTGGTCAGCGCCGACCAGATCCAGATCAAGATGGCCCAGGGCGCCAAGCCGGGCGAGGGCGGCCAGTTGCCCGGGGGCAAGGTGTCGGACTACATCGGCTTCCTGCGCTATTCGGTGCCGGGCGTGGGCCTCATCAGCCCGCCTCCGCACCACGACATCTATTCCATCGAAGACCTGGCGCAGCTCATTCACGACCTGAAGAACGCCAACCCGCGTGCGGGCATCAGCGTGAAGCTGGTGTCCGAGGTGGGCGTGGGCACCATCGCGGCCGGCGTGGCCAAGTGCAAGGCCGACCATGTGGTGATCGCCGGGCACGACGGCGGCACGGGCGCCTCGCCCTGGTCGTCCATCAAGCACTGCGGCACGCCCTGGGAACTGGGCCTGGCCGAGACGCAGCAGACCCTGGTGCTCAACCGCCTGCGCAGCCGCGTGCGCGTGCAGGCCGACGGGCAGATGAAGACCGGGCGCGATGTGGTCATCGGCGCACTGCTGGGCGCCGACGAGTTCGGCTTCGCCACCGCGCCGCTGGTGTGGAGGGCTGCCTCATGATGCGCAAGTGCCACCTCAACACCTGCCCGGTGGGCGTGGCCACGCAGGACCCGGTGCTGCGCAAGAAGTTCTCGGGCAAGCCCGAGCATGTGGTGAACTACTTCTTCTTCGTCGCGGAAGAGGCGCGCAGCATCATGGCGCAGCTGGGCATCCGCCGGTTCGACGACCTGATCGGCCGGGCCGACCTGCTGGACACCAAGAAGGGCATCGCCCACTGGAAGGCGCGTGGCCTGGACTTCAGCCGCATCTTCCACCAGCCCGCGGTGCCGGCCGAGGTGCCGCGCTACCAGACCGAGGAGCAGGACCACGGCCTGTCCAAGGCGCTGGACCTGAAGCTCATCGAGCGCTGCCGTCCGGCCATCGAGCGCGGCGAGAAGGTGCACTTCATGGAGGAGGCGCGCAATGTCAACCGCTCGGTGGGCGCCATGCTCTCCGGCGAACTGGTGCGCCACCGCCCCGAGGGCCTGCCGGACCACACCATCTTCATGCAGATGGAGGGCACGGGCGGCCAGAGCTTCGGGGCTTTCCTCGCCAACGGCATCACGCTGTACCTGATCGGCGACGCCAACGACTACACCGGCAAGGGCCTCTCCGGTGGGCGCATCGTCGTGCGTCCCAGCATCGAGTTCCGCGGTGACGCCACGCGCAACACCATCATCGGCAACACGGCGCTGTATGGCGCCACGCGCGGCGAGGCCTTCTTCCGCGGTGTGGCGGGTGAACGCTTTGCGGTGCGCCTGTCGGGCGCCACCGCGGTGGTGGAGGGCACGGGCGACCACGGCTGCGAGTACATGACCGGTGGCACGGTGGCCGTGCTGGGCCTGACGGGGCGCAACTTCGCCGCGGGCATGAGCGGTGGCGTGGCCTACGTCTATGACGAGGACGGCAGTTTTGCCGGGCGCTGCAACACCAGCATGGTGGCGCTGGACAAGGTGCTGCCCGAGGCCGAGCAGGCGCTGTCCGGCCCGCCCGCCGCCTGGCACCGCGCCCAGAGCGATGAGGCGCAGTTGAAGAAGCTGATCGAGGACCATCACAAGTGGACCGGCTCGCTGCGCGCCCGGGAGATCCTGGACCACTGGGCCACGGCGCGCGCCAAGTTCGTCAAGGTCTTCCCGCATGAGTACAAGCGCGTCCTGACCCAGACCGCCGCCAAGGCGCAGGCGGCCGCGGCCGCCCCGGTGGCCGTGGCCGCTTGACCGGTACCGCACGCACCGTACGCATCGACAGTACAGACAAGGAACCAGCATCATGGGAAAACTCACCGGCTTCCTCGAGTTTGAGCGCCTGGAAGAGGGCTACGAGCCCGTGCCCAAGCGCCTGAAGAACTGGAAAGAATTCGTCATCGGTTTGACCGAGGAGCAGTCCAAGGTGCAGGGCGCGCGCTGCATGGACTGCGGCACGCCGTTCTGCAACAGCGGCTGCCCCGTGAACAACGTCATCCCGGACTTCAATGACCTGGTCTATCGCGGCGACTGGCAAAGCGCCATCGAGGTGCTGCACTCCACCAACAACTTCCCGGAGTTCACCGGCCGCGTCTGCCCTGCACCCTGCGAGGCCGCCTGCACGCTGAACGTCAACGACGATCCGGTGGGCATCAAGTCCATCGAGCACGCCATCATCGACCGCGCCTGGGCCGAGGGTTGGGTGCAGCCGCAGCCCCCGAAGCTGAAGACGGGCAAGCAGGTGGCCGTGGTGGGCAGCGGCCCGGCCGGCCTGGCCGCGGCGCAGCAACTCGCGCGCGCCGGCCACGCGGTGACCGTGTTCGAGAAGAACAACCGCATCGGCGGGCTGCTGCGCTACGGCATCCCCGACTTCAAGATGGAGAAGTCGCACATCGACCGCCGCATCGAGCAGATGACGGCAGAGGGGGTGACCTTTCGCACCGGCGTGCTGGTGGGGGCGATGCCCGCCAACGGCCCGGCGGCCAAGGTGACGAACGATGCCCAGACTGTGGTTTCGGCCGAGGAACTCAAGGCGCAGTTCGATGCCGTGCTGCTGACCGGCGGCTCTGAAACCTCGCGCGACCTGCCCGTGCCCGGCCGCGAACTCGCCGGCGTGCACTTCGCCATGGAGTTCCTGCCGCAGCAGAACAAGGTGGTGGCCGGTGACAAG
>JBJTZN010000105.1:0-45505 GCA_046087245.1 Rubrivivax sp.
CCCGCTCGTCCGCCCCAAACGGCCCCGCTCATCGTTGCAAATGCTCGCCGTAGCCCGAGCTACGGCTGTGCTTTGCGCCTGGATCGGCACCCTTTGGAACGCCCGCTCGGGCGCGCCGGAATACTTCACAAGCTCTGAGCCGCCCGTCGGTAGGCGCGAAACACGACAAGGCTTCTGACCAAAGGTCAATCCGTGACCCATGTTGACCTTCAGGTGCACTCTTCGGAGCGCCATGATCGCCGCGGTCAGATGGTTCAGGGCGAGGAAGCTGCGTTCGAGCTTCTCGCAGCGCACGAGCCGCTTCCTGAACCGACTGAACCAGCTGTGGCTGACCTCAGCGACCCGGCGCCTGGCTTGGCCCGTGGCGTTGCACCGCTTCTTCGCGCACCCACCGTGGCGCGGCCAACGACTTGGGGGATGCAGCCGCTGGCGAACATGACCTTCATCGCGGGCTTGCCGCAGCAGCCGGCCTCGGCCCACAGGTGTCTGCTTCGTCCCTGCTCGGGTAGGGGCCGCTTGATGACACAGCCGTTCAATGCGGCTCCAAGTCCGCGCGCGTCATGGACGTTCGCCCCGGTCACGATGACCGACAACGGGACGCCACGCGCGTCCACCGGCAAATGCGGCTTGCTCCCATCGCTCCGCCGGCGGGGCCTCCCACCTTCAGCCCGTGCGCAGCACGTACATCACCGCCTCAAACACCTGTCGCGCAGGCTTGGGCGGCCGGCCACCTCCTGGCTTGCGAACAAACGTCTTGTCCAACGGCCGACTGCGCGCAGGGATCAGCGGCTCCTCCCGCTGCCAGAAGTCATCCGTGACGACCAGGACTTGAGCCGCGCCTTACCCATGGCTCCACTGCGTCACTGCCCCCCGGCCAGATCCGAGAGCCAGTTTGCGATTCGCGGATGAGACCTCACGTGTCTCGCACAAGTCAAGTCAACAACTCAAATCAACAACTTGGCGGTGACGTCAGGGGGCAATTCAAATGCGGGGTACTTCCGTAACGTCTGCGCCCCTACGGCTGGCTCAACGACGCGCCGTGGCGGCGTCTGGCCGAGACCTTGGTGCGGCGCCCGCCCGACGCCCGCGTGACACCGCGCTACGACCCGTCGATGGTGCAGCAGTTCACTCACCGCCCGCGCGACCACGAGCGCCGGGACAAGTGGGACCGGCTGGACCTGCCGGGGACATGCCTGCGCCGCGAGGATGCCGACCTGCTGCTGCGCGCAACATCAGGCCATGCGCGTGCGCAGCACGCACACCGTGGTGGACCCGGGTGTGCAGATCCTGAAGGCGATCCTCCAAGCCCGACTCGCAGTCCTGCCACGTCACGCCACTTGAGCGCCAGGAACGCCTCTCGGAGCGCGTCGACGGTGACTTGGTGCAGCAGCGCGGCGAACGTCTGCCTACTCCTCTGCCTTGCGGCCTGCCGTGTGCGTTTCAACCCCTGGGACACGCGATCGCGGCGCTGAGTCCGTCGCGTGCGTGATGGATCCACGTTCCCCTTGGTCCCCGACCTCGGCTCCACCCGCTGCGCTGCCGCTGACCCGACTATGTTCGCCGGCTTCATCGCTGCAATGGCGAGGTCTGACTTCTCAAGCCCGTGCATCATCGGCGTCAGCATCTCACCTTCCCGATGCAGGCAGCCGTCCACGACAGGCGCCAGCGGTCAGGCTGGAGATCTCCCGGTCCCCGAACAAGGAGCGTGCGGGCATGCCAGGGTCTTCGGCCACGCCAGGTCACGCGGACGCTTGCGATGGCGCACCCGTGCGTGTTGCCTTGCGCGGAACGGACAGCATCAGCACCCGGATCGAATTTCTTGCGCAGTTCAATGGCTGGCCTGCACGTACCCCTGTCAACGCTTCGCCGTGCACTTTGCGGTGCGCAGCGCATGACTCGAGGTCAACACGGCTCGCTGCACCTTTGCTGCAAGGGACTTGCACCCTTTACTCCTTGCCGGTCTCCCGGCGCAACCGATCCCGGTCTGAGCCAATGGCTCGGTGTTCGGTCGGCGCCAGCAGGCCGGGGGGCATTGAAGCGAATCTGCACATCGTTATGGCACGATGGAAGACATGAACATCCTCGTCGTCGGTGGCGCCGGCTACATCGGCAGTCACATGGTGCACATGTTGGGGCAGCGCGGCTGCGAGGTCACCACGCTGGACAACCTCTCCAGCGGAAACCGCGACGCCGTGCTCTGCGGGCGATTCGTTCACGGCGACCTGGGCGACACCGCCTTGCTCACGGGGCTGTTGGCACATGGCAGGTTCGATGCGGTGATGCACTTCGCCTCCTTCATCCAGGTGGGTGAATCGGTGGCGCAGCCGGCGAAGTACTACCGCAACAACGTGTCCAACACCCTGAGCTTGTTGGAAGCGATGCAGGCTTTCGGAGTGAAGCGCTTCATCTTTTCGTCCACGGCGGCCACCTTCGGTGAGCCGCAGTACACGCCCATCGACGAGACACACCCGCAGCGGCCCATCAACCCTTACGGCCGCACCAAGCTGATGGTGGAGCAGGCGCTGGCCGACCTGGACGCCGCCTGGGGCTTGAAGTCAGTGAGCCTGCGCTACTTCAATGCCGCGGGCGCAGACCCAGGTGGCCGTCTGGGCGAGCGCCATGACCCCGAGACGCACCTGATTCCGCTGGTGCTCCAGGCCGCCAGCGGACGACGCCCGCACATTGGCGTGTTCGGCCGGGATTACGACACGCCCGACGGCACCTGCATCCGCGATTACATCCACATAGAAGACCTGTGCCAGGCCCACTGGCTGGCGCTGCAGCACCTGATGGACGGTGGCGGCAGCGAGGCCTTCAATCTGGGCAACGGCACCGGCTTCTCGGTGCAGCAGGTGATCGACACCGCGCGGGCAGTGACGGGCCGCGAGATCCGCGTGGTGGACGGCCCTCGCCGCACGGGCGATCCAGCCGTGCTGGTGGCCGACAGCCGCCGAGCGCGCCAGCATCTCGGCTGGACGCCGGCCTATCCGGAACTGTCCACCATCGTGGCGCATGCGTGGGAGTGGGAGCGCCGGGCAACGGCTTGAAGCGAAGGAGTCACTTCACCGCAGCCGGCAGACGCTCCAGGCGCAGGCCGAGGGCCCAGCGCCTTTGAAAACCTGCCCAGTGCGTCACCTCACCTGCTGGCGCGGGGGCGTACTGACCTGTGGCCGGTGCACCGAAGGGCTGAGGCCACACGCCATCATTGGCGCGGGACACTGCAGGGTTGAGAAAGACGGCTGGCCCGGCCTGCCCCCGCAGCACATGGTCGAGGAAGGCCGTCACGAAGTGACGGTTGATGTCCAGGATGCGATCTCGGCGCCACACGGGCTCCTCGACGCTGCTCCAGGCGCCGAAACTGCCCTGCAAGGCCGGCGGAGCACTTCGCAAAGCGATGTTGTGGCGCGCGTTCTCGTACACCAGCAGCCAGCGTGGTGCGGACACCAGGGCCTCCCAGGTCGAGCGCACACCGTCGGCGTAACCGCTGATGTCGTCCTGGTCACCCGCGATCACCAGGGTGGGAGCGGTCACGCCGCGCAGGCCAGCCGACTTGAGCGCCCCCATGGAGGCTTGACCACCCCACGGGGCGATGGCCACCACAGCCGCCACCCGGGCGCGCCACGGCTCCTCTTCGCTGCCCAGCGGCTGCGCATGGACCGCCAAGGCCGCACCAGGCACGTAGCGGTAGGCCATGCCATCGGCTGCCACCCGGGCCCCGGCGGTAACCAGCGCCCCATAGCCTCCCATGGAGTAGCCCAGCAGCGCCACCCGATCGGCGGCCAGCCGCTGGTGGAAGGGCTGGCCCGGGGTGGCGTCCAGGCGCTGCAGTTCGCGCAGAGCCGCCGCCTGATCCAGGGGGCGCAGGTACAGGGCCGAGCGCAAGGGGTCGGATGCGCGCTCGTCCTCGTGCTCCAGGCCCAGCACCGCATAGCCCCGGGAGGCCAGATGCTCAGCCAGGTAGCCCAGCGCTGGCAACCAGTTCAGCAGGCCATGCGACAGCACCACCACCGGCAAGCGCCCCTGCCCTGCCAGGGGCGCCTCCGGCACCGCGACCGAGGGCACCGAGACGCGCAGCGGCGAAGTGGGCAAGGGTCGCCAGGGATGCGTGCGCAGTTCGCGCACGATCTCCCGCGCCGTCGAGGCACCGCCAGCCGCAGCGGTCGAAGCTGCGGGGTACCACAGGAGCGCGTCGATGCGCCTGTCGACGCCAGGTGCTGGCTCGCCCGCGACCGCCTGCGCCTCCAGCGAGGTCACCAGGCCCACCGGCACCGAGACCCGCATCACGCCCACGGCCATGGGGCCAGGCCGCGCCAACTCGGGCGCGTCCACCGAGGCTGCGGCAGCCCCGGTGTGGAGGGTCGCGCCAGCCCCAACCAGCAGACCTGCCAGCAGCCACTGTCCCAGACGTCTTATCACGAACTCTCCGATGGCAGGTTCCACAAGGGTGAGCTGTCTTTCAGCAGCCTGGACAGCATCAGCATCCGGGCCACTTCTTGGCCGGTATCCGGTTCCCAGAGCCCGGTCTCGGTCCACAACATCTCGGTGCGCGGCGACTCCATCACGGCCACCACGCGGCCGCTCACCTCGTAAGGACGATCGACCAGCACCGGGCCCCGGATCCATTGCCACTCGATGGCACCGAACAGGCCCACGAAGTCCGTGCGCCCGATGGGCAAGCGCTCTTCGAAGACCCGCATGGCGTGCACCGCGGCGGACAAGGGGACCACCCTCGGGCCACCGCCGGCAGCGGGACGGAAGGCGGGCAGCACCTCGGTGATGATGGGCAGCCGGCGCTGCACGTCCTCGGCGGGAACCCGGGTGGGCAGGCCACGGGCCTCAAAGCCCCGCAGCAGCGGGGCCAGGATGCGAACCGCGCCTTCCCGACGCATCGCCTTCAGGCGCTGGCGCACGGCACCTTGCTCGTCGAAGGTTCGACTGGCAGTGCCCTCCAGCACCTGCAGGCCCTGCGCCGTGACCATGCGCACGGCCCGGCGGTGGTGGCCGCTGCGCTTCACCATTGCTCGCACCGCTTCTCCATCGATGGAAGGCGCGCTGAACCACAACGACAGGTTGCCTGACTGCTGCCAGGCGGGGCCGAACACCTCCAGCAGCAAAGGATGGAACTGTTCCATGTGGATGGAGCCCGCGACGGTGCCGCTGCGGAATCCAAGCTCTCGGGCCGTGCGGTCGTCGTGAATGGAACCCGCCTCGTGGCTGGAGTTGTTGGTGGGCCGGCGCCAGGGGCCGCAGGTCCACCCAGCCTCCTGCTGAACGCGGAAGTCAGAAGCGTTTTCAGCGTGGACCGTCACGGCAAGCCCAGGACGCGCTTGGCGATGATGTCGCGCTGGACCTCGTTGGTGCCGCCCGCGATGCTGGCCGAGCGGCCGATGAGGTAGGTGCTCATCTCTTCGCGAAACCCCGTATCGTCGAAGCTGTAGGGCAGCGCCTGCGGGCCTGCGCACTCGATGAACAGTTCGGTCAGGCGTTGCAGGACGAGGGTGCCCTGCAGCTTGAGGATGGACGACTGCATGCCGGGAGACTGGCCCGAGGCCGTCTCGGCCAAGGTGCGCAACTCCGTGATCTCGAGCGCCATGAGGTCGATCTCCACCTCGGCCAGCTTGGCGGCGAACAAGGGGTCCTCGATCAGCCAGCCCTGGCCTGTGGGCGTGCGGGCGGCCGCCTCGCGCAGGCGGCGCAGGCGGCGCGTGGAGTCGGCCACATAGGCCAGCCCGGTGCGCTCGTGCGTGAGCAGCCCCTTGGCGTAGCGCCAGCCCTGGCCTTCCTCCCCCACGCGCTGGTCCACCGGCACCCGAACTTGATCGAAGGTCACGGTGTTGAGCGTGGAGTGGCGTCCGTCAAGCGTGACGATGGGCTGAGCGCTCACGCCAGGTGAGCGCATGTCGATGAGCAGGAAGGTGATGCCTTCCTGCGGCCTCAGGCCGCTGTCGGTGCGCACGATGCAGAACATCCAGTCGGCGATGTGGGCGTAACTGGTCCAGGTCTTCATGCCGTCGACCACGTAGTGATCGCCAAGCAGCACGGCCCGTGTCCTGAGCGAGGCCAGATCGGAGCCCGCCTCGGGCTCGGAGTAGCCCTGGCACCACTCCACCGAGTTGTCCAGGATGCCGGGCAGAAAGCGCCGGCACTGCTCAGGGCTGCCGTAGGTGTACAGAACGGGCGCCAGCATGAACATGCCCATGCCGCCCATGCGCGCCGGCACACCCGCCAGGGCGGTCTCGCGCTCCCAGATGTACTTGCGCGTCATGTCCCACCCAGTACCGCCCCACTGCACGGGCCACTGGTAGGCGGCCCAACCCTGGGTGAGCAGCGCGGCCGCCCAACGGTCCTCGTCAGGCGTGCCCGGCCTGAAGGGACGGTCCGGGGGAAAGTGGTCTGCAATGAAGGCTCGTGCCTGGTCGCGAAAGGCCAGCTCCTCGGTGTCGAACGACAGCTTCATCGACTCAGGCTCCTGGACGGCTCATCGGATCGCCCCCGCATAATTGGATGACTGGTCAATACCCAACGCCCCTGCCGACCATGCCGCCCACCGCTGCCTCCAAGAAGAAGACTGCCGCTGCTGCGCCGAAACGGCGCCAACGTCTCGCACCGCAGGAGCGCGCCGGGCAGATCCTGGACTTCGCCGCGAAACTGATCATCGAGGAGGGGCTGACCGAGCTGTCCATGGAGCGCCTGGGTCGGGAAGCCGGCATCAGCAAGGCGCTGATCTACAACTACTTTCCCAACCGCAATGACTTGCTGCGCGAGTTGCTCAAGCGGGAGATGGAAGTTCTGCGCGAGCGACAGCTCGCACAAATTGGCGCTGCCGTCGACTTTCGTGATCTGGTCTACCGCACCACACGCACGTACGTGGCCCAGGTCAAGGAACGCGGCGCCCTTCTGCAACGGCTGTGGGCCGAGCCGGCGGTGGCTCGCTCGGTGGCCGATCAGAACCTGCGCAAGCGCGAAGAGGCGCTGCGCTTCATGGTCAACCAGGTGGTCAAGGCCTACAACCTGCCAAAGGACGTGGCGACTTCTGCGGTGGACATGGGCATGGCCATGACGGAGGCCGCTGCGCAGCACCTGCCGAGCTCGCATGACGACGTGGACTTCGCCACCGACGTGTGCGTCACGCTGCTGATGGGCGGTCTTGACGCCCTGGCCCGTGAGCACGCCAAGACGGCGCAGGTGGCCACGCCCCCGCCGCCGGCACGCAAGAAGGCGGCTCGCAAGGCTGCCGCCTGAACCGGCAGCCTGGGCTGAAGGCACCAGGAGCATCCTGCGTCCTTAGAAATTGGCGGTCCTGACGGCACCGCCGTCGATGCGCAGGTTGGCCCCTGTGATGTAGCTGGCCACCGGGCTGCAGAGGAAGACGACGGCCCTGGCCACCTCGTCAGGGGTGCCCAGACGTCCCAGCGCCGACAGCTTGCCCGCCATGGCGAACAGCGCGGGCTTGTGGACGCGGTTGAGGTCCCACTCACCGCCTTCGAAGAAGATCGGCCCGGGCGATACCGCGTTCACGCGGATGCCCTCCGCACCATGCCGGGAGGCCAGCTGACCGCAGTAGTTCACCAGCGCGGCCTTCATGGGGCCGTAGGCCTCCTCCTTCGGGGGAAGCTGCGTCATCACCGAGGCGATCGAGGCCACGAACAGCAGGCTGGGGGCGCGCCCGGCCTGCAGCATGGGCAAGGTCAGCTGCGCCAGCCGCACGTGATGCAGCAGGTCCGTCTCCAGCGCGTCCTGCCACATGGGGTCGCCTTTCTGCGTGGGCCGGGTGGAGACGTTGCTCACGACGATGTCCAGCCCGCCCAGGCGGGCCACGCTGTCCTGCACCCACTGAGCCACCCGAGCCCCGTCGCGCACGTCCAAGGCTTGCCCACAGGCTTGCACGCCCAGCGCCTGCGCCGCCTCCACAGCCTCGCGCACGCCCTCCTCCGAGCGGGCGCACAAGGCCACATCCACGCCTTCGGCGGCCAGTGCCTGCACGATGGCGCGCCCGATGCCGCGGCTGCCGCCCGTCACGAGCGCACGCCGCCCCTTGAGTCCGAGATCCATGGTTTGTCTCCGTTCAGGTGGCCTTCAGGCCGCCGTCGATGGGAATGGCGGTGCCGGTCATGAACGACGAGGCATCACTGGCCAGAAAGACGATGAGTTGCGCGATCTCGCTCGGCTCGCCGTAGCGGCCCATCGGGATCATCCGGGTCATGCCGCGCCGAACCGCCTCCGGGTCGCCAGGCGACAAGATGCGCTCCATCGAGAACACCATGTCGGTGGAGGTGGGCGCAGGGCACACGGCATTGACACGGATGCCGCTGCCCGCCAGTTCCACCGCCGCCAACTTGGTCATGCCCACGACAGCGTGCTTGCTGGCCGTGTAGGCGATGGTGAAGCGCCCGCCGCCGATGCCCGAGACCGAGGACACGTTCACGATGGAGCCTCCGCGCGCTGCCATCGCGCGCGCTCCGTGCTTCAAGCCCAGGAACACGCCACGCGCGTTGACCCTCATGACCTCGTCGAACATGTCGTCGCTGCAGTCCACCAACGGCCCGATGCCTCCGGAAACGCCGGCGTTGTTGACGAGGATGTCGACCTGACCGAACCGTTGCAGCGTGGCCTGCATGAGACGCTCCCAGTCCGGTCCCTGACCCACGTCACCCTCGACTTCCAGCAAGGCTTCAGCGGCTGTGTCTCGAACCTCGGACCAGGGTGAGCCGACCAGATCGAAGGCCACCACTTTGGCACCAGCCTGGGCCAGTTGCTGCACCGTGGCCAGGCCGATGCCTCGGGCCGCGCCGGTGACCACGGCCACGCAGCCTGCCAGGCTGCCTGAAGGCACTGATGTGAGACGCTGAGTTGTCATGGGGTGGTGATCAGCGCTGCTCGGGCGGCAGCGAATCGTTGAGTGATCTGGGGGTCGGCGAGGCTTGCCAATCGGCTTGCGCGGCGATGCGCCGCGCTCAGGTCCAGCAGCAGCACACGGTTGCCATCCGGATCAAAGGCCTGCGCCTGCCAGTCGTGCGTTGAGGGCGATCCCTTCAGTCGACCGCCGCCCTGAAGCAGTTGCGCGCAGGCCTGCCGCAGGTCACGCACCTCGAAGGCCAGGTGGACAAAGCCGGTCACGCCTTCCTGGCGCCGCCCGCTGTCACCGGTGGCGGGCGGTGCCATGTACTGCATCAACTCGATCTGCGCATTGCCCGCATCCAGCCAAGACGCACGCACGTCCACGCCCTGCAGATCGGCGATGGTGTCCAGCCGCGCATCGTGGCGCAAGCGTGGGCTGCGCACCGCTGGAACCGAGAGCAGCGCGCTGTAGAACGTTGTCAGGCGAGGCAGGTCATGCGTGACGATGTTGGCATGGGCCAGCCAGGGGCGTGCATCTGGCCACACGGGCGCCACGCACTCGACCTCGATCACGTTGAACTCCGGGTCTCGTGCGTAGCAGTACAGGAAGCCCGTGCCCAGGTCGACCGGGGGGCTGTGAAGGCGCGCTCCCGCTGCTTCAAAGCGCTCCAGCACGGTGTCGATCCGCGGCGTCTGCACACACAGGTGCGCCAGCCCCGTCTCGTTCACCGGCCGCCGCACGGGGCGGGCGTCCCGTCCTGCAGGCAGCAGCCACAGACCGGCATTGCGGGTGCACAGCGCCTGCGCTTCAGCCGGCAGGCCTGCGGCTTGCGCGCCCACCCAGGCCTCCAAGCCGGCAGCATCCTTGTAAAACCGCGTTGCGGCATCCATGTCGCTCACGGCAAGGGCCACGTGGTGCAGGCCCACCACGGGTGCGTCGACAGCGTTGTGATGTGGATTCACATCGCCCCTTCAGATGGACCGCTCACGGCCTTGCCAGAAGCGCTGCCTGACCAGGTTGCGCTGAAGCTTGCCCGAACCGGTGTGCGGCAACTCCCGCTCGAACACCACCTCGCGTGGGCACTTGAAGCGCGCCAGGCTCGCACTGGCGTGGGAGATGAGGCTTGCAGCCAGCTCCGGAGACGGCGCATGACCTTGGGCCGGGACAATGACCGACACCACCTTCTCGCCCCATTCCTCGTCGGGTGCGCCCACCGTGCAGGCATCCTGCACCGCGGGGTGGCGCAGGAGCACCTCGTCCACCTCCCGCGGATAGATGTTCACGCCCCCGGAGATGATGCACTCGGCTGCCCGCCCGGTGAGGAACAGAAAGCCGTCCTCGTCCACATAGCCCATATCGCCGAGGGTGAACCGGTCGCCCTCGTAGGCGGCTGCGGTCTTGGCGGGATCCCCGAAGTACTCGAAGCGGCCGGTCTGCGGTGCCTGAAAGTAGATCCGCCCCACCGCTGCGACCGGCACGTCGTGCCCCGCATCATCCAGGATGCGGTGGCCCAGCGCCGGATCCATGCGGCCGACGGTGCCCGGCTTGAGCAGCCACTGCGCCGAGTCGACGTGGATGCCATGGCCTCCCTCGGTGGCCGCGTAGTACTCAGTGAGCACCGGGCCCAGCCACTCGATCATGGCGCGCTTGGTGCTTATCGCACACGGGGCTGCGCCATGCACCACGAAGCGCAGCGATGACAAGTCGTAACCCGTTCGGACCGTGGGCGGCAGGGCCAGCAAGCGCTGGAACATCGTGGGCACCATGTGGGCATGCGTGACCCGGTGCCGCTGAATCAGCGACAGCACTTCCTGCCCATCCCACCTTTCCAGCATCACGATGGGCACGCCCGAGGCCAACGGCCAGCGGATGTCGAACAGCAAGGGCGCGGAGTGATAGGCCGGGCCGCAGCACAGGGCCACGTCACCCGGTCGGTAGTCTGCGAAGCTGCCTTCAAACTGGGGATCGATGATCTCGGGTTCACGCCGAAACACCCCCTTGGGGCGGCCGGTCGTGCCAGAGGTGTAGAGCATCAGGGTGCCGGCGACCGCAGTCACGGGGTCGTGGGCATCGTGCGCCTGCAAGGTCTGCTGGTAGCCCGTCGGGCCATGCCCATCGATCACCAGGCGGGCCACGGGTGCGGGGGCCAGGTCAGGCGCGTCCAGCGCGTTTTCCACCACCAGCACCCGGGCCTGGCAGTCTTCCACGATGTAGCGCACCTCCTCGGGCTTGAGGTGCGTGTTCAGCGGCGTCAGGCGCAGGCCGCAGCGCATGGCCGCCAGGAAGACCTCGACGAACTCGGCGCGGTTGCGGCACAGCAGCGCCAACGCATCGCCCGGCCGCAAGCCGAGGCTGAGCAAGGCATGGGACAGTTGATTGGCGTGGGCATGCAGCTGCGCATGGGTGCGTGAACCTTGTGGCGCCACCACGGCGATGCCCTCGGGCCACAGACGGGCGTACAGCGAAGACTGCGCCCAGCGCTGCGACAGGCGACGCAGCTCCTCTTGATGCGCCCGGAAATCCGGTCCGGCCTCATCCAGGGGGGCTGTCGATCGGGCGCCGGTGAGGGGGTTTGAAGGCAAGGCGGGCATCGAGGACACAGCGTCGTGCGGGGCCGCCCCCACGCTTTGGGGGGCTGACCGCTCGCAGGCAGAGGTGGCAAGCAGGTTTGGCGACAGGTGTCGGGAAGGATCCACGGTCTTATTGACGCTTTGTATATTAAGGTATCGCGTGTGTCCAGAGGGTTTCTCCTGCCAGACCAGGCGATCACCACGCACGGCCAGCGCCGCCTTATTGACGATAAGGCAAATAGCTATTGACAGGCAGACCAACGGTGATTAGCCTTATTGACGTTTTATACAAGAAGAACTGCGCAAGGCCCACACCGCGTGCAGTCTGGAGCCTGGGAACCACGCCACGTCGCCCTTCCAGTAGGGCCTTCCAATGGAGACCGCCATGCAGCCTGTAGCCCGCCCCCACTCTGCGCGACTGCGCCCCACCCTCGTGGCCGCCGCCGTTGCGGCCCTGCTGTCGCCGCTTCACGGGATGGCCCAGCAACCACAGCAGGCAGCAGTCCCAGCAGGAGCCGCTGCAGATCAGCCCGCACTGGAGAGCGTGACCATCACGGCCCGCAAGCGGGCTGAAGCCGCACAGTCCGTGCCCATCTCCATCAGCACCTTCAGCGCGGACACCCTCGAGCGCGCCAAGATCACCGGCGCCGCAGACCTGCAGTTCTCGATTCCCAATGCGGTGTTGACGGGCAATGACCGCTTCACCATCCGAGGCATCGGCAACAACTCGTTGGGCGGTGACAACGGCGTGGGGCTGGCCATCAACGGCGCCTCCATCGCGGTCTATCCGCAAAACGAGCTCTACGACATGGAGCGCATCGAGGTGCTGCGAGGGCCTCAAGGCACGCTGTTCGGCCGCAACACCACGGGCGGCGCCCTGGCCCTGTTCACCAAGCGCCCCACGGCCAACAGGGAAGGAAGTCTGTCGCTGGAGGTGGGCAACTTCAGTCAGCGCCGAGTCGGCGGCATGTTCAACATCCCCTTGAGCGACAACGTGCGGCAGCGGTTTGCCGGCTACACGCTCAAGCGCGACGGCTTCACCCGCAATGAGTTCACCGGGAACAACATCGATGGCCGCGACCAGTACAGCATGCGCAGCTCCACACGCATGTTCCTGGGCGACAAGACGGAAATCAACCTGGTGCTATCGGCCTATGACGAGGACAGCTCACGCACGCGCGAGGGCAAGCGGATGTGCAAGGCCATCCCGGTGCTGGGGTGCAGCCCCAACGAACTGGCCTTCGACTCCCCCGACTACAACTCGACACTGTTCAGATCGCTGGCTGGGCCGCTGACCGGGCTCGGCTTCGTCCCTGCAGGCAGCAACATCTACGCTGGCGCTCCCAACCCGACCGACCTGCGCGCCGTGGCCGCCGACTTCGACGCCACCTTCAGGCTCAAGCAGGAGTCAGCGACGCTGGAGGTCGTGCGAGACATGGACTGGGCCTCCCTCACCTACACGGGCGGCTTCTCGAGGTCCAGCTCGGAGCAGAACACCGACTGGGACAACTCTGCGCTGCCGTTCCGCTTCACCAAGCCGATCACCTACAACATGTCGCGGAGCATGACGGTGACCACCGACAAGCTGCTCACCACCGACAGCTTCACGTCTCGCGAGAAGACCTCCACGCATGAGGTGCGCCTGGCCTCCAAGGGCAAGGGGCCGTTTTCCTACACCACGGGCCTGTTCCATCTGGAGAGCGAAGGCGGCGGCGGCTTCTTCATCTGGCACCCGTACTTCGAGCTGATCCAGAAGGTGCAGAGCCGGCCGGCCGAGACCTGGTTCGTCAATACCGAGACCCAGAAGTCCACCACCAAGGCCAGCGCCTGGTTCGGAGAGGGCCAATGGCGTCTGTCGGACCAGCTGCGCGCGACCCTCGGGGCGCGCTGGACGCAGGAGGAGAAGACCACCGTGTCGCGCTCCATCGTGCTGACCAACACGGTGCCGTTCACCGAGAAGCCCGCCCTGGATTGGAGCTGGTGGACGGGTCGTACCTCCATCGACTACGCCCCGCGCAAGGACCTGCTCTTCTACGGCAGCTTGGCCACCGGCTACAAGGGCGGCGGCTTCAACGTGGGCAACAACATCAAGCCCACCTTCGAGCCCGAGACCGTCACCGCCTACGAGGCGGGGATGAAGAGCGAGATGCTCAACGGCACCCTCAGAGCCAACGTCTCCGCCTTCTACAACGACTACAAGAACATGCAGCTGGCGCAGCGCATCTCGGCCTCGGCCGTGACCGCCAACGCAGACGCGACGACCTCGGGCGTGGAGGCGGAACTGCTGTTCGCACCCAGCCGCGCCTGGTTGTTCGATGCCAACGTCTCGCTGCTGCGCACCAAGATCGGCAACTTCCTGACGGAGGATGCCGCCAACCCAGGCCAGAGCCTGACGACCAAGACCCCGACGGTGCAGGTGAACCTCGCTGGCAAGAAGCTGCCGCACTCGCCTGAGGCCAAGATCAAGCTGGGGGCCCAGTACACCACCGGCCTGCTGAAGACCGGATGGACCGCCACCACCCGCATCGACCATGTGTGGCAGGACAAGTACTTCGCGCGCGAGTTCAACACCCCTACCGACCTGATCAAGTCCTGGAGCGTCACGAATCTGCAACTGCGCCTGGCCAATCCCAAGGGCACGGTGCAGATCAAGGGCTACATCAAGAACCTGAGCGACGCCGACAACATCACCAACATCATCATCGAGGACGCCCTGGTCGGCAACTACCGGAACGTGCGCCTGCTGGACCCAAGGACCTACGGCGTGCAGGTCGAGTACAAGTTCTGAGGAGCGGACACGACCGCACGTGGACTTCGATCTCACCGACGAGCAGCGTCTGCTGCAGGACAGCGCTGCGCGCTACGTGCAGGAGCGCTGCAGCTTCGAGCAGTGGCAGCAATGGCGACGTGAGGGCCGCCAACCCGGCGTGAAACTGTGGCCGGCCATGGCGCAGATGGGCTGGCTGTCGCTGCCCTTTGCGGCGGACGACGGCGGCCTGGAGGGTGGTCCTGTGGACACCATGCTGCTCATGCAGGCCTTGGGGGCCGGCCTGGTGGCGGAGCCATACCTCCAGACGGTGGTGATGGGCGGCGAGGTGCTCAAGCACAGTCCGGCCGGTCCGGCTCGCTCGTTCCGGCTGAGTGAAGTGCAGGCAGGGCGTTGCCGAGTCGCCCTGGCCTGCGGCGAGGCCGCCGCCCGGTATGAACGTTCGGTGGTGCAAGCCACCGCCCAGCCCGTGGGCGAGGGCTGGCGCCTGACGGGCGAGAAGTCCGTGGTCATCGGCGGCCATGACGCGCAGGCCTTCATCTTGTCGGCCCGCACACCCGATGGCATCGCCCTGTTCTGGGTGCCAGGCGATTCCCAGGGTTTGACCCGCAGGCCGTACCCGCTCGTGGACGCGGGCTGGGGCGCGGACGTCAAGCTCGACGGCGTGGCGGTCGACGAAGCAGCGCGGCTGAGCCCTCGCGACGGTGGACACGCTGTCCTGGAGGCCGCCAACGCCCGTGGCCTGGCCGCCATGGGCGCGGAGGCGGTGGGCCTGGTGGACCTGCTGCTGAAGCAGACCATCGCCTACACCAGCCAACGCCGGCAATTCGGCCAGGCCGTGGCGCGCTTTCAGAGCCTGCGCCACCGCATGGTGGACATGTTCATGCAGGCCGAGCAGTTGCGCTCCATCGTGGTGCTGGCCACCCTGCGGCTGGCTGAAGGTCACCCTGACCTGCCGCGGGCGCTGTCCGCCCTGAAGGTCCAGCTCGGCAAGGTCGGACGTTTCGTCAGCCAGCAGTCGGTGCAGTTGCACGGGGGCATGGGCATGACCGACGACATCGTCATCGGCCACGCCTTCAAGCGCCTGCTGGCGCTGGACGCGCAACTGGGCAACGTGGACCATCATCTGCAGCGCTTTGCAGCCCTGAGTGCGTGAAGCACGGCGAGCCCGAAGCCCCTGGGCTGGTGACCATCCGTCGCCTCGACGCCGTGGCGGTGCTGCGTCTGAACCGCCCTCCCGTCAACGCCCTCTCGCCTGAGCTGGCCGGTGCCCTGCTGAGCGCCTTGGAAGAGGCGCTGGCCGACCCTGGGGTGCAGGCCCTGGTGCTGGCCGCCGAAGGGCGAAGCTTCAGCGCGGGCGCGGACATCCATGGCTTCAGCCGCCCCGGTGGCGACCCCCACGCGCTGACGGCGCGACTGGAGTCCAGCCCCAAGCCCGTGGTGGCGGCCTTGCACGGTGATGTGTTGGGCGCCGGCCTGGAACTGGCCTTGGGATGTCAGGCTCGCGTGGCCCAGGCCGATGCCCGGCTGGGCCTGCCGGAGATCACCTTGGGGCTCCTGCCGAGCGCCGGCGGTACGCAACGGCTGCCGCGGCTGGTGGGCCCGCAGGCGGCGCTCGCGCTGATGCTCAGCGGGCGACCGGTCGCCCCCGACCAGGCGCTGGCTGCCGGCCTGGTGGATGTCGTGACGCAGGACCCTCCGGTGCCGCAGGCCTGTCGTCTGGCCTTGCAGATGGCGCAGGGCGCCTGGCGGCGCCCGACCCGACAGGCCTCGACGTGGACCTTGGCGCCCGCCTTGCGAAGGCTGCCCGAGCCCGCAGCCTCGGCCATCCAGGCCTGCGTGGCCGCCGCATCCGAGCTGAGCCTGGCAGAAGGGCTGTCCCTGGAGTCCAGGTGGTTTGCGCAATGCCTGCGTTCGCCCGAGGCGGCCGCCTTGCAACACGCCTTCATTGCAGAGCGCCGGGCACGGCGCGTACCCGGTGTGCCGCGCGACATGGCGGCGCGCCCGGTCCACAGGGCCACGGTCATCGGTGCAGGCACCATGGGGCATGGCATCGCCATCTGCCTGGCCGATGCCGGCATTCAGGTGGACTTGATAGACCCCGATCCGGATGCGCGTCAGCGGGCGCTGCAGGCCATTCACGCGCACCAGCGCAACGCCAGTGCGAAGGGCCGCATCAGTGCCGAGGAGGCGGCTCTTCGCGTCCAGCGCGTGCGCACACAGGCCGACCTGTCCTGCGCCGCAGAGGCCGACCTGGTGGTGGAGGCGGTCTTCGAGAACATGGCCCTCAAACGCGAGGTGTTCGAGCGCCTGGACAGGCTATGTCGCTCTGGCGCCCTGCTGGCAACCAACACCTCATCGCTGAACATCGACCTCATCGCTTCGGCAACCCGGCGGCCGCAGGACGTGCTCGGCCTGCACTTCTTCAGCCCCGCGCCCTCCATGCAGCTGCTGGAACTGGTGCGCGGCGCCCACACCTCTGTTCAAGCCTTGGCCGATGGCATGGCCTTGGCCCGGCGCATGAACAAGGTGCCCGTCGTGGCCCGGGTGGGCCCGGGCTTCATCGGCAACCGCATGGTGGGGCCATACGGTCGGCAGGCAGAGCGACTGCTGCTCGAAGGCGCCTCACCGCAGCAGGTGGACCGCGCCCTGGTGAACTTCGGCTTTCCCATGGGGCCCCACGCCGTGGGCGACCTGGTCGGGCTGGACGTGGGTGTGCGCGCCGCCGCCGAGGCGCCTGCCAGTGCGGACCCACGCGACGGCGCCATCGCGAGGCGCCTGGTGGCCGAGGGACGGCTCGGCTGCAAGACGAGCGCAGGCCTGTACCGCTACGAGCCGGGCTCTCGCCAACCCGTGCCCGACCCCGCCGTGCAAGCCTTGATCGGACACGAGGCCCGGCGCCTTGGGATGACCCGTCGGGAGATCAGCGATGAGGAGATCGTCGAGCGCTGCCTGCTGGCGCTGATCAACGAGGGGGCTGCGCTGCTGGCCGAAGGCGTCGCCTTGCGCGCAGGCGACATCGACACGGTCTGGCTCCACGGCTATGGCTTTCCGCGCTGGAAGGGCGGGCCCATGCATCACGCCGACACCCTGGGGTTGCCGCAGGTCCTGGCCCGACTGGAGCTGTGGGCACGACGATGCCCGGACGACCGGGCCTTGTGGCAACCGGCTCCGCTGCTGGCGAGCCTGGCCCACCGGGGGCGCCGCTTCGCCGACCTGGCCGCCGACCAACAGGCCGCCTAAGCACAGCACCTGGTAGCCCCAGGCCAACCTCGCAGCGGCCCGTAAATGTAAGACTCACTGGCCCGCAGCACAGCCGCTGCGCAGGGTTGTCTCGCCGGGGCGTGAAGAGAGGGTTTTCCCTGTGGGGGAGAGGGGCGTCTGGGACGTCATTGGAGGACAGCCGGTCGAAATGACCACCCGTAAACCGCAGCAAGACCACGCTGCGCGAGCTTTCTTCCGCCGCCCGCCTGCATCAAAGGACGCCGTTCAGCACTCACATGACCGCCATAGTTGACATGTACCGGCAGCGTGCGCGGGCGCTTGAGCGATTCGTGCGGCGCCTGCTGGGCAATGCCGACGAAGCCGCGGAGGTGTCCCAGGAGGCCTTCATGCGCGTCTACGCGGCCGAACTGGGCGGCCGCACGCCAGTGAGTGAAGCCCTGCTGTACACGGTGGCGAAGAATCTGGCGCTCAGCGAATTGCGCAAACGCACCTCTCGCGCCACTGATGCGGTGGGGGACATGAGCGACTCGGACGTTGAGGCAGTAGGAACGGATCCCGAGCAACTCCTTTCGCAACGCCAGATGATTCTTGCTGTCGAGGCCGCCATGGCCCGCATGCCGCCCAAGTGCCTGGAGGTGTTCCGGTTGCGCAAGCTGTCGGATCTGTCCCACGCGCAGATCGCAGAGCGCCTCAGCATCTCCACCAAGACGGTCGAGCGGCACATCACTCACGCCTTGCAGTTGTGCCATGAGGCGCTTTGCGAAAGACCGTCGTCAAGCAGAGCCAAGCCGAGCCCGCGCATCGGTGCGGGGCCGCGATGAGCGCTAAGGTTGTCCTCATCCCGGAGCGGTCCGCCCCTGAGGACCAGGCGCGGCGCTGGATCCTGCGCATTGATGCCGGCCCGCTGAGCGCTTCAGAGCGTGTGCAGCTACGGTCCTGGCTGGATGAAGACCCGCACCATGCGCAGTTGCTGGATGTGCATGCGATGCTGTGGAGCTCGGCGGCCAAGGCGGTGTCGGCACCTGCCACTTCGCCCGCAGCCTTCGGTCCTGGCCGCCAGGCCGGACCGTTTCGATGGCTGGCGCCGGCCTTCGCAGCCTGCGCCTGCATGCTGGTGGCCGGGGGCCTGTGGTTCGCTCAGCCGAGCACGCCACCACAGGTCGCTGTTCAGGCTCAGGCTCAGGCTCAGGCTCAGGCTCACAGCACTGGCGTGGGCGAGCACCGGCCGGTCCCGCTGGCTGACGGTTCACGCATGCACCTGAACACCGGCTCGAAGGCGCTGGTGGTGTTCAGCAAGGAACGTCGGCGCATAGAGCTGGAGGCGGGAGAGGGCCTCTTCGACGTCGCCAAGGACGCCTCGCGACCGTTCGAGGTGGTGGCCGGTTCGACCATCGTCCGCGCCGTCGGCACCCGCTTTCTGGTGCGCCGGCAGGCGAACGGGCAGGCAGAGGTGACGGTCTTCGAAGGGGTGGTCGAACTCCTCAAGGCCCAGCCCGCGGTCCACGCGCCGGGTGTGTCGAGGGCGTTGCCTGCGCAGCCGCCGGTTCGCCTGGTCGTGGGGCAGTCTGCCAGCGAGCAGGAACAGGTCGTCGTCCTGCGCTCGCTGCCCGCCCTGGCGCTCGAGCACAAGCTCGCCTGGCAGCAGGACCGCATCGTGTTCGACAACACACCCCTGGCCATGGCGATCGAACAGGTGAATCGTTACGGCGCGACCCCTTTGACCTTGGACGATCCTTCACTTCGCGATGTACGCGTCTCGGGGGCGTTCTCCACGCGCGAGATCCCCGTGTTCCTGCGCAGCCTGCAGCAGGGCTTTGGTCTGCAGGTCGAGCAGCGCCCGGAAGGCTATGTGATCTCGCGCCACAGGGCGCGTTGAGGCTCTCTGTTCCGGGCGCAGCATGTCGGGTTTTCCCTGTTGGGGCCCTGGCCGGCTGAAGCGTCGATACGCGGATCGATCCTGATCTCGACCTCCACGACTTGAGGAGACCGCATGCCCCGCCCCCATCTCATCCTGCGCCCTGTGGCTCTCGCCGTTGTGCTGGCCACCGCCGGTCTGGCAACCTTGCCTCTCGCCAGAGCGCAAGGTGCCACGCAGGCCCAGGTCATCACCATCCCGGCAATGCCGGCCGCGCAGGCGCTGCAGCGCTTCGTCGAGGCCACCAAGTTCCAGCTCCTCTACGCCCCCGAAGTGGTGCGCGGCGTGACGACCAAGCCCGTCAGCGGCACGCTGGCGCCACGCGAGGCGCTGGCCCGCATGCTCGAAGGTACGGGCGTGCAGATCGTCGACACCGGCCCGGGCGCGGCCACACTCCGCCCTACCGCGGCCGCAGCAGCCGCAGCAGCACCGAGCCCGGTCGGTGAAGCCGCTGCGGCGCAGTCGGTCATGGTCACCGCGCGCAAGGCCTCCGAGCGGGCGCAAGACGTGCCGATCGCCGTCACCGCGATCACGGGCGAAGGTTTGCGGCGCCGCGGCGCGTCCAGCGTCACCGAGGTGCTGCAGGACGCGCCAGGGGTCAGCTCGTACGACTCCGGGTACTATGGACCGAGGGTGGCCATCCGCGGCATCTCCACCTCGCTCGGCGCCAACGAGAACGGCTACTACCTCGACGACCTGCCCTTCACCGGCGTCACCGTGCCCATCGCCCCGGATGTGCGCGCCTGGGACCTGGACCGGGTCGAGATCCTGCGGGGTCCGCAAGGCACCCTTTTCGGCGAAGGGTCGATGGGCGGCACGGTGCGCATCCTCACCAACAACGCCCGTCTCGGCGAGTTCGGCTTCGCCGGCCAACTGGGGGGGTCGCGCACGTCGGGCGGCGGCGACAACAGCGGCGCCAAGGCCATGGTGAACGTGCCGCTGGGCGAGCGGCTGGCCGTTCGGGTGGCGGCCACGCACGAAGAGCTGTCGGGCTGGATCGACGACGCTGCAACCGGCGCCCAGAACGTCAACACCTCGCGCATCGACACGGCGCGCGTGCGCGTGCGCTGGGATGCGACCGATCGCCTCACCCTGAACGCCACCTGGTGGAGCTTCGACGGCCGTTACCCGAAGGGCGGCAGCAATGCCACCGACCAGGGCACGCTGCCGAACACAGTCTTGTCGAGCTCCTCGAAGTACGAACTGGCCGGCGTCTCCGCCGCCTATGACTTCGACGCGGCCTCGCTGTTCTACAGCTACTCGCGCAGCAGCCTGGTGCTGCCACTGTCGGGCAGTCTATTCGGCGGCACCCTGGTCTCGACGATCGACATCGACGTGGCCGCACACGAGTTGCGCGTGGCCTCCAACGGCAAGTCGGCGCTGCGCTGGACCGCCGGCCTGTACCAACGTCAATCCCGCCGTGACGACAAGTTCGAGTTCGCCCTCTTTGGGCTGAACGACATCGGGCGCGTGGATTCGACCGCGCGAGCGGTGTTCGCCGAGGCCTCGTACAACCTGCCCGGCCTGCCGCTGGAGCTGACCGCGGGCGTGCGGCGGTTCCAGGACCAGCTTCAGAGCACCGAGTCCAGTTCCGGTGTGGCACAGCCGCCCGCCGACAACACCTTCAAGAGCACCAACCCGCGCTTCTCGCTGGCCTGGAAGGCGAGCCCCGACTGGCAGGTCTACACCAGCGCCTCCAAGGGCTTCCGCTCCGGTCAGAACCAACCCGGGGCCTCGGTGGCGCTGGCCGGCCCATTGGGCATCTCGCTGCCGGCCGCGCTCAAGCCCGACTCGATCTGGACCTACGAGCTGGGCACCAAGGCCGTGCTGCTGGACAAGCGCATGACCGTGGAAGCCGCGGTCTACCACAGCGACTGGAAGGACGTGACGGTGCGCATTCCCATCGGCACCACCGGCTTCAACGGGCTCATCAACTCCGGCGGCACCAAGACCGATGGCGTCGAGGCCAGCGTGGCGCTGGACGTGTCGCCCGCGCTGACCTTTACGCTGGCCGGCAGCTACACCGACGCGCGCTACGCAGCCGACGTGCCGGGCACGGGCATCGCCAAGGGCAAGCCAGTGGACGAGATCTCCAAGGTCACGCTCAGCGGCTCGGCGGAGTACCGCTTTGCGGCCTTCGGCGACTGGCAGGGCCGGGCGCGGCTGGGCTTCCAGCACCACAGCAAGCGCGAGTTCCCCTCGTTCCCGCTCTACCAGGCCGGCGACGCCATCAACAACGCCAACGCGCGCGTCAGCTTCGAGCGCGCTGGCTGGACGCTTTCGCTGTTCGGCGAGAACCTCACCAACGACAACGGCGCAGTCACCTACCGCGCCGTGCAGCCGCTGGGCCCAGGCGTGAACGACGTCTCGTCGATCCGGCTGCGTCCGCGTACCCTCGGGCTGGAACTGCGCTATGCGCTGGGCCGTTGATCGAGCAGGGCGGACGCTGGCCGTGGCGGCGTTGGGCGTGATGGCGATGGGCGACGGGGCCTTTGCCCAGGCAGCCGCCGACGAGCTGCAGTGGCTGGAGCCGCCGCAGTCCGCACGCGCGCTGGCCTGGGCCCGCACGGCCACCGAGCGCAGCACCGCGGCGCTGCAGGCCTCGCCGCGCTACAAACCATTGCTGGACGAGCTGACGCAGCTCAACCGCAGCGCCGGCCAGGTGGCCAGCATCACCCTGGCCGGTGCCCAGGCGGTGCGGCTGCACAAGACGGCGGAGCACCCCAAGGGCCTGCTGCAGACCGCTGCACGGCAGGCAAACGGCCTGGGCCCCTGGCGCACGATGCTCGACGTTGGCGCGCTGGGTCGGCAGGCAGGCAAGGACTTCGAGCTGCATTGGCAAGCATCGGCCTGCCTGGCGCCGTCGCGCACGCGGTGCCTGCTCAGCCTGCACGAAGCCGGCGGCGACGAGTCCGAACTGCGCGAGTTCGATCTGGCCACCGGCCGTTTCGTCGAAGGTGGCTTCAGGGTCGCAAAGTCGCGCAGCATGGCCGTGTGGGTCGATGCCGACACGCTGCTGCTGGGCCACACGCTGGGCGATACGCCTCGCACCATGACCGGCTGGCCGGCCCAGGCCGTGCTGTGGCGGCGCGGCACGCAGCTGGCCGAGGCCAAGGCGGTGCTGCGGCTGGAACCGAAGCACGCCCTGTTCATGCCGGTGGATGCCGGCGCCGGCGGGCAGGCCGTGCTGGCGCAGGCAATCGACTACTCCACCTTCGCGCTGCACCGTGTGACGGCCGATGGCCAGGTGCGGGCGCTGCCGCTGCCCCCCAAGCTCAAGATGGCTTTCGCGGCCAACGCCACGCACCTGTTCGCGCAGCTGGCGGCCCCGGCCGAACGCGACGGCCGCACGGTGCCCGCCGACAGCGTGGTGGCTGTGCCGCTGGCCGGCGACGGCAAGTTCGAGGTGGTGTACGCCGCCCGGCCGCGCGAGGTGGTCGACACCTTTGACAGCTTCCAAGTCTCGCGCGATGCCGTCGCGTTGCCGCTGCGCAGCGGGCTGGCCTTGCGCGTGGACCTCGCGCGGCGCGAAGCAGAAGGCTGGCGTGCCACGAACCTGGTGTCGGCGGAGCCCGGCGTCACGCCCGCGGTGGACAGCGGCGACGCCGAGGGTGATGCCTTTGTTGTCATGCGCAATGGCTTCCTGGTGCCGCCGGTGCAGGAGCTGGTGCGCACGACCGGGCAGCGCACAGTCCTGGACGCTGGCGCACCCGCGCTGGATGCCTCGGCGCTGCAGGTGGAGCTGCGCCAGGCCCGCAGTCGTGACGGCCAGGCCATCGAGTACTTCGTGGTCGGCCCGCGGGTGCGCAAGCCCGGGCCGGTGCCGACCCTGATGACCGGCTATGGGGCTTTCGGCATCTCAGTCTCGCCAGCCTACTTCACCACCATGATGGGGGGCCTCTACGGCGGCGCCACGCTCAAGCAGTGGCTCGACCGCGGCGGTGCGTTGGTGGTGCCGGCCATCAGGGGCGGCGGTGAACAGGGCGCGGCCTGGCACCAGGCAGCCATGCGCGAGAAGCGCCAAACCTCCTACGACGATTTCCACGCCGTGGCGCAGGCGCTGATCGACAGCGGCTACACCGCGCGCAAGCACCTGGGCGTGTTCGGCATGTCCAACGGCGGGCTGCTGGCCGCCGTGGCCGGCACGCAGCGGCCCGACCTGTACGGCGCCGTCGTCAGCGACGTGCCCTTGGCCGACATGCTGCGCTTCCCCGAGATGGGCATGGGCGCGGCATGGATCAACGAGTACGGCGACCCGAAGGACCCGCAGGCCGCCGCCTGGCTGCGCGCCTACTCGCCAGTGCACAACGTGAAGAAGGGCGCGGACCACCCGGCCTACCTGGTGACCGTGGCCACCACCGACAACCGCGTCGGCCCCGGCCATGCCCGCAAGCTGGCCCACCGGCTGATGGACGTGGGCGCGCCGGTGCACTTCCTCGAGCCCGAGGGCGGCGGCCATGGCGTGAGCGACCCGCTGCAGCGGCCTGACATGATGGCCAAGCGCATCACCTTCCTGATGGATACCCTGATGGGCGCCGGGCAATGAGGCTTGGCTGGCAAGCACGGTACTCACGCTGCGAAGCACTGCTGAACGACAGCCACCGCTGGGTGGCCAACGGCACGGTGCTGCCGCACTGGATCGGCCGGACCGAGCGCTTCTAGTACGAGCGGCAAGCACAAGGCCGGCGGCAGATTCGGGTGGTTGACGCAAGCACGGGGCGTGCCTGCTGCGAGCTGGCGCTCGACACGGTGGCGCAGGCGCTGGCTGCCGCGCTGGGTGCGGCAGTGGCGCCCGACGCCCTCATCCTCCAGGGCTTGCGCTTCGACGACGATCTGCGCCGGGCCCACTTCACTGCCTTTGGCCGCAGCTGGTGCTGGCGCCTGGGAGAGCCGGATGGCGCGGCCTTGGAGCCTGTTCCACAGACGTCGGCGTCGAGCTGGGCGAGTGCTCCTGACGGCCGCAGCGCCGTGCTGGTGCGCGGCGACAACCTCTGGCTGCGCGACATCGCCACTGGTCAGGAGCGGCCCCTGACGCGCGACGGAACGTCGACCCATTCGTATGCCGGCGCGCCGGCCGCCATGCGCGAGCTGACGCAACGGTTTGGCGGGGCGCTGGAGGGGCGCTGGTCGCCGGACTCGCGCTGGTTCTTCACGCTGCAGGCCGACGACCGCCATGTCAGCCCGCTGCCGCTGATGGACTACGCACCGCCGGCCGGCGGTCGGCCGCACGTCAGCAGCAACCTCACCAGCCTGCCGGCCGATGCCAAGGCCACCGAGTTCCGCATGCTGGCCTTGGAGGTGGCCACGGGCCGCCAGGTCGAAGCCCGCTACCCGCGCTTGAGTGCGGTGCGCATGAACGACACGCCGTTCTCGGCGGCGCTGGCCTGGTGGTCGGCCGATTCGCGCACGGCGTACTTCGTGGACATCGAGCGAGGCGAGAAGGCCGCGCACGTGGTGGCCTTCGACGTCGAGAGCGGGCAGTGCCGTGTTGTCTTCAGCGAGCGCAGCGAGACGCCGCTGGAGCTGAGCGTGGTGGTGTACGCGCCGGCGCTGGTGTTTCCGCTGGCCGGAGGCGAGGAACTGCTCTGGTACTCCGAGCGCAGCGGGCGCGGCCACCTCGATCTCGTGGACCTGCGCAGCGGTACCGTGCAGCACGCGGTGACGCGCGGCGACTGGCAGGTGCGCGAAGTGCTGGCCGTGGACGCGGCGCGGCGCGAGGTGTTCTTCCTGGCCGGCGGCATTACCGCGGACGAAGACCCCTACCTGCGCAAGCCCTGCATCGCCCACCTCGACACCGGCGAACTGCGCGTGCTGTCCGACGCGCCAGGAGACCACATCGTGTGGCGGGCCGATCAGTTCGAGCTGATCGCCTGCCGTCTGCTCGGCGGCGACCCTTCCGCCGTGTGCGGCCTGTCGCCGAGCGGCGAGTACTTCGTGGAAACCATCGGTGCCACCGACCGGCTGCCCGAGACCGTGCTGCGTCGCCGCGACGGTCGCTTCGTGGCGCTGCTGGAACAGGCCGCGGACTGCGGCCTGCCGGCCGACTGGCGCTGGCCGCAGGCGGTGAGCCTGCTGGCCGCCGACGGGGTGACCCCGGTGCAGGGCCTGCTCTTCGCGCCGCACGAGCCCACGGGCGACAAGGCCCCGCTGATCGACTTCGTGTATGGCGGACCGCAGGTCTCCTTCGTGCCCAAGTCGGCCTTTGCCGACACCCTGTTGCCCGGCACGTTCCAGGAGGCCATGGCCTTGTCGGCGCTGGGCGCCCGGGTGCTGGTGCTGGACGGCCGGGGCACGGCCTACCGCGAGCGGGCCTTTCGCCAGGCGTCGTACGGGGCCCTGCAAACGGCATCGAACCTCGAGGACCATGTCGCTGCGATCCGGCAACTCGCCGAGCGTGAACCGGCCATCGATCTCGACCGCGTCGGCATCACCGGGTTCTCGGGCGGCGGCTACCTGAGTGCGCTGGCAGCCTTGCGTCACGGAGACTTCTTCAAGGTGGCAGTGGCCGGCGGCGGCAACTACGACCAGGCCTTGTTCTGGCACAGCTGGGGCGAGCGCTACCACGGCCCCTACGACGAGGCGCTCTACCGCCAGCAGGCGGCCAAGACCTACGCCGCAGGCTTGAGCGGCAAGCTGCTGCTGGTGCACGGCCTGCTGGACGGCGGCTGCCACCCTGCGGCACTGTTCCAGTTGGTGCAGGCGCTGATCGAGCAGCACAAGGACGTGGACCTGGTGGCGCTGCCGCGCGCACGGCACGAGTGGACGGGCTATGGGCATCGCCGGCGCCTGGACTACTTCGTCCAGCACCTGTTCGGCCAGACGCCGCCCGCGCCAGCACCATTCCGCGACCTGATGACCGAGCTGATGGCCAGGCTGGCTGCCAACGCGCAGCCGCCCACCGCAGGGGCGGGGGCCGAGCATGGCGCGGTCTGAGCACCCGCCCGGGATCGAGGCCCGCGGCGCGACCACGGTGACGCTGCACACCGCCCTCGGGGCGATCGAAGTCGAGGTGTACTCCGACCGCGCGCCCTTGTCGGCAGGCCAGTTCCTGCACTGTGTGCAAACAGGCCACTACGGCGGCGGCACGTTCTGGCGATGCGTGCGTGCCGACAACGACCGCGGATCGCCGCCCATCGAGGTGGTGCAGGCCGCAGCAGCGGACGGGTCAGCGACCTTGGAACCCTTGGCGCACGAGCCCACCTCGATGAGCGGTTTGCGTCACCAGGATGGCACCGTGTCGCTGGCGCGCTCCGAACCGGGAACGGCCACCGCCGCCGCGTTCTTCATCTGCCTGGGCGACCAGCCGACGCTGGACGAAGGCGGCCTGCGCAACGCCGACGGGCTGGGCTTCGCGGCCTTCGGCCGGGTGGTGCGCGGCATGGAGGTGGTGCGGTCCATCCATCGGGGCTCCACCTTGGCTGAAGCGCCAGTCGAGTACATCCGCGGGCAGGTGCTGAAAGCGCCGGTTCGCATCGAGCGGGCGGTGCTCGGAGGTGGCGCATGAGCGACCTTCACGCTGAACCCGACAAGGCACCGGCGTCCGCCTGGCTGGCGTTGGCGGTGCTCGTGGCGGTGTCGATCTTCGCGTCGCTCGACCGGCAGGTGCTCACCATCGCGCTGGAGCCGGTGCGCAACACCTTCGCGCTGACCGACCTGCAGATCGGCATGCTGCAGGGCCTGGGCCTGACGCTGGCGGCGGCCGTGGGCGGCATTCCGCTGGCATGGCTGGCCGACCGCTTCGACCGGCGCATCGTGCTGTCGCTGTGCATCGTGGCCTGGTCGGCCGCCACGGCCTGGCGCGGCTTCGCGGCCGACTTCAACGAGCTGTTTCTGGGCACCGTGGGCCTGGCTCTGGCCGAGGCCGGCTTGGGCGCCATCGTCTACGCGATGATCCCCAGCCTGTTTCACGGCCGTCAGCGGGCCCGCGCGAACCTCGTCTTCTACACGGCCTCGATGGTGGGCTTCTCGCTCGGCATGGTGCTGGGCGGCATGGCCTTCGGTTGGGTCGAGTCGCAGGCGCATCGGTTCCCCGAGTTCCTGAAGGGCCTGGAAGCCTGGCGCGTGGTGTTCTACGCCGTGGCCTTGCCGGGGCCCGTGTTTGCGCTGCTGGTGATGGCCATCCGCGCTGACCATGGCCGTTCCGTGTCGGCCGCGCAGGGCCCCGCCACAGAGGCGCCTGCGCTCGTGCCCTACCTGAAACGCCATTGGCGCACGCTGGCCGGCGTGTTCGGATCGGCCTCGGCCTGCGTGGCGGCGTTTTCACCCATCATGGCCTGGCTGGCGCCAGCGCTCACGCGGGTGTTCGGGGTGCCGCCGTCCGAGGTGGGCGTGCAACTGGGTGGCGTATTGGGAGTGGCCAGCCTTGTCGGCATTGCCGTGGCCACCTTGACCGTGCAGCGCTGGGGCCAGCGCTTCGGCGATGCGCTGGCAATGCACACCGGCCAGTACCTCGCAGCTGTCGCCTTGCTGCCTGCCGTGCTGATGGCGTGGGCGCCATCGGCTTGGGCCGTGCTGGGCGCCGTGTTCGTGCTGGGGGCGCTGGCCGTGGCTTTCAGCGCCGTCTTGCCCGGCTTGTGGCAGGGCATTGCACCCGCGCCGCTGAGGGCGCGCGTGATCGCGATCTCGGGCGCCGTGATGGCGCTCTCCACGGCCTTGGGCCCGCTGGCGGTGGGCTGGTTGTCGGACTTCTTCGGGTCCACCCATCCGCGGGGCCTGCTGGTGGCCATTGCATCGATCAGTGCCCCGTTGATGCTGCTGAGTGCCCTGATCATGAGATGGGTCAGGAGGCCGCTGGAAGTGACACTGGCGGAAGTCCAGGCTACTCTCCACAAGTCCACAGCGTAGTCGGCGGGCCCGCTGCGAAGACCAAGCCTGGCGATTGTCGCGAGCCGCATCCATCCCGAGTCCTGCAACACGGTCAGGATGGAGGCCCTGTACCTGCATCCCCCACCCTGTGCAGGTACAAACCGAGTCAGACTGCCAACATCATCAAGCTGGCATTGCCACCGGCAGCCGCCGTGTTGGTGCTGACGCTGCGCTCGACGGTGAGTTGATGCAGCGGCATTTGGGCCTCGCCAGGTTGCAGGGCGATAAGGGTGACGATGGGCCCAGAACAGCTGGCGGCTTCCGCCACCAAGGCCTGCAATTCCTGCGGGCTGGCGTGGACGAGCCAGCACGGGCTTGGATGAGGTGACGCTGCATCGAGGCTCACTATCCTCACCCGCTCCTGCACGGCCTTGGGCAGGCGATCACGCCATGCCTGAGTCTGGCTGTTCTTGGGCCAGAGGACTTGCCCCCCAGCGGCGAGCACAGCCGCCAGTTGCACCAAAGCGTCGTCCTCGGCCGTCGCCTGGTGTCCGACGCGGCAGGTGATGGCCTGCCGGCCTCGCAACTGGTACAAGTTGCGTTCACCCGTGATGCCCGCCAGTTCAACCTCAAGCCCAGAGGGATGGATGGCTGCGAACTTCATGCAGGCATCGGCCAAAGACGGACGCTGCGTGTCCAAGGCCCACCGGTGCAATGCCGAAAGCGCCGGCGTCGCGTCGGCCAGGTGCGGGGCGCGAGTTGACCGCAGGCTGCTGAGTGCGGCGTCCTCGGGGCACTGGGCCACCAGCCGCAGCAGGTTCAGCGGACCACCGGCCTTCGGCCCCGTGCCCGACAAGCCGTGGCCGCCAAACGGCTGGACACCCACCACGGCCCCGACCATGTTGCGGTTGACGTAGACGTTCCCAGCCGAGGTGTTCTGCACCACCCGCTTGATCGTCTCATCGATGCGCGAGTGAATCCCCAACGTCAGTGCATAGCCGGTCGCCTCGATGTCCTGCAGCAAAGAGTCCAGCTGATCCCGGCGCCAGCGAAGCACATGCAGCACGGGACCGAACACCTCACGTTCCAGCTCGTCGATGCGGTCAATTTCAATCAGGGTGGGCACGACCCAGGTGCCGTCGGCCGGGCTGCGCCCCAGGCGGTGCACCCGGCGTCCCTTGGCACGCATCGCGTCCACATGGGCCTCGATCGCAGCTCTGGCGCGCTCATCGATCACCGGACCCACGTCGATGTGCAGGTGAGTGGGCACATCCAGGCGAAGCTCCGCCATCGCTCCAAGCAGCATGTCGATCAAGCGAGGAGCCACGTCCTCTTGGACGCAAAGCACGCGCAGCGCCGATCAACGCTGTCCAGCGGCCTCGAAGGCCGAGGCCACCGCATCGGCGGCCACCTGTTCGAGAAGGGCCGATGAATCCACCACCATGCAGTTCTGTCCCCCGGTCTCGGCGATGAACGTGACCGGCCGACCTCGAGCGTCGAGCCGCCTGGACAGGGTGGTCTGCAGCAGCCGGGCCGTTTGCGTGGACCCCGTGAACATCACGCCCTGCACGCGTGCATCCGCCACCAGCGCCTGACCCACCTGGGCCCCCGTGCCGGGCAGGAGCTGCACCGCTGACTGGGGGACACCCGCCTTCCAAAGGGCCTGGACCGCCAGGGCGGCGACGGCCGGCGTCTGCTCGGCGGGCTTGGCCAGGACCGTGTTGCCCGCCGCCAGGGCCGCGGCTACCTGCCCCGTGAAGATGGCCAGGGGAAAGTTCCAGGGGCTGATGCACACCACCGGCCCCAGCGCAGGATGGGTGGCGTTGTCGAAGTCGCGACGAACCTGCGCAGCGTAGTAGCGCAGGAAGTCCACGGCCTCGCGCAGTTCGGCCACGGCATGCGGCCAGGTCTTGCCTGCCTCCCTGATGAGCAGCGCCAGGCACGGTGCGGCGTCAGACTGCAGGAGGTCGGCGGCCCGCTCCAGCAGATCGGCTCTGACAGCCGGTGCCGTGCCGGCCCAGGCCACAGCTTGTTCGGCGGCACTGGCCAGCGCCGCCTCCACTTCCGCAGCGCAGGCCTGCCTGACGGTACCAATGAGGTCTGCCGGGTCGGCGGGGTTGCGCAGCAGCACAGACATGTCGCCAGTCCCCGTGCTTGCCGGGATCGCCACCGGGCTCGCCAACAGGGGTGCTATCTCGATGGGCCCCAGGCAGGTGGACATCTGCTGCGACAGCCTCTGCAGGGTGGGCTCGTGGGCCAGGTCCAGGCCTTGGGAGTTCAGGCGTGCCGAGCCATACAGCCGAGAGGGCAACGGGATGGCAGGATGCGGCTGGCCCGGCGCCTGGCCCGACAATTCTGCCTCCTCCAGCGCATGCTCTACCGGGCACTTCAGCAGTTCGTCGATCGACACGCTGGGGTCCGCAATGCGGTTCACAAAGGAGCTGTTGGCGCCGTTCTCCAGCAAACGCCTGACCAGATAGGCCAACAAGGTCTCGTGCGTGCCCACCGGGGCGTAGATGCGGCAGGGGCGCGCCTGCTCGCCATGTGTCACGACCTGGCGGTACAGCCCCTCCCCCATGCCGTGCAGACACTGGAACTCATACTGGCCGTGGGCGAAGTCCCCGCGCAGTTCCTGCGCCATGCAGACGATGCTGGCGACGGTGTGGGCGTTATGGGTGGCGAATTGGGGAAAGATGGCCTCAGCTTCAGACAGCATGCGGCGTGCACACGCCAGATATGCGATGTCCGTATGGTGCTTGCGGGTGTACACCGGGTAGTCGGCAAGCCCCTCGGCCTGGGCGCGCTTGATCTCGCTGTCCCAGTACGCGCCCTTGACCAGCCGAACCATGAGTCGGCGCCCAGTGCGGCGAGCCAGGTCCACGATGTGATCGATGACCGCCGGGCAGCGCTTCTGGTAGGCCTGCACCACAAAACCGATCCCGGCCCAACCGTCCAGGCTGGGGGCCTGACACAGGGCCTCCAGCAGGTCCAGCGACAGGTCCAAGCGTTCTGACTCTTCGGCATCGATGTTCAGGCCGATGTCGAATTGGCACGCCAGTTCGGCCAGCGTCAGCACGCGGGGCAGCAGTTCCTGCATCACCCGGTCGCGCTGGCTTCGCGTGTACCGTGGATGCAGGGCCGACAGCTTGATCGAGATGCCCGGCCCGTCCAAGACGCCGCGCCCGTTGGCTGAGCGGCCGATGGCATGGATCGCGTCCTGGTAGGCGGCGAAGTAGCGCCGGGCGTCTTCGTCGGTGAGCGCTGCCTCGCCCAGCATGTCGTACGAGTACCTGAAGCCCTGCGCTTGCATCTCGCGCGAGCGCTCCAGCGCTTGAGCGATCGTCTGCCCGGTGACGAATTGCTCGCCCAGCATTTGCATGGCCAGTTCCATCCCCTTGCGGATCACAGGTTCACCGCCTCGGCTGATGAGGCGTACCAGCGCGCCGCCCAGTGATGCCTGGCTGTGGGCACTGACCAGCTTGCCAGTGAGCAGCAGCCCCCAGGACGCGGCGTTGACAAATGGCGACCCGCTCTGACCCAGGTGCTGCTGCCACTGCCCGCGCCCGATCTTGTCCCGGATGAGCACGTCCCGCGTCGCATCGTCAGGAATGCGCAGCAGGGCCTCGGCAAGACACATCAGCGCCACACCTTCCTCGGTGGACAGGGCGTACTCCTGCATCAGGGCCTGCACGCGACTGGCGCGGCCGCCCTGCGCTGGCTCCGCGCGCAGGGCCTTCACCAGTTCGCGTGCCAAGGCGCCTGTTCGAGCAGCCTGCTGCTGGCTTGGCCGGGCCCATGACAGCAGCGGCCGGATGACTTTGGACTCCGGAGCCCGAGTGGCACGGGACACGGCGTCCCGCAGCGCGCTTCTGGCCGTGGCAGCAGCACCAATGTGGAACACAGCCCCTGGCGGCGCTGCCAGAGCATCATGCTGCAGTGCCTGCTCCCGCGTGATATCCGTTCGGATGTCTGCCTGCGTCCCTTGCTCTGGTCTTGCAAAGCGAGCAGGGTCTGTTTGATTCGCGGTCATCCCGGCCTCCATCAACTTGATTCACTCAGAGGCCGATTGGCCACCCAAGGGTCTCCATGATGCGGAATTCAGACAAAATCTTTCGCTAATTTCGATCGCTCATACCGAATAAGTAGCTTCATGAACTCAAGCCCGATCCAGCTGGACCGAATCGACCTGCGCATCCTGGATGTGCTGCAGCGTGACGGCCGGATCAGCAATCTGAAGTTGGCCGAAGAAGTGGCCTTGTCGCCCACCGCCGTGCTTGCACGCGTGCAGCGGCTCACCCGAGAAGGGTTCATCCTGGGCTATGGGGCCCGGCTGGACCCCGTGAAGCTCGGGGCGGGCATGCTGGTCTTTGTGGAGGTCTTGCTGGACCGCACCACCCCCAATGTCTTCGAGCAGTTCAAGGCCGCCGTGCAGGCCCACCCCGAGATCCTGGAGTGCCACATGGTGGCCGGTGGCTTCGATTACCTTCTCAAGACACGCAGTGCCGACATGAACGCCTACCGTGTCTTTGCGGGACGGGTGCTGTGGCAACTGCCCGGGGTGCGCGAGACGCGCACCTATGCCGTCATGGAAGAGGTCAAGAGCAGTTCGGCTTTGCAGTTGTTCTAGACCGCCATGGAGTGGGTCCTCCAGTCAGCAGCGCTCCGATTCCCATGGCTCCTGGCTCTTCGAAACCCAAGCCACCTCATTCATGGACAGGCCAGGCGCTCCTCACTGCGCTGCGCTGCCGGGCCGGGTTCACGATCTCGATCGCCTCCAGTTCAGGCCTGCGCTCTTTCCTGCCTGCGTTGCAGCGCCAAGCGCAGGCGTTCGTGCCGCGCGGCTGTCAGACCGTAGCGCAAGCAGATGAGCAGCGCGATGGCCAGTACCACGCTGGGCACCAGCGCATACAGCACGCGCATGGACGACAGCGCTGCCTCGCTGGTCTCGCCTGCGGCCCGGTAGCCCACCCACGACAGCGCGTTCAGCGACAGGCCTTGACCCACGGCCTGGCCCAGGTTGGTGACCACGCCCGATACGGCGAACAGCAGGCCCACGCGGGACTTGCGGGTGATGGCGGTGTCCACATCCGCCGCATCGGCCAGCATCGCAGCCGGCAGCAGATCCAACGCCCCGAAGCAGAATCCCTTGATGATGAACATGGCGGTGAACAACGCCACATCCCCGGGCCCCAAGGTGTAGAGGCCCAGGTTGGTGGCGATGGCGATCACCATGCCTGCGCACAACGCGTGGTGCTTGCTGGTGCGCTTGGCAAACCAGCGCCAGGCCGGCACGCCCACGAAAGCACTGATGAAGTAACAGACATAGATCAGGCCCAGGTTCTTCAGGCCGATCACGTCACGGGCATAGAAGACGGTCAGCGTCTGGCGGAAGGTCTCGGCACTGAACCCGATGAACAGCACCAGCAGGATGCAACGCAGGGGCCCGTTGCGGCGCAGAGCGCGCCACAGACCCTTCCAGTCGATGGGCTGGCGGGGCGGTATCGGGCCGGCTGGCGGCTCAGGCGTGAGCCAGAGGTTCAGCGCCACCGTCAGCGGCAGCACGATGACCATCATCAGGCTCAAGGAAGTCAGCACATCGGAGGACTTGGCACCGGCCTGCGCCAGCACCAGGGCCGGCACCAGTGTGGAAACGATGAGCCCGCCGGTGGAGAAGAACTGCCGCACCGAAGAGATGTTCGTGCGCTCGTGATAGTGGGGTGACAGCTCGGCCCCCCAGGCTCGATGCGTCACCTGAACGATGGAGAAGCCGGCGTACATGACGGCCAGCCAGCCCAGGAAGTACGCGAGGCTCACGCCCTTGGGCGGGTTGAAGAGCTGCACCATGCCCAGGATGACCACCGCTGCGCCCACCACGAGAAAGGGCTTGCGGCGCCCGAAGCGGCTGCGCATGCGGTCGCTGGCCACGCCTATGAAAGGGTCCACGGCGACGTCCACCACCCGCGCCAGCATCATGGCGGTGCCCAGCGCGGCCAGCGACAGACCCATCTCCGCTGAGTAGAAGGGCGCCAGGTAGATGGTCAGCGGCAGGCCGATGGTGGACAGGGGCAGCGCCACGAGGCCGAAGGCCCAGATGGCGGAGCGTGAAAGCGCAGGAGAAGTGGGCTGGTTCATGTCCGGCATCCGTTGGACAGCGCCTGCCTGCTGGCAAGGACCAATCTTATTGAATCATTCGTCAATAAGTCCGCTGCTAGGTGTTTGCACCATGGAGCTTGCCTGGGCGGTCACCGGGCCGGCTCCCGGTCCGGCCGAACACACGAAGATCTGGGCCTCCAAGCCCTGGGGCGACCTATAGGTCCGCCGCACCGCCGACTGCACCGCGGCCACGCACTCGGCCGGCATCACAGCCACCGCGCAGCCTCCGAATCCGCCGCCGGTCATCCGGCAACCCCCGGCGCCGCTCAGGGCCGAGGTGATGATCTCCACGAGGCGGTCCACCGCAGGCACCGTGATCTCGAAGTCGTCCCGCATCGAGGCATGGGACTCGGCCATGAGCTTGGCCAAGGCCGGGAGATCGCCCTGCGCCAGCGCCTGGGCGGCTTGCACGGTGCGGGCGTTCTCGGTGACCACGTGGCGGGCGCGGCGCAGGGTCAGCGGGTCCAGCGTGCTGCTCGACAGCTGCTCGGCCGTGACATCACGCAACGCGGGCACCTCGAAGTGTTGCGCTGCGCGTTCACAGGCCTGTCTGCGCTCGTTGTACTGGCTGTCCACCAGCCCGCGCTCCACCCTGGAATGTGCAATCAAGACGGAGGCGCCTTCTGGCAGCGCAACGGGCCGGGCCTCCAGGCTGCGACAGTCGATCAGCAGCGCGTGTCCGTCACGGCCCCGGGCTGAAACAAGCTGGTCCATGATGCCGCACTGGCACCCCACGAAGAGGTTTTCGGCACGCTGGGCCATCAACGCCAGGGCCGTCGCGTCAGCATCCTTTAGCGCACCTGCGGCGCGAAAGGCTGTGCCCACGGCCACCGTCAGCGACGCCGAGGAGGACAGGCCGGCGCCCTGGGGAACGTCCCCCGTGATCACCATGTCCAGGCCGGGCAACGCGGGGTCAGCCTGGAGCAGTTGCTGCACCATGCCCCGCACATAGGCCGTCCAGGGCTGCTCAAGCCGGTGGCTCAAGGGCTCTTGAAGATCGAACTCGTCGCAGCCCTCAGACAGGTCGAGCGCGCGCACGCGCACGCGCCGATCCTTGCGCCGTGCCAGCGCGATGACGGTACGTCGGTCGATGGCGCAGGGCAGCACGAAGCCGGCGTTGTAGTCGGTGTGCTCGCCCATCAGGTTGACGCGCCCGGGCGCCTGCACCGAGGCCTGGGAGGCCGCCCCGAAGGCCGACACGAAGGCCGACTCGGCCCGGGCCCGCAGCTGCGCCAGACTCATGGGGTGGGCGCGCCCGTCGCGCGGTAGTGCACCGCCGCAACCGCGCGCAGTGCGGCCGCCGCCTGCTCTGGCGTGAGATCGCGCTGTGCCTCGGCCAACATCTCGTAGCCCACCATGAACTTGCGGATCTGTGCTGAGCGCAGCAGCGGGGGGTAGAAGTGGGCGTGCAGCTGCCAGGGGCTGGCGTCCTCGTTGTTGAAGGGTGCCCCATGCCAGCCCATGGAGTAAGGGAAACTGCAGCCGAAGAGGTTGTCGTAGCGGGCGGTGAGCTCGCCCAGCAGGTCGGCCAGACTGTGCTGCTGGTCAGGCCGCAGCGCGGGCAGGCGGGCCACGGCCTGGCGCGGAAGCACCAGGGTCTCGAAAGGCCAGGTCGCCCACCATGGCACCACCGCCAGCCAATGCTCGTTGTGGCAGACGGCGCGCTCCTGAGCCGCCTCCTCCCGCTTGGCGTAGTCGAGCAGCAAGGGCGTGCCCCGCTGGTTGAACCAGGCGCGCTGCGCCTTGTCTTCCGCGGCCGGTTCGTCGGGCAGGCGATCGGTCGCCCAGATCTGGCCATGCGGGTGGGGGTTGGAGCATCCCATCATCGCGCCCTTGTTCTCGAACACCTGCACCCAGGGCCAGCGCTGGCCCAGCTCGTCCACCTGCGCGCACCAGGCCTGCACCACGGCGCGCCGCGCCGCGCTTGACAGTTCGGGCAGGGTCAGCGAGTGATCGTGCGAGAAGCACAGCACGCGACTGACACCGCGCGCGGGTGCAGCGCGAAGCAGCGGGTCATCAGCCACTTCGGGCTCGGGAGCTTGCGCCCACAGCGCGGGGAAGTCGTTGTCGAACACGTAGGGCCCGCGATAGTCGGGATTGCGTTGGCCCTGCGCCCGGGTGCTGCCCGGGCAGAGGTGGCAGTGCGGATCGTGGGCCAGCGTGGGCGCGCGGTCGGGCGTGTCCTGCTGCCCCTGCCAGGGGCGCAGGTTGCGCTGTGGCGACACCAGCACCCAGCGGTCGGTCAAGGGGTTGTGGCGCCGGTGCGGGTGCAGCGCAGGATCGAACGCCGGACTCATGGGCTGAGACGCCGGGCAACGGACACCCCATGGGCCGCCACCGTCGGCCCGCCCACCAGCCACTGGGCCTGCGGCACCTGCAGGGCTTGTGGCTGGTCCAGGTAGTTGAAGGCGAAGAGCAGTTCACCCCGCCGGCGGATCCTCAGCCCTTCGGGCAGGCGCACCGGGCTCAGGCCCGCATCCAAAGCGGCCCGCTCCAGCACGCGACGTTGCAGTTCAAGGCTGAACCAGCCCGCCAGGTAGCGCGTGCGGCCCTGCCTCACCAGGGCGGCCGCGCCGTCGTCGAAGCGGGCCAGCACCTCCACACCGTGGCCGGCCTGCAAGGTCTCGCGCCAGCGTGCGCACAGGTGAGGCTCGGGTAACCCGTCCAGCCTCACAATCTCTTCCACCCCCGGGCGCAGGGACTCCACCCGCGGCACCCGCAGGTCGACGAGTTGGCGCAACAAGCCGGGCGGCAGACCGTCGGGGATGCGCACCGTGTCGACCTTGGATCCCGCACGCGGGTAGAGCACGACCTGCGCCGCCGTGGCTTGAAGTCGGCGCAGCAGCGCGTCACTCACCAGCGCTGCGGCAGGCAACACCACCAGTGCGTAGCCGCCCAGGTCGGTGTCGGGCGGGACGATGTCCAGGTCCAGGCCCAGCGAGCGCAAGACCGAGTAGCACTCGAATGCGAGCTCAAGGCCGTTGTAATCGCCCCCCTGCGGATGCACGCCCAGAAGCCAAAGGCTTTCATAGTCCAGCACCAGGGCGACCCGGGCGCGGCCCGTTTGCAAACGGGGCAGGCGCCGCAGTTCGGCCGCCACCTGCGCGGCCTCGGCACCACCCACATCCAGTTGGCGGTCAGGCGTTTGCAGGCCGGCGTGCATCTGCTCCTGAGCGAAAGGCGCCTGGCGCCAGCGGAAGTAGCTCACCACCTCGGCACCATGGGCGAAAGCTTCCCAGGTCCACAACCGCACCATGCCTGCGGCGGGCGCGGGGTTCCAGGTGGCCCAGTTGACCGGGCCGGGCTGCTGCTCCATCACCCAGAAAGGCTGACGCGACATGCCGCGGTACAGATCGTGGTGGAAGGCGGTGAAGTCCGGGTGTCCGGTACGCAGCCAGCGGCGCTTGTCCTGCTCGGAGAACCAGAACATCTCCAGCGCCCCAATGGGGTAGCTGTCCCAGCTCGCCACGTCCAGATCAGCCGCCAACCGGTGGTGGTCGAAGGCCGTGAACAGCTGCATGAAGTTGTGCACGAGGGCACGCCCTGGCGACAGGCTGCGCAGGATCTCGCACTGGGCGTGGTTGAAGCGGCGGACCTCGTCGGAGGCGAAGCGCTGGTAGTCGAGCCGATGTGCGGGGTTGGCCTCGGTGACCGTGCCCACGGGCGCGTCCACCTCGTCGAAGTCGTCGTACTCCTGACTCCAGAAGACGTTGCCCCAGGCCAGGTTGAGGGCCGCCACATCGCCGTAGCGCTGGCGCAACCAGCCCCGAAAGCGTCGCACGGCCTGCGGCGAATAGCTCACCACGGTGTCGTGGCAGCCATACTCATTGTCGGTCTGCCAGGCCACCACGGCCGGATGGTGGCCATAGCGCTCGCCAAAGGCCCGCGTGATGCGCTGGGCTTGGGCCAGGTAGCGGTCACTGGAGAAGTCGTAGTGGCGGCGCGAACCGAACCCGCGCGGCCGTCCATCCGGGCCCACGGCCAGCATGTCGGGATCCAGGTCGACGAGCCACTTGGGCGGCGTGGCCGTGGGCGTGCACATGACGATCTGCAGGCCGGCCTCGGCCAGCACCTGAACGGCCTTGTCCAGCCAGTCCCAGTCAAAGGCGCCCGGCTGCGGTTCCACGCGTGACCAGCAGAACTCACCGATGCGTACCTGTCGGATGCCCAGCTCCATCATCTGCCGGGCATCTTCGGCCCACCAGGACGCAGGCCAATGCTCCGGGTAGTAGCACACGCCCAGTCGAGTCTGGGTCATGGTCGGTCCTGCAGGAAGTCCATCACCAGGCGGGCCACCCGCTGCGGTTGCTCGAGCAGCAACCAGTGGCCCCCCTCGGGTACGCGGTGCAGCCGCAGCCGGGGCACCCAGCGCTCAAGCCCCTCCAGACAGGCCAACGGAAACGATCCGTCACGTTCTCCCCACACCACGAGGGTGGGTGCCTCGATGTGACCGCTGGCACCGGCCAGCCCGGGCAGGGCTTGCACCCCAACCGCAGACAGAGCCGTTTCGATATCGACTGCGCGGTACCAGTTCAGGGCCGCCTCCATGGCCCCGGGCTGAGCCCAGGCCGTCAGCCAATGTTTGCGATGGGCGTCTTCGTCTGGCAGCAGGCCCTCACCGCCACGTGCCGCCCACAGGCTGGCAAAGCCATCCCGTGCCAGCCCCTCCGCCACGCCTGGTGCGGTCAGCCGCTGGATGTACCGCGAAGCGTCGCGTTGCGCCGGATCCTCCCGAAGTTGCTGTGCGAAGCGGCAAGGGTGCGGGGCGTTCAACACGATCAGGCGCTGGACCAGCGCCGGATGCCGTGCCGCCACAGCCCAGGCCAGCATGCCTCCCCAGTCATGCCCAACCAGCGTGCAACGCCCACCCAGCGCCAGGATCAGCGCCTGCAAATCCTCCACCAGGCGGTCAACGTGGTAGGCCTCCAGCCCCTCGGGTTTGTCCGACAGGTTGATGCCGCGAAGGTCAGGCGCCATCACCCGGTGGCGTTGCGCGAGCGTCCGCATCAGGGGCTCCCACAGCCGCCAGTGGTCAGGAAAGCCATGAAGCAACAGCACGGGTGGGCCTTCTCCGGCGCTGGCCACATGCAGGCGCACGCCAGCGGCTTGCACGAAGTGCAGCCGGACGAAGGGTGCCGGGTCAGGGCTGGTGGGAGGCGCCATGATATTGACGGATATTACAATAGCATCGGTACCAAATGGTTCCCTCAGCCGGTCCCTCAACCCGCACGGCCCCCGTGCTTCGCCCAGCCGTTCGCCGCGCAAGCAAGCCCCATGAGCGACGCGTTCCACCGCCTTGACGGCGACGGCCAGACCCTGGTGTGGATGACCCCGTCAGGCACCATGCCTCGCCTGCTGTACTGGGGCGAGTCTCTGCCCGCGCACACCGATCTGGACGCTCTGGCCCAGGCTTGCGAGCCCGCCATTCCTCACGGTGGCCTGGACGTGGAGGAGGTGGTGTCCTGGCTGCCGGAGCCCGGTCGCGGCTTCACCGACTGCCCGGGTTGGGCGCTGCGGCGCGGCGAGCACCACCTTCACACGCAGGTCGCGCTGCAGCGGGCTGTGCAGGTGGAGGGAGGCTGGCGGTTCGAGTTGGAAGACCGTTTGTGCGGGGTGCGGCTTGAACTCTCGGTCTTGCTGTGCGGCGCCACGGGCGTGGTGAGCGCGACCTCGACGCTCGTGAACATCGGGGCGGACACCCTGTCGGTGGACGCTCTGGCCACAGTCACGTTACCCGTGCCGGCGCACCTGCAGGAGCGCCTGTCGGTGGGGGGCCGCTGGGCTGACGAGTTCCGCACCACGCGCGAGCCCGTGGGCAGCGCCGCCTGGTTGCAGGAGTCGCGCGTGGGCAGGACGTCGCACCACGCCTTCCCTGGCCTGACCCTCATGACGCGTGGTGCGGACGCGTTTCATGGCGAGGCCTGGGGTGTCCAGATCGCCTGGTCAGGCAACCATCGGCTGCTGTTGCAGCGCTGCCGGCTGGGCGGCTTGCAGTTGCAGGCGGGGGAACTGCTGCTGCCCGGGGAGCTGTGCCTTCAGCCTGGGCAACGCCACACCACCCCTTGCGTCCACCTGGCGCGCAGCGGCCAGGGCCTGCGAGCGCTCAGCCTGCGCTGGCACCGCTTCGTACGGCGTCACGTGACACCCGCTCCGCGGGGCCCACGCCTTGTGCAGTTCAACACCTGGGAAGCCACCTACTTCAACCATGACGCGGCCCGACTGGAGCGCCTCGCCCGCGTCGCCGCGGAGCTGGGCGTGGAGCGATTCGTGCTGGACGATGGCTGGTTCATCGGCAGAACCGACGACCGCGCAGGGCTGGGAGACTGGCAACCCTGCCCGCAGCGCCATCCCCAGGGCCTGGGGCCCCTGGCGCGTCTGTGCGAGAGCCTCGGCATGGCCTTCGGCCTGTGGGTCGAGCCCGAGGGGCTCAGCCCCAACAGCGACTTGTTCCGGCAGCACCCGAACTGGGCCCTGGGGGTCGCGGGGCTCGAACAGCCGCTCGGGCGGCATCAGCTGGTGCTGAACCTGGGACGGCCCGAGGTCCGACAGCACCTGTTGGACCGGCTGTGCGCCGTGCTGAAGAGTGCCCCGATCAGCTTTCTCAAATGGGACATGAACCGCGACATGACCCACGCCGCAGGGACCGACGGCCGGGCTGGCGTGCATGCCCATGTGGTCGGCCTGTACCAACTGCTGGATGAACTGAGTGCGCGCTTTCCCGAGCTGGAGATCGAGACCTGTGCCTCCGGCGGCGGCCGGGCCGATCTAGGCATCCTGCGGCGAACCCACCGCGTGTGGACCTCCGACTGCAATGACCCTGTGGAGCGGCAGCGCATCCAACGCGGTTTCCTGCACTTCCTGCCACCTGAACTGATGGGCGCCCACGTCGGCGATGCGCGCGCCCACACCACAGGACGTGTGTCCCCGATGGGCCTGCGCACGCTGTCGGCCCTGTTCGGCCACTTCGGCGTCGAGGCTGATCTGCTGGCCCTGTCGGGGCAGGAACTCGGCGAACTGCGGGGCGCCATCGCGTTCCACAAGGCGCAACGAGACTGGGTGCACCAGGCCGAGGTCACGTCCATCGATCACCCGGATCCGGCCATCTCGGCGGTGTGGGCCCAGTCGTCGGATGGACGGCGGGGCCTGCTCAGTGTCATCGCGGTTGATCGCCTGGCATCCGCCATCCCGCCACCGCTGCGTTTGCCGGGCTTACACCCAGAGAGCTTCTACGAAGTCTCGATCCAGCTGCCTTGGTCAGTTCCTGATCGGTTAGGCAAGCAGGCTGGGACGCTCCAAGTACCGGGCACCCGCCTGACGCTCCCCGGCCGTGCGCTGAGCTGTGCCGGAATCCCGCTGCCACCGTTGCTCCCGGGCTCCGGGGCACTTTGGCGCGTGCAGCGCGCATGCCCAAGCCCTGCCGGTGCTTGACTGGATCCCGAACCCCAGGTGCGACGACCAGGGCAACTCTCTGAACCCCGTTGAGAGCCATTCAACTGCCGGACAGCCTTGGTAGAAATGCCGCATGCGCCACAGGTTCTGCGCAGAGAGCCCGCGCCTGCCAGGCTCGCGCCGCGTCAGGTGTGCAGCCTGTTGCACCACGGTGCCCTTGGTCCAGCCATCAGCCTCGATCTGGTGGGGCAGGTTCTGGCCGAAGTACCGTTACAAATCCACCACCGCAGTGTTGACCGCCTGGGCAGCACGCCGACGCCAATGCTTTGCATGCGGCCTGCGTCGCCGTGAAGTCAGCCGGAATCTCGATGGCGAAAGGCCAGGTGCGGAAGTGAGGCGGAAAGCGGACGGCGACGACCGCTCCGCTGCCGGCCACGGTGACTGGGTCGCGTGGTGCGACAGTGCGTATGCAGGCGCATAAGGCAGTTCCATGGAGACCGTCCATGAGCAATGAGGCCCGCGCCTGAGCGTTTGTCGGTCGGGACTGGGCGGTGCACACGCACGCGGTGTGCCCCATGGACGCAGCCGGATCGGTGCTCGACCGCCTCGAGGTCGCCCACGATCGCCACGGCTTGACCGAACTGATGCCCCGCCTGGCCCGACACGGCCAGCGCCTGCGCATCGCCATCGCGCAGCCCTCGGGTCTGATCGTCGCCGCGCTGGTGGACGCCGGCCACCGCGTCTTCCCGTTCCATCACAGCGCCGTCAAGCCCAGCCGCCCCCGCTACTGCAGCCACGGCGCCAAGAGCAGCGCCGCGGACGCTCACCTGCCGGCCGATTTGCTGCGCACCGACAGCCACCGCCGGCGCGCAATGGCCCCGCAGTCCGACGACATCCGCGCGCTTCGTGCCCTGGTGCGATCGCGTGATGACCTGGAGGCAGCTCGCGCTGCTGAAGCCAACCAGATGACCAGCACCTTGCAGTCCTTCCGGCACGGCACCGCGGTGATCTTCGCCGACCTGGCCTCGCCGATCGCGCTGGCCTGCCTGCGCCGCCGCCCCTCGCCCCGCGCTGCCAAGCGACTGACCGAAGCGAACCGGCAGTGCCTTCGTGCGTTTGTCGGCCCATCGTGACCGCCGATTTCGGGATCGTGACCGTGCCACGACGGTGTTCGTCGGCGCCCCGGGCGCTGCGCAGATCAACTGACCCCCGCTGGGCTTCGTACCCTTGCGGCCCCTTCATGGCCGGAGCGCAACGATGCCCGCACAACGAGTTGGTCTACGCATGATCAAGGATGTCATTCGACTGAAGTGGGAAGCCCGTCTGTCCCACGACAAGATCGCCACCGCCCTGGGCATCTCCAAGGGCGTGGTGCAGAAGTACGTGGCGCTCGCCGGCGCCGCCAAGCTGGACTGGGACGAGGTACGCGACTGGGACGAGCAGCGCCTGCAGCAGGCCCTGCTGCCCGTCTCGCGTCTGGCCTCGGGCTTCGTCGAGCCCGACTGCGCTCGCGTGCACCAGGACCTGCAGCGCCAGGGCGTCACGCTCATGCTGCTGTGGCAGGAGTACACCGAGGCCCACCCCGGTGGCCGCACCTGGCGTTATACCCAGTTCTGCGAGCACTACAAGGCCTTCCGCGCCCGGCTCAAGCGCTCGATGCGCCAGCACCGGCGCGCCGGCGAGAAGCTGTTCGTGGACTACTCGGGCCCGACGCTGCGGCTGCGCGAGGGCGGTTGCGCCCAGGTCTTCGTCTCGGCCATGGGCGCGTCGAGCTACACCTTCGCCTGCGCCACCCCGGCGCAGAAGCTCGACGACTGGATCGAAGCCATGGTGCGCTCGATCGCCTTCATGGGTGCGGTGCCGCATCTGGTGGTGCCCGACAACCCGCGCGCTCTCATCGCCGAGCCCGACCGCTACGAGCCCCTGGCCAACGCCACGGTGCTGGACTTCGCACGCCACTACGGCACCTCGGTGCTGCCAGCGCGCCCCTACCACCCGCAGGACAAGGCGGCGGTGGAGAGCGCGGTGCAGGTGGTGGGGCGTTGGATCCTGGCGTCGCTGCGCCACCGGGTCTTCGACACCGTGGCCGAGGCCGACGCGGCCATCCAGGCGCTGCTGCCCTCGCTCAACGGGCGGCTGTTCCGCAAGCTGCCGGGCAGCCGCGCCAGCGTGTTCGCCGAGGTCGACCGCCCGGCGATGCTGCCGCTGCCACCTGCGCCCTACGAGCTCGCGCGCTTCAAGACCGTCAAGGTCCACATCGACTACCACGTGGAGGTCGACGCCCACTACTACAGCGTGCCCCACGCCCTGGTGGGCCAGGCGCTGGAGGCGCGCCTGACGCGCCATCTGGTGGAGGTGCTGCACCGCGGCCAGCGCGTGGCAAGCCATGTGCGCAGCCACCAGCGCGGCGGCTTCACCACCGTGGACGAGCACATGCCCGCGGCGCACCGCGCGCACAAGCAGTGGTCGCCCCAGCGGCTTGTCGCCTGGGGCGAACAGGTGGGCGTGGCCACCGGCGTGTTCGTCACGCGCGTGCTCGCCCGCTACCACCACCCCGAGCACGGCTACCGCGCCTGCCTGGGGCTGCTGTCGCTGGCGCGTCGCTACGGCCGAGCACGCCTGGAGGCCGCCTGCGAGAGCGCACTCGTGCTGGGCACTTACCGCTGCAAGCACGTGCGCGAGATGCTGAAGAACAACCGTGACCGCCTGACGCAGCCCACGCAGGGCGACTGGGTCAGCCCCCAGCACGACAACCTGCGCGGCCCCCAGAACTACCAGTGACACCCGGAGCACACCCCCCATGATCAACTCATCGACCCTGACCCACCTGCGGGCCCTGAAGCTCAACGCCTTGGCCGAGGGGCTCGAGCTGCAGGCCGGCCAGCCCGAGGCGCTGACGCTGAGCTTCGAGGAACGCCTGGCGCTGCTCGTGGACCGCGAGGTGTACAGCCGCCAAGACCGCAAGCGCGCACGGCTGCTGCACAAGGCGCAGCTGAAGTACCCGGATGCGAGCATCGAGGCCGCGGACTTCACCGGCATCAGCGGGCTGGACCGACGCGCGCTGACGGCGCTGGCCCTGTCGAGCTGGATCGAGCGCGGCGACACCGTGCTGCTCAGCGGCGCCACCGGCGTGGGCAAGACCTGGGCGGCGTGCGCGCTGGCCCAGCACGCCTGCCGCGGTGGCCACAGCGCGCTGCACCTGCGCGTGCCGCGCCTGCCCGAGGATCTGCGCGTGCTCACCGCCAGCGGCGGCCTGGGCAAGTGGCTGCTGCAACTGGCGCGCGTGGACGTGCTGCTGCTGGACGACTGGGGCGTGGGCCCGCTGGACAGCGCCACGCGCAGCGCCCTGCTGGAGATCGTCGATGACCGTGCCAGCCGCCGTGCCACCATCATCACCCACCAGTTGCCGCTGGAGCACTGGCACGGATGGATCGGCGACGCCACCATCGCCGACGCCATCCTCGACCGTCTGCTGCAGCGCGTGCACCGCTTCAAGCTCGAAGGCCACTCCCGCCGCACCGGCGCCCCGCAGGTCGCTGCGCGCAAGGCCACCCCTGCAAGCGCTGCAGCCACAGCGTGACTGAGTCACACGCCATGACCCACAACCCCAATACAGGCTTGGCAACAAGGAAGACCGCGGCGCGGCAACAGGCCTCGCGCCGGCGAAGTCTGCGCGTGGTGGGAAACCACCGCCGTCACAGCGGGTGGATCGACGCCAGTCCGGAGCTCGTCAGCGCCACGCCACAGGCGTACTTCCGCCTTGATCGCACGGTCATAGGATCACCCCACAACCCCAACCCGAAGGAGACCCACGGGAACTGAAAACCCCCGGCCGATACACT
>JBJTZN010000106.1:0-10649 GCA_046087245.1 Rubrivivax sp.
CCGCCCGGGCGGGGCCTTGCGCGCGCCCGAACCACGTTTCCGGAGGAGAACCGATGAAGCTCAAGTCCCTGGTCGGCAGCCTGGCGCTGCTCGGATTGGCCACGCACGCGCTGGCGCAGGCCCCCGAACAACGCGTCACCATCACCGGCTCCAGCATCAAGCGCATCCAGAGCGAAGGGGCGCTGCCGGTGCAGGTGATCACCAGGCGCGAGATCGAGCGCAGCGGCGTCAGCTCGGTGACCGAGCTGCTGCAGAACCTGTCGGTGGTGCAAGGCGGCATCGTTGAAGGCGATGTGATTGGTGGCGTTGGTGGTGGTCAGGCAACGGTGTCGATCCACAACCTGGGTGGCGACCGAACCCTGGTGCTGCTCAACGGCAAGCGTCTGATTGGCGAGGCCGGCGGCTCGGTGGACGTGAACATGATCCCGCTGGCGATCGTCGAGCGGGTCGAGGTGCTGACCGATGGCGCAAGTGCTCTGTACGGCTCTGATGCGGTGGCTGGCGTGGTGAACTTCATCACCAAGCGCGACTACTCTTCTGGCAACGTGATGTTGTCGGCCAGCAAGCCGGAAAAGGCAGGCGGGGAAGAGTGGAATGCCTCGGTGTCCAAGGGCTTTGGCAATCTGGACCGTGATGGCTACAACCTGCTGGTGTCGCTGTCGGCCGACAAGCGCAAGGCGTTGGTGGCGAATCAACGTGACTTCTCCAAGACAGGGGTCATCAACTTCCAGTTCGAGGGCAAGAACTACGAGTGGTTCAACGGGTCCCCCAGCGGTATTCCGGGCAACGTGGTGGTTGCCGGCGTTCCGACCAGCGAGTACCTGATTTCGAACGGCAAGTGCCCACCGATGCATATCAAGGACGGCCCCACTTGCTATTTCGACTACGCCAGCACGGTGGAGGCCTTCCCTGATCGTGAGCGCACCAATTTGTTCAGCACGTTCAAGAAAATGCTTGGCGCCGACACCACCCTGGGGGTTGATCTTCTGTTCGGAAAGACGATGTCCAGCGGCAAGATCGCGCCCGCCCCGGGAGGTGTTCTGGTCGATCCGGCAGGGCCCTTCGGCAGCTACCTGAAGACCGTTGGCTATACCGCCACCACACCCGCCGTCGTGCGCTATCGCGCCTACGACCTGGGCAACCGCGATTCAGTGTTCGACCGCACCAACACCGGCCTGTGGGTGAGCCTGGACGGGCGGTTCGGCGCCTGGGACTATGGTGCCGTGCTGGGCCACCAGAAGGCCAAGACGGAAGAGAGCAACAGCGGGTATCCGTACGGGATTGCGTTCAACAGTCTGCTGCGCAGCGGCTTGTGGAACCCGTTCGTGCTGCCGGGCAACCAGTCTCAGGCTGCCAAGGACGCCGCAGCCAAGATCATGGTGTCTGGCGTGTACGACACCGAGACGAGCACCCTCACCTCGGTTGACGCGCGGGCGTCTCGTGAGTTGTTCAAGCTGGGTGGCGGCTCGGCAGCCCTTGCGCTGGGTGCCTCTTACATGCAGGACGAGGTGCGGTCTTCGCCAAGTCTGGCAGCTCAAGGCAAGGGCGGTGCGAATGGCAATGACACCCGCTTCGGCGATGCCGGTGGTGCCGTGGCCTACGGTGCCGAACGTAAAGCCTTCGGCATGTTTGCTGAGGTGGTGGCACCCATCACCAAGCAGTTTGAAGTGACGGCCGGTTTGCGCTATGACGACTACGACAAGGTCGCCAGCGCCACCAACGGCAAGGTGGCATTCCGCTACGAGCCCGCCAAGAGCGTGCTGTTGCGTGGCTCGGTGGGCACAGGGTTCCGTGTGCCGACGCTGCGCCAGCTGTACCGGCCGCTGCAGAGTTTCGGCGTGACGGCTGAACCGTACAACTGTTCTGCGGACATGTTGAAGATGGCCACCAGTTTGGGGGCTGAATGCCAGCCGGGCAAGCTTCAGTATGACGTGTTCACGGGGGGCAATGCCAAGGTGCAGCCTGAGGAGTCGAAGCAGGCCACCCTGGGCATTCGTTTCGAGCCCACCCGTGATCTGTCGTTCGGTGCTGACCTGTGGTGGGTAGGCATCGACAAGACCTTCGGGTCGGTGGAAGAAAACGAAGCCTTCGCCAACGTTTACAAGTACGCATCACTGTGGACGACCTACACCGATCCTGTGACGGGCGCCACGTACCTGGCTTACAACGCGAGCACCACGAACCTGGGCAAGTCGTTCTCCACCGGCATCGACTTCGACATCACCGGTCGGTTCGACACGCCGGTGGGCAAGTTGACGTCCAACCTGCGTGCCACGTACATGATCCGGGACGAGTTCCAGCTGCTGCCGGGTGGAACGTACTACACAACCATGGCCGAGCACAACCCGGCCATCGGAAAAGTGACTTTCCGCCTGAAGGGTACTCTGGGCAACACCTTGCAGATGGGCCGTTGGGCACACACCCTGAACCTGAACTTCCAGTCGGGATATCTGGACACCGAGGCCTATGTCTACGGCAAGGACGCCAAGGGTGAGTACAACGGTGACGATCGCACGATCCGTCTGACCATCAAGGACACCTACACCCTCGATTGGCAGTCTGAGTTGCAGTGGAACAAGGCGCTGAAAATCACGGCCGGCATCAAGAACCTGACCAACGAGAAGCCGCCGCTTTCTCTGCGGTCCAATGGCGGACACATGCTGGGCTTCGACTACCGCTACTACAACCCGCTGGGCCGGACTTTCCAGGCACGCGTGAGCTACGATTTCTGATCTGATCTCGTCCGGTATGACAAAGCGGGGGGCTCAGTTTTCTGAGCTCCTTTTTTGCGCGTCAGTCTGAATAGCGAACATAGCAGAGCGCGCCGATCCGACGCTCACTTCGGCGCCATCCGAATAGCCCCGTCCTGTCGGCCAGCCTGCGCCACAACATGGGTTCCATGGGCCGGCTGAACCTGGGCTTCAACGCGTCCTACACGGCCAAGTACGAGTACCAGGATTACATCGGTGGCCTGTACAACCAGAACGTGGGCTTGTATGTCGGGTCAGGCCCGATCTTCCGCCTGCAGTACAACGTGTCGGCTGCGTGGACCCGCGGTGCGTGGACGGTGGGTGCGGTCAGCCGCACCAAGAGCGGCTACGGGGACCAGGACCCGAGCAACAACGTGGGTTCCTACAACACGGTGGACGCCTACGCCACCTGGGCTGCGGCCAAGAACCTGAGCGTGACGTTCGGCGCCACGAACGTGTTTGACACGGAGCCCCCGTACTCCAATCAGGGCGAAGTGTTCCAGGCGAACTACGACCCGCGCTACTCTGACCCGACGGGCCGCAAGTTCTACGTGCGCGCTTCGTACCAGTTCTGATCGTCTGGTAAGGAGAGCAGCGTCGCTGCTCTCCGTCTAGCAGGGGCACCGCCGGAGGGCAGTGCCCATATTTTTTTTTGATCAGACTCCGGGCCGTCGCCCTGCAAGGCTCACTTCGGCGCCATCCGAATCGCCCCATCCAGCCGGATCACCTCGCCGTTGAGCATGTCGTTCTCAATGATGTGCTTGACCAGCCCGGCGTAATCCTGTGGGGTGCCCAGGCGGCTGGGGAAGGGCACGCTGGCGGCGAGGGCGTCCTGCACTTCCTGGGGCATGCCAAAGAGCATGGGGGTGCCGAAGATGCCCGGGGCGATGGTAATGTTGCGGATGCCGTTGCGCGCCAGGTCGCGGGCGATGGGCAGGGTCATGCCCACCACGCCGCCCTTGCTGGCCGCGTACGCCGCCTGGCCGATCTGGCCGTCGTAGGCCGCCACGCTGGCCGTGGAGATCAGTACGCCGCGCTCGCCCGTGGGCTCGGGCGCGTTCTTGCTCATGGCCTCGGCCGCCAGGCGGATCATGTTGAAGCTGCCGATCAGGTTGACGCTGATGGTCCTGCTGAAGTTGGCCAACGGGTGCGCGCCGTTCTTGCCCACCGTCTTGATGGCCGGGGCGATGCCGGCGCAGTTCACCAGGCCCATCAGCTTGCCGGCACTGGTGGCGGTAACCACCACGGCCTGGGCGTCCGCTTCCTGGCTGACGTCGCACATCACGAAGACGCCGCCCACCGCTGCAGCCAGGGCTTCGCCTTTTTCGGTCTGCAGGTCGGCGATGACGACCTGGGCGCCTTCGCTGGCCAGCATGCGCACGGTGCCTTCGCCAAGGCCGGAGGCGCCACCGGTGACGATGAAGACCTTGCCTGAGATGTCCATGATGTTTTTCCTTTGGATGGGTGATGGGATGGGTGATGGGATGGGGATGCAGGGAAGGGTGCCTGCTAGACTTGGTTCACTGCAGTTGGTTCAGTAAAGTGGGTTCAAGAGAGCCGGTCCGAATGGGAGTCCCTGACCATGACCGCACAGGTCAAGCTCCACGATGCAAAGACCCGCTTGTCGCGGCTTGTTGAGCAGGCGGCCCGTGGCCAAGGTTTTGTGATCGCCAAGGCGGGTAAGCCGATGGTGAGGGCGATGCCTGTCGATGAGCCAGGGACGCAACGGCGGTTGGGTTTCCTCTCTGGGCAGGCGGTGGTCTCCATCGACGTCAAGTTTGCCTTTGAGGAAGAGATGCTTGCGCAGGTCGAACTTGGCGGATCGGTGGGTGAGGCGGCCCTTGGTTCGACGAAGCCCCACTTGAGGACTCCGATCAAGACCAAGACCAAGTAGCTGGCGAGGCCTTGGGGTGTACCTGCTGGATACCAACTTGGTCTGGTGGACGGCAGTCTCTCCTGACCGCTTGTCAAGGCGTGCGCTGGCGCTGGTCGAAGGGCTGACCTTGCTGACGAGCGACCGACTGCTGGCCCGTTACGGGAAGATGGTGAAGTGGGTGTAGACGGCGCGGCCTGCCACAGTCAGCCCAGAGCCGCCAAGGCACGCGCCGTGATTTCATCCACGGTGCCCAGGCCGGAGATCTTGGCGTAGCGCGGCGCGGCGGGGTCACCTGCCGCGGCCCAGGCCGAGTAGTAGCCCACCAGCGGGCGCGTCTGCGCCTGGTAAACCGACAGGCGCTTCGCAACGGTCTCTTCCTTGTCGTCATCGCGCTGGATCAGGGGCTCGCCCGTCACGTCGTCCAGGCCTTCCACCTTGGGTGGGTTGAACTTGACGTGGTAAGTGCGGCCTGAGGCCACGTGGGAGCGCCGGCCACCCATGCGCTCGACGATAGCCGAATCCGGCACGTCGATCTCCAGCACCGCGTCCAGGTTCACGCCCGCAGCCGTCATGGCATCGGCCTGCGGGAGGGTGCGGGGGAAGCCGTCGAACAGGAAGCCGTTGGCGCAGTCAGGCTGCGTGATGCGCTCCTTGACCAGGCCGATGATGATGTCGTCACTGACCAAGCCGCCGGCGTCCATCACGTTCTTGGCCTCTATCCCGAGAGGCGTGCCCGCCTTCACTGCCGCACGCAGCATGTCGCCAGTGGAGATCTGCGGAATGCCGAACTTCTTGCAGATCTGGGTGGCTTGCGTGCCCTTGCCGGCGCCGGGCGGGCCCAAAAGGATCAGTCTCATCGCGGTCCTCGTCTCGGGGGGTGCGAACGGGCTCAGGCGGCCTGCGCGCTTGTCTCGGTGGTGTCTGGGATCCAGGAGCACATCCTGCACATGCCCTGCGGGCAGATTACCACGCATGCCCTTTCCAGGGCTTTCAAACGCCGGGGCTGTCTGCGGCCGTGAACAGCGCTCGCACGCGCTCCAGATCCTGGGGGGTGTCCACCCCGGTGCCGGGAGCCTGGTCGGTCACATGCACCGCGATGCGCTCGCCATGCCAGAGCACGCGCAGTTGCTCCAGCGCCTCGGTGCGCTCAACGGGGGCCTGCGGCAGGCCGGGGAAGCGTCGAAGGAAGTCCGCCCGGTAGGCATACAGCCCCAGATGGCGCAGCGGGGCCGGGTCATCGGGCAGTCGGCCCGGCGCGCCGTCACGGTGGTAGGGGACGGCAGCACGCGTGAAGACCAGCGCCCGCCCGGCGGCATCCAGCACCACCTTCACCACGTTGGGGTTGAGCCAGTCGGCCAGGTCGTCAATGCGGTGCGCCAAGGTGCCCACCGGGCAATCGGGATGTTCGTCCAGAAGCTGCGCGCAGCGCCGAATGAGCCCGGGCTCGATCAGGGGTTCATCGCCCTGCACGTTGACGACGATGTGCCCGCCCTGCAGGCCCAGCCGTTCGCAGGCCTCGGCCAGGCGGTCGCTGCCGCTGGCGTGTTCTGCCCGCGTCATCACGCAGCGCACGCCGTGGGTCAGGCAGGCGTCGGCCACCGCCTGCGCGTCGGTGGCCACCACCACGTCGGCGGCCCCGCAGCGCTGGGCTTGCCGTGCCACGCGCACCACCATGGGCAGCCCGCCGATGTCCAGCAGCGGTTTGCCCGGCAAGCGGGTGGAGCCCAGGCGGGCGGGCACCAGCACCGTGAAGGGCGAAGCGCTCACCCGGCAGCCTTGTCAGCGCCCGTGACGTCCAGGTTGCGGGCCTCGCTTTCCAGCATGACCGGGATACCGTCACGGATGGGGAACGCCAAGTGGTCGGCCGGGCAGGCCAGCTCCGTCGGGTGTGCGGCCTCGTCGCGCAGCAATTCCAAGGGGCCCTTGCACACGGGGCAAACCAGAAGCTGGATCAGGCGGTGGTCCATGGTCAGTGCGGGGGCAGAGGCAGGAGCATGCGCTCCAGGGCATCGACAGTGCTGTCGGGGATCACAAAGTCTAGCGTGGCCACATGGATGGCCGTCGCTGCGGCTGCGAAGTCGTGTCCGCCTGCGCCAGGGGCCAGCTTGACGGCGTCCTTTTCCGTGATCACCACCAGGGGCGTGTGCGCCGGCCAGGGCAGGGGGTCCAGCCGGGCATGGTCGGGCAGCGGCAGGCGGTCTACCTGCAGACCGGCCTGCTCCAGCATGGCAAAGAAGCGCTCAGGGTGGCCGATGCCCGCGGCCGCCAGCACGCGGCGTCCCCGCCAGGCGTCCAGGTTGGCCGCCGCGGGTTCCCGGCGCCACCAAGCGGCCAGCGGCTGCAGGCCCGTCAGGCGGCGCTGTGCGCATTCGCCGGGCAGCGGCGTGCTCGGGTGCGCCGCGTTGTACAGCACGAGTGTGCGGTCGGGCAGGGCGGCCGGCAGCGGCTCGCGCAGCGGGCCGGCCGGCAGCAGTCGACCGTTGCCCACGCCGCGATCGTCGAACACCACGAGTTGTGCGTCGCGCTGCAGGGCCGCATGCTGCAGGCCGTCGTCGCTGATGATGACGTTGACTTCCGGGTGCTGCGCGCAAAGCGCTCGCGCGGCCGCCACCCGGCGGGATCCTACCCATACCGGCCGGCCCGTCCTGCGCGCCATGAGCAAGGGTTCGTCGCCCACCTGATCGGCGCTGGCATCGGCCCGAACCTCCACCGGCCAGGCCGGGTTCGACCGGCGCCCGCCATAGCCGCGTGAGACGATGCCCGGGCGCCAGCCCCGTCGCTGCAGCGCCTGACACAGGGCGATGACGCTGGGGGTCTTGCCCGCCCCGCCCACCACCAGGTTGCCCACCACCAGCACGGGCACCGGGGCACGCCAGGGTTGACGCCAGCCCTGCTGCCACGGCCAGCGTGCCGCCCGCTGCAGCAGCCCGTACACCGCGCTCAAGGGGGCAAGCACGGCGGGAAGGCCGCCGTCGCGGGGCTGCCACCAGGCGCGCTCCAGCGCGTCAAGCAGCACGACGGAGTACCAGACCCGCGGGCTCAGCGCCCACGCTGGGGCGTCTGAGCCGCAAAGGTGATGCGTGCCAGACCCGCTCGGCGCGCTGCATCCAGCACGTTCACCACGGCCTGGTGCGCGGCCGCGGCGTCCGCAGTCACCACCACCACGGTCTCGGCCTGGCCGCCTGAGGCTTCGGTCAGGCGGGCCGCCAGGGCCTCGACGCTGCGCCCCTCCAAGGCCTGCCGGTTCACAGAGTAGCGTCCGTCGCTGGCGACGGCGACCACCAGCTCCTTGGGCCTGTTCTTCATCTTCTCGGCATCGGCCGTGGGCAGCGTCACCTGCAGTTCGCTGAAGCGGGAGTAGGTGGTCGACGTCATCAGAAAGATCAGCACGACCAGCAACACGTCGATGAACGCGATCAGGTTGATCTCCGGTTCATCTGCCGCGCTCGAGCGCCTGAAGTTCATCAGTAGGCGCTCCCGCGCGCACCGCCACCCAATCGCATCAGGTGGGGCAACAGGCGTTCGACGGCCAGTTCCATGCCCAGACGGTAGGTTTCCACCCGAGCACGGAAGTAGCGGTGGAACATCAGCGCCGGTATGGCGATGATCAAGCCAAAGGCGGTGTTGTAGAGGGCGATGGAAATGCCGTGGGCCAGTTGCTGGGGGTTCTGCCCGCTGGTACCCGGCGCCTGGGCACCGAAGATCTCGATCATGCCCACCACCGTGCCCAGCAGACCCAGCAGCGGCGAGGCCGTGGCGATGGTGCCCAGGGCGTTGAGGTAGCGGTCCAGCCGGGCAACGGCCTCGCGCCCTGCGTTCTCGAAGGCTTGGCGCAGAGCGGTCTCGGAGAGCCGCGGCTCGGCCACGACCGCCCGGAACCCTGCCGCCAGCACGGCACCCAGCAAGGAACTGTCGGCCAGCTTGCCCACCACGTCAGCCGAGGGCACGCCTCTGCGCGACACCGTGATCACTTCGTCCAGCAGCGACGGAGGCAGGACCCGGCGCGTGCGCAGGCTGACGAAGCGCTCAAAGATCAGGGCCAGCGCGATCACCGAACACAGGATGAGCGGCCAGATGGGCCAGCCAGCGGCTTGTATGATGGAAATCAAGGAGGGCCCTGTGAGGTGCTGGGTTGCTGCGCGGACTTGGTCCGGGGCGCGCGGCTCACCGGAGATTTCGGCGATGGGCCTTCGCTGGTGCAGGCGCGCTGGATTATGACCGATGCCCCCCCCTGCACGGCGGTCATCGACCACGCCGCCCAGCAAGCCGCTACGCCGAGCGCGCTGTGGACAGATCTGTGGATATCTTGGGGCTGAAGCACGGTTGGCGGGGCGCCGGCTTCACTTCCAACGGCGCGGAACTGGCGCGGATAGTCAAAAACATGATGTTTGAGAAGCACTTGCACGATGTCTTGAGGCTTTCAGGGCGCAAGCGGCCGCAATATCCTGTTGTCACGCCGCCTGTGGACCGAATCGCCAGCATTGGCGTGGTGGCGCGGGCTGCCGCACCCGGGCGCTGGCCGTGAACTCATTGCCGCTGGAGAGGTCCTGGAGCGTCTCGGCCTTGTTGCTGGCCTTGACCGAGGCCTTGAATGCGCGGTTTGGCAGCCTGACCGTCACGGGGGAACTGGCGGGTTTCAGCCGGGCCGCCAGCGGCCACTGCTACTTCTCGTTGAAGGATGCCCAGGGCGCGCCTGCCTTGTTGCGCTGCGCGATGTTCCGCCGCAGCGCAAGTCTGCTGGACTTTGCGCCCGCCGACGGGCAGCGCGTGGAGGTGCGCGGACGCATCGCCGTGTACGAGCCGCGCGGGGATCTTCAGTTCGTTGCCGAAGCCATGCGCCCGCAGGGCGCCGGCTCGCTCTACGAGGAGTTCCTGAGGCTCAAGGCGCGCCTGGAGGCTGATGGGCTGTTCGATCCCGCGCGGCGCCGGCCCCTGCCGGCCTATCCCCGCGTGCTGGGCGTGGTGTCCTCGCTGGGTGCGGCCGCTCTGCAGGACGTGTTGACTGCGCTGGCCCGCCGCTCGCCTCACGTCGCCGTGAGGGTCTATCCCTGCCTGGTCCAGGGTGCCGAGGCTCCAGCCTCCATCGTGCAGGCGCTGCGCGGCGCGGCCGACCACGCATGCGCCGACGCCTTGCTGCTGGTGCGTGGTGGCGGCTCGCTGGAGGATCTGTGGGCGTTCAATGACGAGCGGGTGGTGCGCGCGGTGGCGGCCTGCCAGATCCCCGTGGTGTGCGGCGTGGGGCACGAAACCGACGTCACCCTCAGCGATCTGGCGGCGGATCTGCGGGCGCCGACCCCCACTGCCGCGGCCGAACTGGCCGCTCCGCTGCGAGACGAACTGCTGGAGCAACTGCAGAGCCTGCAGCGCCGGTTCGGACGGGCCGCTGAGCGATCGCTGGAAAGGCAAGCCCAGCGCCTGGACCTGTTGGCCCAGAGGGCCCGGCGGCCGCGAGAGGTCTTGTTGGCCCAGCAGCATCGCCTGGCCGGCCTGGAAAGCCGGCTGGCGCTGGCAGTGCGCTCGCGTGCGGAGCAGGCGGCGCTGCAGGCGCAAGGGCTGCACGCGCGCTGGCGCCGCGCGCTGGCTGTGCTGCTGGACAACCGGCATTGGCAACTGCAGGCCCTGGCCACCCGCCTGGAAGCCAGCAACCCCCGCGGCGTGCTGCAGCGCGGCTACGCCTGGGTGGCGCGCCCGGACGGCCGCCCCGTCACCCGCGTGGGCGAACTGATCCCGGGCGATGCCTTTGATGCCGTGTTTCAGGACGGGCAGGTGAGGGCGACCGTGGCGTCGGTGCGGCCTTCGCCTGCCGAGCCGCACGGGCCGGCGCCGCAGCGGGGGACCCCTCCGGCACCATGACAGGCCCTGTCGGGCCATCGCGCCGCGGACTGAGAGCTTGTGAAATATCCCCGCACACCCGCTCGTCCGCCCCAAACGGCCCCGCTCGTCGTTGCAAATGCTCGCCGTAGCCCGAGCTACGGCTGTGCTTTGCGCCTGGATCGGCACCCTTTGGAACGCCCGCTCGGGCG
>JBJTZN010000107.1:0-18389 GCA_046087245.1 Rubrivivax sp.
GCCCGAGCGGGCGTTCCAAAAGGTGCCGATCGAGGCGCAAAGCACAGCCGTAGCTCGGGCTACGGCGAGCATTTGCAACGACGAGCGGGGCCGTTTGGGGCGGACGAGCGGGTGTGCGGGGATATTTCACAAGCTCTCAGCGCCCGGGCGCGGTCTTCAGGGCCCACTGCACCAGGGCTTCCAGGGCCGGACGCGCCGCCTGCGCGTTGGGGTGCTGGATCATGGCCACCAACACCCGGCGGCGACCCGAGTCGTCCAGCACGTAGCCGGCCAGACCCACGACGTCGCGCAGCGAGCCGGTCTTCAGATGCGCCCGCCCGGCCGGAGCGCGCGAGCGTCGCAGGGTGCCGTCCAGGCCATTGACGGGCAGCGAGGACATCAACTCGGGCATCACCGGGCTGGACCAGGCTTGCTGCAGCAGGCGCGCCAGCCACTGCGCGGTCACACGGGTCTGGCGCGACAGGCCCGAGCCGTTGTCCAGCACCAACTCGCCCGCGGCACCTTCACCCATGCGCTCGGCCACCCAGCGGCGCAGGGTCTCGCGTGCAGCCTCGGGCGTGGCGGGCTGGCCCGGCAGGCGCTGCGCTGCCAGCGTCAGGAACACCTGCTGCGCCATCACGTTGTTGCTGAACTTGTTGACGTCGCGCACCACCTCGGCCAGCGGGGGTGAACGCCACTCCTGCTGCGCCCGCAGCCCAGCAGGCCAGCGGCCGTCGCGCACCCGCCCGGTGAGGGTGCCGCCCAGATCCTTCCACTGCGAGGCGATCAGACGCGCGCCATGGCCGGCCGCGTCCGGGTCGGCCATGGGCCAGCTCTGTTCGCCGCAGGCCGCGGGGTAGCTGCCGGTGAACCGTACTGTCCCGTCGGTCACCACGGGCTTCAGGCCAGCGCGCCAGTCTTCGCACGGGCCGCCCGTCAAGGGCACCGTGCGCACCGCCGCGCCCAGGGGCTCGGCATCGGCCGTGATGCGCGCCACGGCGCGGGCCCCATCCGGCGTCACCGACCAGGTCAGGGCGTGGAAGTTGATCAGCAAGGCATCGGGCTGGACGTTGTAGGCCCGGGACGCATCGCCGTCGAAGTCCGCCGCTGAGCCCTCGGACGGCGCAAAAGCGCTGCGGTCGAGCACGATGTCGCCGCGGATCTCGCGCACCCCAGCCTGCTGCAGGCGGCGCAGGCCCTGCCACAGGCGCTCGGCCACCAGCTTGGGGTCGCCACCGCCCTTGAGGAACAGGTCGCCGTCGAGGACGCCGTCGCGCAGCGTTGCGTTCCAGCCCACGGCGGTGGTCCAGGACCAGGCCGGCCCCAGCAGATCGAGTGCGGCATAAGTAGTCACCAACTTCACGAGCGAGGCCGGGTTGACCGGCTGGCGCGCCTGGTGACTGAGCACCGTGTGCCCGCTGCCGGCCTCCTGCACCACCACCGCCAGCGCCGTCTCGGGCACGCGGGCGCGTTGCAGCGCGCTGCGCACCTCGGGCGGCAACTCGGCGGCGCCCGCGGCCAGGCTGAGCCCGGTCAGACACTGGGCCAGGGCCAGCACAGGCCCGAGCCGGGCCAGTCCCTGCCTCAGGCGCCTGCCCGCGGCCCTGCCAACCGCCGCCTTGCTGCACATGCCTGCGCTCATGTCGATGATGATCGCATGGCTACACTCGTCGCAATGACCCCGGTGCTGCTGGCTTTCGACACCTCCACCCAGGCTCTGGCGGTGGCCTTGCAGTGGGCCGGTGGCCGGCAGGCCTGGAACGGCCCGGGCGGGGCGCAGGCCTCCACCCTGTTGCTGCCCACCGTGCAGCGATTGATGGACGAAGCCGGACTGGGATTTGACGATCTGGATGCCATCGGCTTCGGGCGTGGTCCGGGGGCCTTCACGGGTGTGCGTACTGCATGCTCGGTGGCGCAGGGTCTGGCCTTTGGCGCGGACAAGCCCGTGCTGCCCATCGACAGCCTGCTCATCGTGGCCGAGGACGAGCGCGCCCGTTCGGGCTGGCCGGCCGAACTGGAGGTGGCCGTGGGCATGGACGCCCGCATGGGGGAGTTGTATGCAGCGCGCTACCGTTGGACGGCACAGCGCTGGCGGGTGCTGCGAGCGCCAGGCTTGTGGGCCCCGCAGGCCTGGGCGGCGGACTGCCGCACGGGTGCCGAGGCGGGTCAGGGCGCTGCGCAGCAGCCCGTATGGACCGGCAGCGGCTTGCCGCTGCTGGGTGAAGCCGTGGCGCCCGGCGGCTGCCTGACCTGCCAGGACCGGGCTGCCGCGTTGCTGCGCCTGGCCGATCAGGCCTGGCAGGAGGGCCGGGCCGTGCCGGCACAGCAGGCCCTGCCGGTGTACCTGCGCGACAAGGTGGCGCAGACCACAGCCGAGCGCCAGGCGCTCAAGGCGGGCGCGTGAGGGCCGCTGGCAGCCGGGCCGCACCGGTTCCCGCCTGCGGGCCGCACCGGGCTGGCGCATGAACTCCGCACCTGCCGCGGCCCTGGGGCCGCGCACCTTCCGGCCCATGCAGGTCGATGAGTTGGACAGGGTCATGGAGGTGGAGGTTCGAGCCTACAGCTTTCCCTGGTCGCGCGGCAACTTCCAGGACTCGCTGAAGGCGGGCTACGTGGCCGAACTGCTGGAGTCCCCGGCGAAGGTGCTGCTGGGCTACTACGTGGCCATGCCGGGTGTGGACGAACTGCACCTGCTCAACCTCACCGTGGTACCGGACTTCCAGCGCTGCGGCCTGGGCCGGTTGCTGCTGGACCGCCTGGAGGCGCAGGCGCGCCGGCACCGGCTGGCCGCGGTGTGGCTGGAGGTGCGCGCAAGCAATGCCCGAGCCCGTTACCTGTACGCCGCGCGCGGCTTCGCCGAACTGGGCGTGCGCCGCGGCTACTACCCTGCGGGCGGTCTGCGGCGCGAAGACGCCGTGGTGATGAAGCTGGACCTGCCGCAAGAGGACACGCATGCCGCTGGATGACCGGCGCCTGGCCTTGCTGCGCGAGATGGGCGTGCCCTTCTGGCAGCCCGCGGCCGCCAGGCAGGCTTCGCCGCAGACGCCTGAACCTGCCCCGGCCCCGGCACAGTCGCCGTCATCGCGGGCCTCGCGCCCGGTGTCCGCACACCTGCCCGCCGTTGCGCCCGCACCCGGGCCGATGTCCGCGGCCGCGGCTGCGGCCGTGCCAGTGGCGGATGTCAGCACCCTGGACTGGCCCGCGCTGCAGCAGGCCGTGGCCGATTGCCGGGCCTGCGGTCTGTGCGCGACGCGAAGGCAGACCGTCTTCGGTGTGGGTCACCCGCGCGCGCACTGGATGGTGGTGGGCGAGGCCCCCGGCGAGCAGGAAGACCTGCGCGGCGAGCCCTTCGTCGGTCCGGCCGGCCGGCTGCTGGACCGGATGCTGTCCGCCCTGGGCCTGACGCGCGCCGAGGCCCACCCCGAGGGTGCGACCGATCCCGCCCCGGGCCTCGGCCCCGACCTCGGCGCCGAAGTCAACGCCCGTCAGGTCTACATCGCCAACACGCTGAAGTGCCGCCCCCCGGGCAACCGCAACCCCGACCCGGCCGAACTCGCCCGCTGCGAGCCCTACCTGGTGCGGCAGATCGAACTGGTGCAGCCCCGGGTGATCCTGGCCATGGGACGTTTCGCGGTGCAGGCCTTGCTGCGCACCGATGAGCCGATCGGCCGCCTGCGCGGCCGCGTGCACCGCTACCAGGGCGTGCCGCTGATCGTCACCTACCACCCGGCCTATCTGCTGCGCAACCCGCTGGACAAGGCCAAGGCCTGGGACGACCTGTGCCTGGCGATGGACACGATGCAGGGGCCGGGGCCGAGCGAGCCTGCCTGAGAGGCACGTTCGTGCGGGCTTGCGTTCGTTCGATCAGCAGCAGCCCCGCTCACCCCTTGGGCGCCTTCTTCGGCCGCTGCCAGCCCGGCAGCGTGACCTGCCTGGCGCGCGCCACGGTGAGTTGCCCGGCCGGGGCATTCTTGGCGATGGTGGAGCCGCCACCGATGGTGGCGCCGGCGCCTATGGTCACGGGCGCCACCAGCACGCAGTTGCTGCCGATGTGGGCATCGGCCTCGATCACGGTGCGGTGCTTGGTCGCCCCGTCATAGTTGGCGGTGATGCTGCCCGCACCGTAGTTCACGCGCTCGCCCACCGAGGCGTCGCCCAGGTAGGCCAGGTGGTTGGCCTTGGCGCCGCGCGCCAGCGTGGAGTTCTTCACCTCGACGAAGTTGCCGATGTGCACCTCGGGCCCGAGGTCGGCGCCCGGACGCAGCCGGGCGAAGGGGCCGATGAGCGCGCCGGCACCGACCTTCACGCCCGCGGCCTCGCCGTCGATGTGCGTGATCGGGTGGATCACCGCGCCGGCATCGATGCGGGCGTTGCGAATGACGCAGTTCGCCCCGACGCGTACGCCGTCGCCCAGCACCACCTCGCCTTCGAAGATGCAGTTGACGTCGATCTCCACGTCCGTGCCGCACTGCAGCGTGCCGCGCAGGTCAAAGCGCGCCGGGTCGGCCAGGCGCACGCCGGCTTCCATCAAGGCTTCGGCCTGCCGGTGCTGCAGACGGCGCTCCAGCTCGGCCAGTTGCGCGGGGCTGTTCACGCCCAGCACCTCGGTGTCGCTGGCCGGCTGGGCGGCCACCACCTCGCAGCCCTCGGCCACGGCCAGGGCCACGATGTCGGTCAGGTAGTACTCGCGCTGCGCGTTGTCGTTCCTCAGCGCCGTCACCCAGCGCTTGAGCGCCGCCGTGGGGGCGGCCAGGATGCCGGTGTAGATCTCTCGGATCGCGCGCTGCTCGGGGCTCGCGTCCTTGTGCTCGACGATGCCCAGCACGCGGCCCTGCGCATCGCGCACGACGCGGCCGTAGCCGTCGGCGTCGTCCAGCGTCACCGTCAACAGCGCCAGCCGCTCGCCCGCGCACGCCTGCGCCAGCGCACGCGCGGTGTCGCTGCGGATCAGCGGCACGTCGCCATTGAGCACCAGCGTCGTGCCCGCTTCGTCCACCAGGGCCGGCACGGCCTGCTGCACGGCGTGGCCCGTGCCCAGTTGCGGCATCTGGCGTGCGAAGACCGCGCCGCTGCCTGCCAGCGAGGCCTCCACCTGCTCGGCCCCATGGCCTGTGATGACGACGGTGCGTTGCGCCCCCAGGGCAGCAGCGGCGTCCAGGACGTGCTGCAATAGCGGTCGGCCTGCCAGTCGGTGCAGCACCTTGGGCAGCACCGACTTCATGCGCGTGCCTTTGCCGGCCGCCATCACCACCACGTTCAACGCCATGCTCGAAGTCATGCGCAAGTCCTTTTCGACGCTTGCCAGAAGGGGCGCGATTATCGGTCTGGCCCTGGGAACCTTGGCCGGCCTGGCCGGTTGCAGTGCTGCGCGCTTGGGCTACGACCAGGGGCCGTTGCTGGCGCACTGGTGGCTGGATTCGCGCCTGGCCCTGACTCCCGAGCAGTCTGCACGCACCAAGGAAGCGCTGGTCCAGGTGTTCGCCTGGCACCGCGCCACGCAGTTGGGTGACTACGCCGCCTGGCTGGCCCGGGCCCGCGCCGAAGCGGCCACCACCGTGACGGCCCAGCAGATGTGCCGCTGGTCTGACGAGGTGCGCCAGCGCCTGGACCCCCTGCTCGAACGCGTGCTGCCCGTTGCGGCCGAGGTGTTGCCCACGCTGACACCGGAGCAGCTCGCGCGCCTGGAGCGTCGCCTGGACGACGACGACGCCAAGCGCCGCAAGGAGTTCCTGCAGCCGCGCGCCGAGCAGCGCTGGGAAGCTTCCACCGAGCGGACCATCGAGCGCTTCGAGACCTTCTACGGGCCGCTGGAACCCACTCAGCGCGCGCTGGTGGCCGCCAGCGTGCGCAGTTCGCCCTTCGATACGGCCCGCTGGTGGGCGCAACGCCAGGCTCTGCAGGCCGAGTGGATGGCCAGCCTGCGCAGGCTCTCGGGCGACCGGCGGCCGCGCGAGCAGGTGGCGGCCGACCTGCGCTCGGCGCTGGAGCGGCGCTGGTTGGCGCCGCCGGCCGACGGGTCGGGCTACCGCGAACGGCAGGCGCTGCACCAGTGCGAGCTGGCAGCAGGCGTGCACAACGCCGCCACGCCAGCGCAGCGCCGGCACCTGGCGGACAAACTGCAGGGCTGGGAAGGGGACCTGCGGGTGCTGGCCTCGCGCGCCAGTGCCCCGATGGTGGCGCGCAGCGGCTTCCCCTGAAGCCGCGCCCTGAAGCCTTTGCCGAGCAGCCGTCCACTCCCGTAGCCCAAGCGTTCCGCGAACCCGCGCTGGTGTGCTGCCTTGAGGCCCGGGGGGCTGGGTCACGACACTCAAGGGGCGCGACGAGATGACCAGCAATGGACGAGGCGGCTCGACGGACCCGGCCCGGGCGGCCGCTCAGGCGGCGTCGTGGGCCCGGATGTCCACCACCACCTGGCCCGCGCTCACTTGATCGCCCACCCTGGCATGCACCGCCTCCACCGTGCCGGCCACGGGCGTCAGGTGTGCATGCTCCATCTTCATGGCCTCCAGCGTGAGCAAGGCCTGTCCGGGCTGCACGCGCTCGCCCGGGGTCACCAGCACCGCCACCACCCGCCCCGTCATGGCGGCCCGCACGCGGCCATCCCGCCCAGCCTGCCCCGGGCGCGTCTGCGCGGCGAAAGTGCGGTCTTCCACGGTGTGCGTGTGCGCGCCGTGGGCCAGCCACAGCAGCGCGCCGTCCCGGTGGAAGGCCACCTGCTGCATCACGCCGTCGACGATGCAGCGCGCCCGGTGCGGCCCGACTTCCACGGTCTGCAGCCCATGCACCGCCCCGGCCAGCGCCATCTCGAAGCGACCGGGCGCCAGCTCCGTCACGCGCAGCGTGTGTTCGCGTTCCAGCAGACTCAGGCGCAGGCCCACCGGCAGGCCGTGCGTCAAGCCCGGGGCGGCAATGTGGCGCGGGCCGTGGTGCTGATCGGCAGGGTCGGCCCGGGCTGAGGACGCTGCGGGCAGCGTGGCCCGCAGTAGCCAGCCGGCCAGCAGCAGGGCCAGGCGCTGGACACCCTCGTCCACGACCATCAGAGCGTGCTCGTGGCGCGCGATGAAGTCGGTGGTCGCCCCGCCGCTGGCGAAGTCAGCCTGTTCCAGGCAGCGGGCCAGAAAGGCCTGGTTGGTGGTGACGCCCAGGGCCACCAGCTCGTGCAGGCCGCGCAGCAGGCGGCGCCGGGCGTCTTCGCGCGTGGGCCCGTGCGCCACCAGCTTGGCGATCATGGAGTCGTAGTGCGGCGGCACGGCCGCGCCGTTGCACAGCGCATGCTCCACGCGCAGGCCCGCAGGCGCTTGCCAGCGCCGCACCGTGCCGCTGCAGGGCACAAAGCCGCGCGGCGCGTCCTCGGCGCACAGGCGCACCTCGATGGCATGCCCTTGGGATTGGATCTCGTGCTGCTGCAAGGGCAGGGGCTCGCCCGCGGCCACGCGCAACTGCCACGCCACCAGGTCCAGGCCCGTCAGCGCTTCGGTCACGGGATGCTCCACCTGCAGCCGGGTGTTCATCTCCATGAAGTAGAAGCGGCCCTGTTCGTCCAGCAGGAATTCCAGCGTGCCCGCGCCCTCGTAGCCTATGGCCTTCACGGCCGCCACGGCCGCCGCGCCCATGGCCTCGCGCAGGGCCACGTCCACCGCGGGCGAGGGCGCCTCCTCGATCAGCTTCTGGTGCCGGCGCTGCACCGAGCAGTCGCGCTCGCCCAGGTGCACCGCGTGGCCATGGCGGTCGGCAAAGACCTGGATCTCGATGTGCCGCGGGCGCTCCAGCGCCCGCTCCAGGATGACGGTGGCGTCACCGAAGGCGTGCAGCGCTTCGCTTTGCGCGCTGCGCAGCGCGGCGGCGAAGGCGTCCGCGGACTCCACGCGCCGCATGCCGCGCCCGCCGCCACCGGCCGTGGCCTTGATCATGACGGGGTAGCCGATGCGCGCGGCCTCGGCCGCCAGACGCTCCAGGGACTGGTCGGCCGCCTCCGTGCTCTGGAAGCCGGGGATGCAGGGCACGCCGGCGGCGGCCATCAGTCGCTTGGCGCCGGCCTTGTCGCCCATGGCACGGATGGCCTGCGGGCTGGGGCCGATGAACACCAGGCCGGCGTCCTGGCAGGCCTGGGCGAAGTCGGCGTTCTCGGCCAGGAAGCCGTAGCCCGGGTGCACCGCATCGGCCCCGCTGGCGCGCGCCGCGGTAATCAAGGCCGCGATGTTCAGGTACGACTGCGCGGGCGGCGCGGGCCCGATGGCCACGGCCTCGTCGGCCGCCCGCACGTGTGGCGCGCCGGCATCCGCCTCGGAATACACAGCCACGGTGCGCCAGCCCAGGGCGTGGGCGGTGCGCATCACGCGCAGCGCGATCTCGCCCCGGTTGGCGACCAGGATCTTGGTGAACGGCGTGGCCACGGGCATCGGCGGGCGTGTACAGGCTTGCGGGGGTGAGGGGTCCTGGTGCGGCTGCTTCACGACGTTCAGGGTCGATCAAGGCCGGGCCACGGCGAACTGCAGGGGCTGGGGCTGACGGTGTTCGGCCTCGCGGCAGACGCCCAGCACGAAGGCCAGCACGGCACGCGTGTCCCGCGGGTCGATCACGCCGTCGTCCAGCAGCAAGGCGCTGGTGCGCAGCACGCTCATCTGGCTGTCGAAGCGCTGCACGATGCGCTGCTCCAGGGCGTCGAGCTGGGCAGTGTCGACCTCGCCCTGGCCCTGGCTTTTTCGTCGCATGGCGGCCTCGGCGACGGTGCGCATGGTCTGCGCCGCCTGCTCGCCGCCCATCACCGCGGTGCGGGCGTTGGGCCAGCTGAAGCAGAAGCGCGGCTGGAAGCCGCGCCCGCACATGCCGTAGTTGCCCGCGCCGAACGAGGCCCCGCAGTGCAGCGTGATCTGCGGCACGGTGGCATTGGTCACGGCCTGGATCATCTTGGAGCCGTGCTTGATGATGCCGGCCTCTTCATGCGCGCGGCCCACCATGAAGCCGGTGGTGTTCTGCAGGTACAGCAGCGGGGTGCGGCTCTGGCAGCAGGCCTGGATGAAGTGCGTGGCCTTGGCCGCGCCGGCGCTGTCGATCGGGCCGTTGTTGCTGATCACGCCCACCGGCCAGCCTTCCAACTGGAAGTGCCCGCACAAGGTGGCGCTGCCATAGTTCTCGCCGAAGGCCAGAAAGTCGGAATCGTCGGCGATGCGGGCGATCACCTCGCGCATGTCCACCGGCCGCCGGCCGTCCAGGGGCATCAGCCCCAGCAGCTCGTCAGCGTCCAGGCGCGGGGGCTTGAACGCGCGCGGCCCGAGCGTCTGTGCGGCGGCCGGCGCGGTGGCGCGGTGCCATGCGATCTTCGCCAGGATCTCGCGTGCCAGGCGCAGCGCGTCGCGGTCGTCCTCGGCCAGGTAGTCGCCCAGGCCCGAGACCGAGGTGTGCATCACGGCACCGCCCAGCTCTTCTTCCGTGGCGATCTCCCCCGTGGCGGCCTTCAGCAGCGGGGGCCCGGCCAGGAAGGCGCGCGAGCGGTCGCGCACCAGGATGATGTAGTCCGACAGCCCCGTCTGGTAGGCGCCGCCAGCGGTGGACGAGCCGTGCGTGACGGTGACCACCGGCAGCCCGGCCGCCGACAGCCGCGCCAGGTTGCGGAAGGTGGCGCCGCCGCGCACGAAGTCCTCCACCCGGTAGGTCAGCAGGTTGGCGCCGGCGCTCTCCACCAGTTGCACGTAGGGCAGCTTGTTTTCGAGGGCCAGCTCCTGTGCGCGCAGCAGCTTGTCCAGCCCCATGGGCTGCAGCGCGCCCGCGTCAATGCCGGCGTCGGAGGCCACCACCATGCAGCGCACGCCGCTGACGAAGCCGATGCCGCAGATGACGCCGCCGCCGGGCACGCTGCGCGCCAGGTCTTCGGTGTCCATCCCGTAGCCTGCCAGGGTGGACAGCTCCAGAAACGGTGCGCCTGCGTCCAGCAGCAGCGCCACGCGCTCGCGCGGCAGCAACTGCCCGCGCTGCTCGAAACGCGCGCGCGAGGCTTCGGATTTCGCGCGTGTGCGCTGCTCCAGTTCACGCACCTGGCCCAGCAGTTCAAGCATGCCCGCGCGCCGGGCCTGGAAATCCACGCTGGCAGGCGAGAGGCTGGATTCGGTAGCGGGCATGGGCGGTGCAGACCGCGCGTACGGCGCGGATCAGAGTGCCAGTATGCCGGTGCCTGAAGCCGGATCAATCGGCGGGTCGGCCCCGCGCGTCGCGGTGGCATACTTTTCTGACAAAACAGATCCACAGCGGGCCAGGCCGTTCCCGGCCCCGGCCTGCAACACAGGGAAGACATGCCATGACCCATGCGAGTTGCCGGCGTCGACCGGTGTTGTTCATCGCAGCCCTGGCGCTCTGGGTGGGCGCCGCGGGCGCCCAGGCGCCCGGCGCGGCGGCCCCCGCGGCAGGCCCCGGGTCCGCCCCCGGCAGCGCCGCACCTGCGGCATCCGGCGCACAGCGCGCCACGGCACCGATCTTCGTCCGCGAGCTCGGCGGCATCGAGGAGTACCGGCTGCCCAACGGGCTGCAGGTGCTGCTGTTCCCCGACATCGCCAGCAGCACCACCACGGTCAACATCACCTACCGCGTGGGCAGCCGCCATGAGGGACCGGGCGAGTACGGCATGGCGCACCTGCTGGAGCATCTGGTCTTCAAGGGCACGCCTTCGAACCGCGACATCCCCGGCGAGTTCGCCCGCCGCGGCATGCGCTGGAACGGCACCACCACCGTCGACCGCACCAACTACTTCGCCAGCTTCAACGCCAACCCGCAGACCCTGGATTTCGCCCTGGCGCTGGAGGCCGACCGCATGGTCAACAGCTTCATCGCGCAGGCTGACCTGGCGCGCGAGATGACGATGGTGCGCAACGAGTACGAGCGCAGCGAGAACGAGCCCTTCCAGGTGCTTCAGAAGCGGGTGCTGGGGGCGGCCTACGCCTGGCATCCCTATGGCAAGCCGGCCATCGGCTTGAAGAGCGACATCGAGAGCGTGCCCATCGAGCGGCTTCAGGCCTTCTACCGGAAGCACTACCGCCCCGACAACGCCACGCTGCTGGTGGCGGGCAGCTTCGACAAGGCGGCGGTGCTCGCCCGCATCCAGCAGCACTTCGGGGCGTTGAAAGTGCCCGCCGAGCCGCTGGGCGCGTCCTACACCCAGGAGCCGGCCCAGGACGGTGAGCGCAGCGTGGTCGTGCGGCGCGTTGGGGGACAGCCCATCGTGCTGGCCCACTACCATGTGCCCGCCCTGGCCCACCCGGACACACCGGCGCTGCTGGTGTACGGGCTCATGATGTCCCTGGAGCCCAGTGGCTTGCTGCACCGCAAACTGGTGGAGCCGCGCACGGCGGTCGCCGCCTTCCTCACGGGTGCGGGCCAGGCGCAGCCCGCCGGCGTGGTGGCCGGGCTGGTGCTGCCGGCCGATGCCGACATCGCCAAGGCCGAGGCGACGCTGCTGGAGCTGGTGGAGGGCCGCGGCGCGGAGCCCCTGCAGGAGTCCGAACTGGCGCGGGTGCGCGAGCTGGCCGCGGTGGCCTACCGCAACCAGATGAAGAACCCCCAGATGCTGGCGCAGGTGCTGTCCAATGTGGTGGCGGCCGGTGACTGGCGGCTGCAGTTCCAGATCATCGAGGACATCGGCCGCGTCACCCTGGCCGACATCGAACGGGTGCGCAAGGCCTACTTCCGCCCCGCCAACCGCACCGTGGGCCGTTACCTGCCTTCCACGCAGGTCGAGCGCGTGGAAGTGCCGGCCGCGCCGCCCTTGCAGGACCGGCTGGCAGGGCTGCAGGGCCCCCCCACGGTGGAGCAGGGCGAGGCGCTGGACCCTTCCCCGCCCGTGCTGGCCACCCGCACCACCCAGACCCGGCTGCCCAGCGGGTTGGAGCTCATCACCCTGCGCAAGGCCACGCGCGGCCAGGCGGTGCAGCTGCGCATGGAGTTGCGCTGGGGTACGCGCGAGGCCACCTTCCCGGTGCGCGGCACCGACATGGTGGGGCGCCTGATCCCCGAAGGCAGTGCGCGCTGGAGCAAGCAGGCCTTGCAGGACGAACTGATCAAGCTGCGGGCGGGCCTGTCGGTGACCAGCGGCGACCAGGGCGCCACGCTGGTGCTCACGGCCGAGCGCGACACCCTGCTGGCCGCGCTGCGCATCGCCGCCGACGTGGTGCAGAACCCGCTGCTGCCGCAGGAAGCGCTGCAACGTCACCGCACGGCGGCGATCAACGGCCTGCAGGGCTCGCGGCGGGAGCCGCAGACCCTGCGCGCCGAGGCCGCGCGCGAGCACTACAACCGCGCACGCGGCGTGGGCTTCGGGCACCCGGACTACCTCAAGAGCCAGGACGATCGCATCCACGCCATCCAGAGCACGACCATCGAGGACATCCGCGGCATGCACCGCGACTGGTGGTCCGCCAACGAGGCCCGTGTCAGCGTGGTGGGGGCCTTGCCCGAGGGCCTGGAAAGCGAGATCGAAGCGCTGTTCGGGGCCTGGAAGAAGCCTGCTGCCGGGCGCTTCGTGCGCCACGAGCCGCGCCATGTCCCGGTGCCCGCCGCACGCTTTGATGCCAAGGCGCCGGACAAGGCCAATGCCGTGCTGCGCATGCACCAGACCCTGGCCCTGAGCGCCCAGGATGCTGACTTCCTGCCGGCCGTGCTGGTGGCCCATGTGCTGGGCGGAGGCGCGCTGGAGAACCGCCTGGCCGTGCGCGTGCGCCAGCAGGAGGGCCTGAGCTACTCGGTCAGCGCCGGGCTGAACGCCCCCTGGCACGGCGATGCAGCCGCGCTGGAGATCAATGCCAGCTTCTCCCCGGCCGACCGCGAGCGGCTGATCGCGCTCGTCCGCGAGGAATTGCAGAAACTGGCCGAGCGCGGCATCACCGAGGCCGAGCTCGCACGCGCCCGCAACGACCTGCTGCAGGGCTGGCAGCAAGGGCGCAACAACGACGCCAACCTCGCCTCGCAACTGCTGAGCCTGGCCGATCAGCAGCGGGACTGGCTGGCCCTGCAGCGGCGTGAGCAGTCGCTGCTGGCGCTGAGCGTGGAGCAGGTCAACACCACCTGGCGCCGGCTCGTGCGGCCTGACGCTTTCGTGGAGTCCACGGCGGGCGACTACAAGGACTGAAGGCGTTCTGCAGTGGCCAAACGCCTGACGCCGCCGGCCAGCGCCGCGCCACCCTGCCTGCCCAGGGTCCGCAAGCCGGATGGGGGCCGCGCCCTGCCATGAGGCGCACGGTCCGCGTCGGCGGCGCCTCCGGCTTCTGGGGCGACAGCATGGCGGCGGCGCCGCAGCTCGTGGCCAAGGGCGCGCTGGACTACCTGGTGTTCGACTACCTGGCCGAGACCACCATGGCCGTGCTGGCCGGGGCGCGCGCCAAGCGGCCCGAGGGGGGCTACGCCACCGATTTCGTGGACATCGCGATGAAGGCGGTGCTGCCCGAGGTGATGCGCCAGGGCATCAAGGTGGTGTCCAACGCCGGCGGCATCCATCCCCAGGGCTGCGCCAATGCGCTGCGCGCCCTGGCCGACAGCCTGGGCCTGAAGCCGCGCATCGCCGTGGTGCTGGGTGACGACGTGAGCCCGCTGCTGCCGACGCTGCGCGCGGCCGGCACGCGCGATCTGGCCACGGGCCAGCCCCTGCCCGAGCGCGTGCTCAGCGCCAACGCCTACCTGGGCGCGCTGCCGGTGGCGCGCGCGCTGGCCGAGGGCGCGGACATCGTCATCACCGGCCGCTGCGTGGACAGCGCGGTGACGCTCGGGCCGCTGATGCACGAGTTCGGCTGGACGGCGCAGGACCACGACCTGCTGGCCGCCGGCAGCCTGGCCGGGCACCTCATCGAGTGCGGCTGCCAGGCCACGGGCGGCCTGCACACCGACTGGCAGGACATCCCGGACTGGCCCGACATCGGCTACCCCGTCCTGGAGTGCCACGCCAACGGCCGCTTTGTCCTCACCAAACCCGAGGGCACGGGCGGGCGCGTGCTGCGCGCCGCCGTGGCCGAGCAACTGCTCTACGAGATTGGCGACCCCGGCGCCTACCTGCTGCCCGACGTGTGCTGCGATTTCCGCCAGGTGCGCATCGAGCAGCAGGGCCCCGACCGGGTGGAAGTCAGCGGTGCCCGCGGAACCCCGCCCACGGCGCAGTACAAGGTGTCGGCCACCGCGCTGGACGGCTTTCGCTGCGCGGGCACGCTGGTGATCGTGGGCATGGACGCTGCCGCCAAGGCCCGGCGCACGGGCGAGGCCATCCTGCAGCGCGTGCGCCGCATCCTCCAGGCCCAGGGCCTGCCCGACTTCAAGGCCACGGCCGTGGAGCTGCTGGGCGCCGAGACCCTGTACGGCCCGCATGCCCGCGCCGGCGCGGCGCGCGAGGTGATGCTGCGCGTGGTGGCCGACCACGCGATGAAGCCGGCCCTCGACATCTTCGCGCGCGAGATCGCGCCCGCGGGCACCTCCTGGTCGCCCGGCACCACCAGCCCGGGCGGCGGCCGCCCCTCACCCTCCCCGCTGATCAAGCCCCTGGCCTTCTTCGTCGACAAGGCCACGGTGCCGGTGCAGGTGGTGCTGGAAGGGCAGGCGCTGGCCGTGGACGTGCCGCTGGCCGGGCCGGAACTGCCCGTGGACCTGCCGCCGGCGGGCCGCGCGGCACCGCCGCAGAGCCTGCCCGAATCCGCGCCCTGGGGGGAGGGCCTGGCCGGGGACGTCGAGCCGCAGATCGAGGTGCCCCTGGTGCGCCTGGCCTGGGCGCGCAGCGGCGACAAGGGCAACACCGCCAACATCGGCGTCATCGCGCGCCGGCCCGAATGGCTGCCGCTGCTGTGGGCGCGCCTGACGCCCCAGGCCGTGCACGCGCACCTGGCCCACCTGGTGCACGGCCCGGTGGAGCGCTTTCACCTGCCGGGCATCAGCGCGATGAACTTCCTGCTGCACGAGGCCCTGGACGGCGGCGGCCCCGCCTCACGCCGCATGGACCCGCTGGGCAAGGGCCTGGCGCAGATCTTGTTGGACATGCCGGTGAGGGTGCCGGCTGAGTGGCTGGGATAGCATCCCCAGTCCAGGGAGACCCATAAAAGGACAACACCAGCCCATGCTCACCCCTGAGCAACAGGCACGCGTGGCCATCGATCAACTGCTCAGCGCAGCCGGCTGGGCCGTGCAGGATTTGAAGGCTGCCCATGTGCATGCGGCACGTGGGGTGGCCCTGCGCGAGTTCGAGCTGAACCCTGGCCACGGCACCGCCGATTACCTGCTCTACGTGGATGGCAAGGCCGCCGGGGTGGTGGAAGCCAAGAAGCAGGGCGCCACCCTCACGGGCGTGGAGATTCAATCCAGCCGATACGCCCAAGGCCTGCCGGCCGCTTTGCCTGCGCACCGGCGCCCGCTGCCTTTCTTGTACGAGAGCACCGGCCTGGAAACGCACTTCACCAACGGCCTGGACCCGGCGCCGCGTGCGCGCAACGTGTTTGCCTTCCATCGGCCCGAGGCGCTGGCCGAGTGGTTGACACAGGCAGCCCCCCAGACACCTGGCGAACCGACCACGGTCTTGACCACCGACGGCCAGAACCCGCCCTTGGAGGTGCGGCGCCCCAGCCATGGCGCGGGCGGCACCATGCTGGCCCGGCTGCAGGCCATGCCGCCGCTGATCACCGAGTGGGGCGACTTCAAGCTCTGGCCGGCGCAGATCACCGCCATCCACAACCTGGAAGCCAGCCTGGCGCAGAACAAGCCGCGGGCGCTGATCCAGATGGCCACCGGCTCTGGCAAGACCTTCACCGCCATCAGCTTCATCTACCGGCTGATCAAGTACGCCGGGGCCCGCCGCGTGCTGTTTCTGGTGGACCGCGGCAACCTGGGCCGGCAGGCGAAGAAGGAGTTTGACCAGTACCTCAGCCCGGTGAACAACTTCAAGTTCGGTGAAGAGTTCATCGTCCAGCACCTCACCAGCAACCAGCTCGACAAGTCAGCGCGCGTGTGCATCTGCACCATCCAGCGCATGTTCTCCATGCTCAAGGGCCGCGAGCTGCCTGAGGACGCCGACGAAGCCTCCACCTCCGCAGCCGAAAGCCTGTTCCAGGACGCCGAGCCCATTGGCTACAACCCCGCTTTCCCCATCGAGACCTTCGACATCATCGTCACCGACGAAGCGCACCGCAGCATCTACAACCTGTGGCGCCAGGTGCTGGAGTACTTCGACGCGCATCTCATCGGCCTGACCGCCACACCCAACAAGCAGACCTTCGGCTTCTTCAACAAGAACCTGGTCATGGAGTACGGCCATCCGCAGGCGGTGGCCGATGGCGTGAACGTCAACTACGACGTCTACCGCATCAAGACCGAGGTCACCGAAGCCGGCAGCAAGGTGGAAGCGGGCTACTGGCTGCAGGTGCTGGACAAGCCCACCCGCGCCCGGCGCGACTGGCAACTGGACGACGACTTCGAGTACGCACCCGAAGAGCTGGACCGCAGCGTGCAGACGCCCGACCAGATGCGCACCATTGCGCGCACTTTGCGTGACAACTGGCAGCGGGACTTGTTTCCGCAGCGTGAAGAGCTGCCCAAGACGCTGGTCTTCGCCAAGGACGACAACCACGCCGAGACCCTGGTGGGCATCCTGCGTGAGGAGTTTGGCCGTGGCAACGAGTTCGCGCAGAAGATCACCTACCGCACCACAGGCAGCAAGCCCGAAGACCTGATCAAGGCCTTCCGCACCAGCTACTACCCGCGCATCGCGGTGACCGTGGACATGATCGCCACCGGCACCGACATCAAGCCGGTGGAGATCGTCGTCTTCATGCGCAGCGTGAAGAGCCGCAGCTTCTTCGAACAGATGAAGGGCCGCGGCGTGCGTGTCATCCAGGACGATGACCTGCGCGGCGTGAACCCCGGCCAGCATGTGCACAAGGACCGCTTCATCATCGTCGACTGCGTGGGCGTGTGCGAGCGCGACAAGACCGACAGCCGCCCGCTGGACCAGAAGAAGAGCGTGCCCCTGGACGCGCTGCTGCAGGCCGTGAGCCTGGGCAACGTGGAGCCCGAAGTGCTGTCCAGCGTGGCCGTGCGCCTGGCACGGCTGGACGCCCAGCTCACCGATGCCGAGCAGGCCCGGGTGGTCAGCGCCGCCGGCGGCCTGGGGCTGAAGGACTTGTCACGCGGCATCGTGCAGGCACTGGACCCGCGCGAAGACCGCTCGCCGCAAGAGGCCGAGGCCGCCCTTCGCCAGGCCGTCAAGCCGTTGGCCAACCCCGAGCTGCGCTCGCTGATCCTCAGCCTCAAGCAGCAGAAGGAACTGGTGATCGACACCGTGACGCAAGACCGCGTGCTCGAAGCCGGGTTCTCAGAGGCGGCGCGCGAGCGTGCGCAGGGCATCGTGCAGAGCTTCGAGGCTTTCATCGCCCAGCACCGCGACGAGATCACAGCGCTGCAGATCCTCTACAACCGCCCCACCAGAACGGGCGGCGCACCGCTGAAGTTCGAAGACCTGAAGGCCCTGGCCGAGGCCCTGCAGGCCCCGCCGCACCTGTGGACCGAAAGCCAGCTCTGGCAGGCCTACGCGGCGCTGGACGCCAGCCGCGTGAAGGGCGCCAGCCGCCGCCGCATCCTGACCGACCTGGTGTCGCTGGTGCGCTACGCCATGCAGCAGGAAAACGAGCTGGTGCCCTACCCCGAGCGCGTGGCCGCCAACTTCAAGGCGTGGCTGGCGCAGCAACAGGCCGCGGGCAAAGGCTTCACCGACGAGCAACGCTGGTGGCTGGAGAAGATGGCCGAGCACATCGCCAGCAACTTGGGCATCGAGGCCGAGGACTTCGGCTACGCGCCGTTCGACCAGCGCGGCGGACTGGGCCGGGTGCATCAGCTCTTCGGCGCGGAGTTGCCAGAGGTGATGGATGAGTTGAATCGGGAGTTGGTGGCGTGATGAAGTTGGGCGAGATCACCGAGCCAAAGATCGAGCAGTCGGGGCCGCCGCCACTCGGCGAGTTCACATATGTCGACATCAGCAGCGTCGACAACGGAGCGAAGCGCATCGTTGAGCCCAAGGTGTTGCCAGTGGGCAATGCGCCAAGTCGCGCCAGGCAAAGGCTCCGAACTGGCGACGTGCTTGTGTCCATGACGCGCCCGAATCTCAACGCTGTCGCCCTAGTACCGCCCGAGATGGACGGAGCAATCGGCTCAACCGGCTTTCACGTCCTACGTGCCAGCCAAAGCGTGTTGCCCGAATGGCTTTACTACGGGGTGCAGACGCGCCAGTTCGTAGGCGCAATGTCGGACTTGGTCCAAGGGGCGCTCTACCCAGCCGTGCGTCCGAAAGACATCTGCGCGTTCGACCTACCTCTGCCGGCGCTTAACGAGCAGCGCCGCATCGTCGCCGAACTCGAAAAGCAGTTCTCCCGCCTCGACCAAGCCGTCGCCAACCTCAAGCGCGTCAA
>JBJTZN010000108.1:0-28514 GCA_046087245.1 Rubrivivax sp.
ACCACCGCTACCAGGTCACCCCACGGCATCACGCGGTCCATCTGAGACAGAAACTCGCGCTTGCGCGTGCGCTTGGTGCTCAGGTTCAGGCCAAGGTCAGTCTGTTGCATGGGTCAGATCGTCGCTTCAACTTCACGCCCCGGCAAGCACGTTTGCCCGGGGGATTTGCAGACCTTCCCTAGCAGAAGGTACTCCATGAGTACCTTCTGCACGTGCAGCCTGTTCTGGTTTCGGCACGGCGCTTTGCGCCTTCACATCGCTGGCGCGATGTGAGCCTGCACCGGAACAGCCTGCCGGGCCTGCGGCCCGCCGCGTGGACTTTCAGCCCACGCGGCCTAGCAGAAGGTACTCCATGAGTACCTTCTGCACGTGCAGCCTGTTCTCCGCCTCGTCCCAGACGACGGATTGGGGGCCGTCAATGACTTCGGCGGCGACTTCCTCGCCGCGATGGGCGGGCAGGCAATGCATGAACAGGGCGTCAGATTGGGCCAGTTGCATCATCTGCGTGTCCACGCACCAGTCGGCAAACGCGGCCCGGCGCTGCGCGTTCTCTGCCTCGAAGCCCATGCTGGTCCACACGTCCGTGGTCACCAGATGGGCGCCTTCGCAGGCTGCCGCCGGGCTCTTGAAGACCTTCAGGCAGGACGGGTCCGACACGCCCACCAGCGCCGTGTCGATCTCGTAGCCGCCGGGGGTGCTGACGTGCAGCGTGAAGCCCAGGATGTCGGCCGCCTGCAGCCAGGTGTTGGCCATGTTGTTGCCGTCCCCCACCCAGGCCACCGTCTTGCCCTGGATCGAGCCCCGGTGCTCGATATAGGTGAAGACGTCGGCCAGGATCTGACAGGGGTGGTATTCGTTGGTCAGGCCATTGATCACCGGCACCCGCGAGTGGGCCGCGAAGCGCTCGATCTTGCGCTGCTCGAAGGTGCGGATCATCACCAGGTCCACCATGCGGCTGATGACGCGCGCGCTGTCCTCCACGGGTTCAGCGCGGCCGAGTTGCGAGTCGCTGGTGGTCAGGTGCACCACCGAGCCGCCCATCTGATACATGCCGGCCTCGAAGCTCACCCGCGTGCGCGTGCTGGCCTTCTCGAAGATCATGGCCAGCGTGCGGTCCGTCAGCGGCTGGTAGCGCTCGTAGTTCTTGAAGCGGGTCTTGATGATCCTGGCCCGCTCGAAGAGGTAGGCGTACTCCTCGGCGCGCAGGTCCTTGAACTGCAGGTAGTGCTTCATCAGTGCGTGTCCCGGCTTCATGTCGCGGGTTCTGCCAGGAAGGCCCTGACCAGCGGGCTGAGAATGGCCACGACCTGGTCGGCCTCGTCGGCCGACAGGATCAGCGGCGGCACCAGGCGAATCACACTGTCGGCCGTGACGCTGATCATCAGTCCGGCGGTGGCCGCGCGGCCCAGCAGTGCCCCGCACGGGCGCTCCAGTTCGATGCCCAGCATCAGCCCGGCGCCACGGATCTCCTTCACCCCTGGCACCGACCCCAGTTCCCGCTCCAGGCCGGACTTCAGGCGCGCACCCACGACAGCGGCGTTTTCCATCACACCGTCTTCGCGCATGATGCGCAGCGTCTCCACACCCGCGCGCATGGCCAGCGGATTGCCGCCAAAGGTGGTGCCGTGGTTGCCCGGGCCCAGCACGTTGCAGGCCCTGGGTCCCGTGACGACGGCGCCCACGGGTACACCCGATCCCAGGCCCTTGGCCAGCGGCATCACGTCGGGCACCACGCCGGCCCACTGGTGCGCGAACCACTTGCCGGTGCGGCCGATGCCGCATTGCACTTCGTCAAGCATCAGCAGCCAGCCGCGTTCGTCGCACAGACGCCGCAAGCCCTGCAGGTATTCCCAGCGCGAGGGGTTGATGCCGCCTTCGCCCTGGATGGTTTCCAGAAAGACCGCCACCACGTTGGGATGGCTGCGCGCCACTTCTTCCACTGCGGCCAGATCGTTCAGCGGCACGCGCACAAAGCCTTCGACCAGCGGCTCGAAGCCTTTCTGCACCTTGGGGTTGCCCGTGGCCGACAGCGTGGCGATCGAACGCCCGTGGAAAGCCTTCTCGTAGACGATGACTTCCGGGCGCGCGATGCCGCGGTCGTGCCCGTACTTGCGCGCGATCTTCAGCGCGCCTTCGTTGGCCTCCAGTCCGGTGGAGCAGAAGAACACGCTGTCCAGGCCGGAAAGCTCGCACAGCATCGCGGCCAGTTGCTCCTGCAGCGGCACCTCGTAGTAATTGCTGCTGTGGATCAGCCGGGCCACCTGGTCCTGCAAGGCCGGGACCAGCTTGGGATGGCCATGGCCCAGTGTGTTGACGGCAATGCCGCCCAGCGCGTCCAGGTAGCGTCGACCCTCGGTATCCCAAACCCAGCAGCCCTTGCCGCGCGACAGCGCGATCGGCAGGCGGCCATAGGTGTTCATCACGTGCGGCATGGGCCGGGTGACGGCGGGATCGGCGACGGCATTCATGGTCTCGGGTCCTCGTGTCAGGCAGGATGCGGTGCAATGAAAAAGGGCCGGGCGCACCTCGCGGCGCCAATCCGGCCAACGCGGATTTTAGGTTCGGGGCCATGCAGTCTGCGCCCGGGTCAAGGGGTCGGACAGTCTGGGCGATGCTGCAACGCAACACGCTGCGGGCACAATCCCCCCGGGGCGTGGGTTCTGGGGCTGCGTTGGCCGCCGTCCCGCATGCGCGGCCCGTCGCCCGCGGCGCTTGACCGTCCCCTTCCGTCCCACCGCATGAGTTCCCAGCGTCAAGTCTTCATCCAGGGCATCACTCGCGATGGTCGCGCATTTCGGCCCAGCGATTGGGCCGAGCGCCTGGCCGGTGCGATGTCCTCGTTCCGGCCCGGCGGGGCAGCCGGAGGCATCGGGGCCTTCATCGGCTACTCGCCCTACTGCTTTCCGCGCGTGATCGAGGGCATCAAGTGCGTGATCGTCAGCGAGGAACTGCGCGGCGTGGAGCCCATGGCCTGGGAATTCGTCATGAACTTCGCCCGTGACAACGATCTGCGCGTCCAGGATGGCAGCCTGTCTTCGCAGGGTCCGCCAGGGGCGTGAGCGCAACCCCCGCCGCTGGCCTATTGCCCATACATCGCAACTGCAACGCGCGTACCGAGCAGAAAAAAGGCCCGCTGAAGCGGGCCTCTCGTATTCTGGGCAGCAAACCCAGACGGCATCAGGCTCTCAGGGCGAGCGCCTTGATCTTGGCAGCCAACCGGCTCTTGTGTCGGGCCGCCTTGTTCTTGTGAAACAGCCCCTTGTCGGCGATGGAGTCGATGACACTCTGGCCGCTCTTGAACAGATCGGAAGCCTTGGTCTTGTCGCCGGTCGTCACTGCCTTCTGGATGTTCTTGACCACCGTGCGGAACTGCGAGCGAAGCGCCGAATTGTGGGCATTGAGCTTCACGTCCTGTCGTGCACGCTTGCGGCCCGAGGCGATACGGACGGTCTTCTTTTTGGCTTTGGACGAGGTGGCCATGGATTACTTCTCAGGCGCATGCGCGCCCAGGGTTGGACAGTAGGGAATTCCGGGCGCTCGACAATTTGCGCCCAAAGACCGTCGAGTATAGCGGGTTTTCGCGCGCTGGGCGCTGCGGCGCGCACAGGCGCAGGCTCGGGCCGGGGGGCTCCCGTAAACTGTCTGCAAATCCATGCCCGGCCCACCGTGAACCTTCTCAAGGCGGCTTCGACCGTTTCCCTGCTGACGCTGGTTTCCAGGGTGACGGGTCTGGTGCGGGAGCAATTGATGGCGGCCGTCTTCGGGGCCAGTGCCGTCACGGACGCGTTCAACGTCGCCTTCCGCATCCCCAATCTGCTGCGCCGCCTGTTTGCCGAGGGGGCCTTCTCGCAGGCTTTCGTCCCCCTGCTGGCGGCTTCTCGAGACCGCGACGGCGACGAGGCCACGCGGCACCTGCTGGATGCCGTGGCCAGCGTCCTGGGGTGGGCTTTGCTGGCCACCGTCATGGTGGGGGTGGTGGGCGCGCCCTTGATCGTCTGGATGATGGCCTCGGGCCTGGCGGCCTTCGACGAGGCGGTGTTCCTGACGCGGCTGATGTTCCCTTACATCGCCTGCATGTCGCTGGTGGCGCTGGCCGCCGGCGTGCTGAACACCTGGCAGCGATTTGCCGTGCCGGCCGCCACCCCGGTGCTGTTGAACCTGTCCTGGATCGCGGCTGCGTGGTGGGGCGCACCCTGGTTCAAGTCCTTGGGCGTGCAGCCCATCTATGCGTTGGCCGCCGGCGTCATGGTTGGGGGGATGCTGCAGTTGGCGGTGCAGTGGTATGCCCTGCATCGCCTGGGCATGGCCCCGCGCCTGGCATGGAAGCCGGGTCAGGTTGCCCGGGCCTGGGCCCACCCTGGCGTCGCGCGGATCCTGCGGCAGATGGCCCCGGCGCTGCTCGGGGTTTCCGTGGCGCAGGTGTCCCTGCTGATCAACACCCAGATCGCGTCGCACCTGGCGGTGGGGTCGGTGTCGTGGTTGAGCTACGCCGACCGGCTGATGGAGTTCCCCACGGGCCTGCTTGGGGTGGCCATGGCCGTGGTGCTCCTGCCGCGCCTGTCGGCCGCGCAGGCAGGAGCCGACGCCGCGGCCTACTCGGCCATGCTCGACTGGGGCCTTCGCATGGTGGTGCTGATGGCGCTGCCCTGCGCCGCGGCCTTGCTGGTGTTCGCCGAACCGCTGGTGACGGTGCTCTACCACTATGGTCGCTTCACGGCCCATGACGCGGCCCAGACCATGCTGGCCCTGCAGGGCTATGGGGTGGGCCTGCTGGGCCTGATCGCCGTGAAGGTGCTGGCCCCCGGCTTCTATGCCCGGCAGGATGTCCGCACCCCTGTGAGGATTGCCCTGGTGGTGTTGGTCATCACGCAGGTGCTGAACGTCGCCTTCGTGCCCTGGCTGGGGCACGCCGGGCTCGCGCTGTCCATCGGCCTGGCGGCGATGATCAATGCGGTGTGGTTGCTGGCCGGTCTGCTCAGGACGCGGGCCTACCGCCCCGGCCCGGGGTGGTGGGGATTTGCGCTGCGCGTGCTGCTGGCCTGCGCCGTGCTGACGGCGGCGCTGGCGGCCGTGGGTGGGCGATTGGACTGGCTGGCCCTGCAGGCCACGCCCTGGGTGCGGGTGCTCTGGCTGGCCGGGGCGGTGGCTGGCTCGGCGCTCTTGTACTTCAGCGTGCTGAGGATCCTCGGCCTGCGGTGGTGGGCTTTCATGCGCCAGGCACCCTGACCCTGGACTAGACTTCCCGGCATGAGCCTGATCCTCAAGGAGGGTGTGTGAGCAGCGGCGTGCGTCTGGAGGTGCCCTCAAACCTGGACTACTTCGCCACGCTGGTGGCCCAGGACGAAGGCTTCCCCTTGCTGGAAGCTGCCATTGCCGTGGGGCAGGACCGGGACGCCGGCCTGGACCCGCAGGCGGTCATGGTGGAACTGGACCGGCTGGGTGCGAGGTTGGCGCGCCGCATCCCCGCCGATGCCGTGCCCCTGCAGAGGCTGCGCTGGCTCAACCGTTACTTCTTTGACGAACTGGCCTTCGGCGGCAACGTCAATGACTATTGCGCCGCCGACAACAGCTACCTGCACTGCGTGCTGGACTCGCGCCGCGGAATTCCCATCACCCTGGCCTTGCTGTACATCGAGATGGCGTCGCACGCCGGTCTGAAGGCCCGCGGCATCAGCTTCCCGGGCCACTTCCTGGTCAAGCTGCGCCTGCCCCGGGGCGAGGTGGTGATCGATCCCTTCACCGGACACTCCCTGTCCCGCGAGAACCTGGAGGAGCGCCTGGGGCCCTACCGGCGCCAGCGCGGCCTGCTGGGGGACTTCGAGGTGCCGCTGGGGCTGTTCCTGCAGGAGGCTGCACCCCGGGAGCTTCTGGCGCGGCTGCTGCGCAACCTCAAGGAGATCCACCTTTCGGCCGAGGACTGGCCTGCGTTGCTGCAGGTGCAGGAACGCCTGGTGAGGCTCATGCCGCTGTCCTGGACGGAGCATCGGGATCGCGGTCTGGCGTATGCCGAGCTTGGGCTGGACGACCTGGCGTTGGCGGACCTGCACCGTTACCTCGACAACTGCGGCGACGCGGAGGACGCCCCCGCCCTGCGCGAACGCATGGGCCGCATGGGCCGACCCGATACCGGGCGCCGGGCTCCATGACTTTGCAGCCCGCGCAGCGCAGGGCCCTGGGGTGGCTGCTCATCGCCGCCGCAGGCTTTGTACTGTTGTGGCTGCTCGCGCCAGTGCTCACCCCGTTTCTCATCGGGGCGATCCTGGCTTATGCGCTGCATCCGGCGGTGGAGCGGTTGGCCGGCCGGCGTGTGCCCCGCGTGCTGGCCGTGCTGATCGTCGAGGTGGCCCTGATGCTGGCGCTGGTGGCCACCCTGCTGCTGGTCGTGCCCATCCTGTCCAAGGAGATTCCCCTGCTTCAGGCGCAGATCCCGCTGCTGGCCGAACGCCTGAACCAGACCGTATCGCCCTGGCTCGCGCAGCAGGGTCTGCACGTGTCGCTGGACGTGGCCAGCATCAAGGCCTTCGTTCTGAAGTACCTCAATGCCAATGCCGAGGAAGGCCTGTCGACCCTGCTGAGTTCGGTGCGCATCGGCGGTAGTGTGGCCCTGGCGATTGCGGGCAATGTAGTGCTGGTGCCGGTGGTGCTGTTCTACCTGTTGATGGATTGGCCGCGCATCGTTGCGCGCGTGCAGGCTTTGATACCGCAGCGTCAGGCCGCCGCGGTGAATGCCTTTGCGCAGGAGTGCGATGGACTGCTCGGGCAGTACCTGCGCGGGCAACTGTTGGTGATGCTGGTTCTGGCGGTGTACTACACCACGGGCCTGGCCCTGTTCGGCTTCGACCTGGCGGTGCCGGTGGGCGTTTTCACCGGCCTGGCCGTTTTCATTCCCTACATCGGCTTCGGACTGGGGCTGGTGCTGGCCCTGTTGGCGGGCATGCTGCAGTTCGCCAGCCTGCAGGGGTTGGTGGCCGTGGCTGTGGTGTACGGCCTGGGCCAAGTGCTCGAAAGCCTGGTGCTCACGCCCCGGTTGGTGGGCGAGCGCATTGGCCTGAGTCCGCTGGCGGTGATCTTCGCGCTGCTGGCCTTCGGTCATCTCTTGGGCTTCGTGGGGGTGCTGGTGGCGCTGCCGCTGAGCGCCGTGGCCCTGGTGGCCTTGAAGCGCCTGCAAGCCGCCTATCTGGCCAGCCGCCTGTTCAGCGGATGAGGCAAGTGCCGCTTCCGCTGGTGGCACGGCCGCCAGCCAGCTTCGAATCCTTCATCGCAGGCGCCAATGCCCTGCTGGTGTCGCAACTGCGGGCCGCTGTGCCCCCGCTTTCGCCGCTGTACCTGTGGGGGCCGCGCGGCAGCGGCAAGACCCATCTGCTGCGGGCCCTGGAGGTCGCATGCCTGCACAGCGGCGCTCGGGTGGCGTGCTTTGGCGGCGCTGCTGGCAGTCCTTCGGGCTTCGACCCGACCACGAACCTGTTGATCCTGGATGATGTGCACCGGCTGGAGCCACCCGCGCAGCAAGCGGCGTTCGCGCTGCTGGTGGAGGCGCAGTCGCACGGCGTGCCCTGGGCTGCCGCCGGGCCTGTCCCCCCGGTGGATCTGCCGTTGCGCGACGACCTGCGCAGCCGGCTGGGCTGGGGGCAGGTGCATGCCGTGCAACCGCTGCCCGAGCCCGAGACCCGCGCCGCGCTGCGCGCCGAGGCGGCCCGGCGCGGCATCGCGCTGCCTGACGAGGTGATGGACTATCTGCTCAGCCGCTTCGCCCGCGACCTCGGCCACCTCATGCGGCTGCTGGACCGGCTGGACGACTATGCGCTGTCCCGGGCGCGGCCGGTGACCGTGCCGCTGTTGCGTCAGATGCTGACCGAAGGTCCCTTGGAGCCGGGGCAGGACATCCAGGCCGGACTGGAGCTGGACGCGTGAGGCTGGCGCTGTTTGATCTGGACGGTACGCTGCTGCCCACCGATTCCGATCACGCCTTCGGCGAGTTCATGGTCCACATCGGCTGGGCCGATGCGCAGGAGCATGCCCGCCGCAACGATGCCTTCTTCCGCGACTATCAGAACGGCTGCCTGGACATGCACGCCTACATCGACTTCTCGACCTCGTCGTGGCGCGACCGTACGGACGAGGCCATCCAGTGCATGTCACAGCGCTTCATGCGCGAGGTGATCGATCCCCACCTGCGAGAGCCCGCCCGTGCGTTGGTGGCCAGACACCGCCTGCGGGGCGACATGATGGCCATCGTGACGGCCACCAACGAGTTCGTCACCGGCCCCATCGCCCAGGCCTTCGGCATCGACACCCTGATCGCCACCGAGCTCGAGCGCGATGCGCGCGGAAGGGTGACGGGCCGCATCAGCGGGACGCCCTGTCTGAGGGAGGGCAAAATCACCCGCGTGAGTCAGTGGCTTGCGCAACAGGGCACCCGGCTGGAGGCCTTCGAGGAAGTCACCTTCTACAGCGACTCCACCAACGACCTGCCGCTGCTCGAACTCGTCACCCGCCCGGTGGCCACCAACCCGGCACCTGCCCTGGCCAAGATCGCGGCCGAGCGTGGATGGACCGTCCTGAACCTCTTCGAATGATCAAGAAACTCATCCATCGGCTGCTTGGCAAGTCGGGCGCAACTTCCGAATCCGCCGAGCCGGTGCTGCAAGCAACCCCGCTGGGCCAGCGCGTGGAGATCGGTGCGCAGGACCATGGCATCGACCCGGATCTGCTGGACGACCACGCCGTACGGGTGGTGCGAACGCTGCAGGATGCGGGGTTCCAGGCCTATGTCGTGGGTGGGGCGGTGCGCGACCTGCTCGTGGGCCGGCGGCCCAAGGACTTCGATGTGGCCACCGATGCCACGCCCGAACAGGTCAAGGCGCTGTTCCGCCGGGCCTTCATCATTGGCCGGCGCTTCCGCATCGTGCACGTGGTGTTCGGCCGCGGGCGCGAGCACGAAGTGATCGAGGTGTCCACCTTCCGCGCCTTGCTGGCGGCGGAATCCGCCGACCAGGTCGCAGGCAACGAGAAGACCTCGCGTGCCGAACTGTCGGGCAAGACGCACGTGGTGGACGCCAGCGGACGGGTGCTGCGGGACAACGTCTGGGGGCCGCAGATCGAGGACGCGGCACGGCGCGACTTCACGGTCAATGCCATGTACTACGACCCTGTGACGCGCACCGTGGTGGACTACCACGGCGGATGGGCCGATGTCAGGTCGCGGGTGCTGCGCATGATCGGTGACCCCGTCACGCGCTATCGCGAAGACCCGGTCCGTCTGTTGCGGGTGGCCCGCTTCGTGGCCAAGCTCGGCTTCACGGTCGAGCCCAAGACGCTCAAGCCGGTGCAGGCCATGGCTGCCAGCCTGGCGCAGGTGCCGGGCTCGCGCCTGTTCGACGAGATGATCAAGCTGCTGCAGACGGGCCACGCCGTGCAAAGCCTGCTGGTGCTGCAGCGCATGGGCCTGGTGGCGGGTGTCTTTCCGGTGCTGGAGGCGGCGCTGGAGGGCGCGGCGCAGGACGCACGCCGCCGCGAGTTCATCGATCTGGCACTGCAGGACACCGACCGCAGGGTGGCCGAGGGCAAGCCGGTGGCGCCGAGCTTCCTGCTGGCCTGCCTGCTGTGGCACGAGGTGCTGGGGCGTTGGACGCTGCTGAAGGAGGCCGGCGAGCCCCCGTTTCCTGCCCTGCAGCAGGCCATCGATGCCGTGTTCGAGGCGCGCATCGGCGACATCTCCGGGCGCGGCAGGCTGGCCGCTGACATGCGCGAGATCTGGCAGATGCAACCCCGTCTGGAGCGCCGCACGGTCTCGTCCGCGCCCGGTCTGATCGAGCAGCCGCGATTCCGCGCGGGTTTCGACTTCCTGCGCCTGCGTGCCGACGTGGACGAGATACCGCAGGAACTCGCCGAGTGGTGGGAAGACTACTCCCTGGGCACCGAGGAAGAGCGCGAGGCCTTGCTCCAGGCACTGAAGGTCGCGCAGACGCGGCGTGTTGCCGGAGTGCGCTCGCGAGGCGTGGCCGCCCGTGACGCTGCCGCGCCGTCAGCCGCACGCGCGGCCGACGACGACACTGCGCACGCGCCGCCGGTCGAAGCCGCGGATGCGACCGAGCGCCGTCGTCGCCGTCGGCGGCGGCGAGGCGGTCGCGCAGCGGGCGAAAGCGACGACGGCAGTTCCGGATCAGGGTCCCCCGGCCCGTCTGGCGCCTCATCGGGCACTTGAAGGACCGGTCTGCCCGGCCCTGGTGAGAGGCAGCCCGGGTGAGTGGGGGGTTCGCGCGATTGGAGTGACTGCTGCAGGTGCCAGCTAAGCGTGTGGGCCCTGCGGGGGGGCCAAGCCTGGCAGCGTGCCGCTCGTGCGGGCACCCCCGGCAGCCTGCAGTTCCCACTCGAACAGTTTCTGGATGCCGAAGGCCACTGTACCCATCAGCACGGCCGAACCCACCATCAATGCGGCGATGACGCCCAGCACCGGCCCCCAGGCCGTGCGCACGCCCGCATGCCCCGGATTGCGGGTGCTATCCCATTTCTCGTCAGGTGTCAGGCCGTAGAGGATGGCGCATAGCATGCCCAGGGAGATCATCAGGCCCAGCAACGGGATCAGCAGCCAGGCCACGGTGTCGTCCTGACCGAACTGGCGCATGCGGATCACCCCCGCCAACCCCAGGGCCGTGGGTAGCAGGTGCAGCCAGCCCAGAGGGTCTGCCGGGCCCTTCAGGTACAGACGGTGCCACCCGAGCGTGCCGCCCAGCACGGCCAGCCAGGTGGCCAGGGTCTTGGATTTGTAGCGCATGGACGGGGCGGGCCGGACCGTGGCCGGCGGGAGTGACGGTTTTGGGGGTGGCAGCGCTGCGCCGGGCCGACTGCACTGGCACCCTGACTATAATGCGCGATTTTCGGCGACGGCCCCTGACCGGGCGTATCTACGGCGCTGACCCCGGCCTCGAGGCCTGCCTGCCGGCAGCCAGGGCGCCACCCTCGATTGCTAGCCCCTGTGTGTCTCCTGGTGCGGCGGTCACCGATGATTCGAGAAAAGGCAGTTCAACATGGTCGTGATCCGGCTTGCTCGTGGCGGTGCCAAAGGCCGTCCGTTCTACAACATCGTGGTGGCTGACGCGCGCGAACGGCGTGATGGCCGCTTCATCGAGCGCGTGGGCTTCTACAATCCGATGGCCGCTGGCGCGGAGCAACCTCTGCGCGTGGCCCTGGACCGCGTGACCTACTGGTCCGGCGTGGGCGCCAGGTTGTCTCCTACGGTTCAGCGCCTGGTCGAACAGGCCGGCAAGGCGGCCTGAGGTCCAGCGGGTCCGCCCGTACCAGGGTGGATCTCAGCGCCCACACTTCGCCCGAGCGCGTGGATCCCCAGTTTCCTGAGGATGCGGTCGAGGTCGGCCGCGTGTTGGGAGCCTGGGGTGTCAAAGGCTGGATCAAGGTCCAGCCTTTTTCATTGGATCCTCAGGCGCTGTTTTCCACCAAGCGCTGGTTCCTGCGGCCTGCGCCTGACGCCGGTCCAGAGCTGTCGGCCGCATGGCCGGCGCCGCCCTTGCTGCGGATCACCCAGGCCCGGGAACACGGCGACGCGGTGGTGGCCTGTGCACAGGACCTGGAGGGGCGCGCCGCGGCACAGGCGCTGCGCGGCGCGCGCGTGTTTGTGGCGCGTTCCAGTTTCCCCACGGCGTTGCAGGGGGAGTATTACTGGGTGGACCTCATCGGCATGACCGTGGTGAACCGTCAAGGTGCCCTGCTGGGCCAGGTGGTGGGCTTGCTGGAGACCGGTGCCCACGACGTGTTGAGGATTCAGCCGACGGACCAGAACCATGCCGGGGCAGCTTCGGGCGGCGTCGGCGCCGCGGGCGGTCGCGGCGGCAAGACCGGCCGGTCGGGTGCGGAGGCCGATACGGCATCGTTCGCCGAACGCCTCATTCCCTTCGTGTCCGCCTATGTCGACGCGGTGGACATGACACAGCGCCAGATCTCGGTGGATTGGGGCCTGGACTACTGATCACCGCGCCATGCGCTTTGATGTCCTCACCCTCTTTCCGGAGTTGTTCGCCCCGCATCTGGTGCATGGCATCACGCGACGTGCCTTCGCGTCCGGTCTGGTGGAGGTGCGTCTTTGGCCCTTGCGGGACTTTGCGCAGGACGCCTACCGCCGAGTGGACGACCGTCCCTACGGTGGTGGCCCCGGCATGGTGATGCTGGCCGAGCCCCTGGAGCGTGCCCTGGACGCCGTGCGGGCCGACCGCGGCGAAGGTGTTCCCGTGGTGCACTTCACCCCGGCGGGGCAGCGGCTGGATCAGGCCCTGGTGACGTCGCTGGCCCGAGGTCCGGGCGCCATCATGATGTGCGGACGCTACGAGGGCGTGGACCAGCGCGTCATCGACCGGCATGTGAACCTTGAACTCAGCCTTGGCGATTTCGTGCTGTCAGGTGGCGAATTGCCCGCGCTGGTCCTGCTGGACGCCGTGGCCCGTCTGCAGGAGGGGGTGCTGCAGGCGCCCTCGCACCAGCAGGACAGTTTCTCCGACGGCCTGCTGGAGGGGCCGAGCTACAGCCGCCCCGAAGTCTTGCCCGATGGGCGGGCCGTGCCCACCGCTTTGCTGTCGGGTCACCATGGGGAGATAGCTCGCTGGAAGCGCGAGCGATCGCTGGAGTGGACGGCACGCCGCCGCCCGGACCTGATCGATGGCGCCCGGCGCGCTGGACGCCTGAGTGTGCAGGACGAACAGTTCCTGGCCCGCCTCGGTCTATAATTCAATGTTCAGCGATCCTCTGACGGTTTTTCCAGTCGCGCGCCCATCGGGAAGGCGACCGCCGCGCAGGACGCCGGTCGTTGCGGCAACGTATCCCGTGCCACGCTCAGCACCTTCGCAAGACGCGGAGAGACACGCGCATGGCACTGGATGGGCGCCCGACCTGGTGTCGAGCCCTATTCCAACATTCCCGTGCAAGATCGCCTATCGGAGCTTTGATGGACCTGATCCAGACCCTTGAGAAGGAAGAGATTGCCCGCCTGGGCAAGGTGATCCCGCCGTTCGCCCCGGGCGATACGGTGATCATCAGTGTGAACGTGGTTGAAGGCACCCGCAAGCGCGTGCAGGCCTACGAGGGCGTGGTGATCGCCAAGCGCAACCGCGGTCTGAACAGCAGCTTCATTGTGCGCAAGATCTCCAGCGGCGAGGGTGTCGAGCGCACCTTCCAACTCTACAGCCCCCTCATCGCAGGCATCGAAGTCAAGCGCCGGGGTGATGTGCGCCGCGCCAAGCTGTACTTCCTGCGCGAGCGCAGCGGCAAGTCTGCGCGCATCAAGGCCAAGCTGGATTGAGCTTGGGCGCGCCGCCGGCGCGCCGCGCGCCTTCACTTTCGGCACCTCCTGCGCCTACCCCCAGGCACAGGATCACGGATCCCAAGGCCGTGCCCGTGATGGGCACGGACGACCACCTGCCCGCGCTGCCTGCGCATGAACTGACGCCGCAAGCCATCAGGCGGCGCTTTGCTGCGACGGGCCCTTGGACCCCTGAGATACCTGGCGATGCACTCGCCCAGGACCGCGCCCCTGCGCCCGCCTCGGTGCTGGTGCCGCTGGTGCAGCGTGACGACGGACTGCACGTGTTGCTGACCCGGCGCACCGACCACCTGCACGACCATGCCGGGCAAATCAGCTTTCCCGGGGGGCGCCAGGAGCCCGAAGACGAGGACGAGACCGCCACGGCGTTGCGCGAGACGATGGAGGAGATCGGTCTGCCGCCAGACCATGTGGAGGTCGTGGGCCGCCTGCCGGTGTACACCACCGTCACCCGGTTTGTAGTGACCCCCGTCGTGGGGCTCGTGCGTTCTCCCTTCGAGCTTCGCCTGGATGCTTTCGAGGTGGCGGAGGCCTTCGAGGTGCCCCTGCCCTTCCTGATGAACCCTGCGCACCACCAGCGCCATGTGTTCCAGGCGCCGGGACAGGACCGGCAGTTCCTGTCCATGCCCTGGCACCGGACCCGCGACGCGCAAGCCCCACGTGAGTTCTTCATCTGGGGTGCCACGGCTGCCATGCTGCGCAACCTGTATGCCTTCCTCAGCGGGCGTGCCCGTTCCTGAGGACGGTACACAGCCTGTGGGGCCGGCTGCCAGTGGCTATCATCGTCAGCAAATGAGCTTTTTTGCCGTGCTCCTGGCCCTGCTCATCGAGCAGGTCAAGCCGCTGCCTCGCGTCAACCGCATCGGCAGGGTGGTCCAGGGCTGGGTGTCCTGGGTGGTGCGCACCCTGGATGCGGGGCAGCGTCGCCACGCCCGCGTCGTGTGGATGGTGTCGGTGCTGCTGCCCACGACACTGGCCGCGGGGATTTACCTGATGGTGCGCCAGTACAGCCTGCTGCTGGCCATGGCCTTCGACGTGGCAGTGCTCTATCTGACGCTGGGCTTCCGCCAGTTCAGCCACTACTTCACCGACATTCGCGATGCCATCGACCGGGGCGACGAGGCGCAGGCGCGGCAGTACCTGGCGCAATGGCGGCACACCGAAGTGTCGGAGTTGCCGCGCACGGAACTGCTTCGACAGGTGCTGGAGCACGCGCTGCTGGCAGCCCACCGCCATGTGTTCGGCGTGTTTTTCTGGTTCGTGATCCTGTCGGCCGTCGGACTGGGCCCCGCCGGCGCGGTCCTGTACCGCCTGACCGAGTTCGTCAGCCGCCACGCGCAGGAACTCCGGCAGCGCCAGGCGACCGATCTCAACGATCATCTGCCGGGTCTGGCACGCACCCTGTTCAATGCGATCGACCTGGTGCCGTCGCGCCTGACGGCCGCGGGTTTTGCCGTGGTCGGCAACTTCGAGGAGGCGGTCAATGCCTGGCGACGCCAGTCCGGTGCGGCTGCGCAGCGTAATGAAGGTGTGATTCTGGCGGCCGCTGCGGGCGCCGTGGGAGTGCGCATCGGGGCGTCGGCGCTGGCTGAGCCCGGCCCCGGGGCGGCGGAGGACGTGATGTCGGAGTCTTTCCAGTCCACGGGCGCTTCCCGGTTGCCGCCCCCGCAGGCGGGGCACCTGCAAAGCATGGTGGGGCTGGTGTGGCGCTCGGTGGTGTTGTGGATGCTGATGGTGGCCCTGCTGACGCTGGCCAACGTGCTGGGGTGACCCCTGTGTTGGCCCATCCCGTCTGCGGCTCATCGCGTCGGCCCCGAACCTGCGGGCGCAGCGGCTGACCATGGCTTCGGGCTGGAGGCCTTCCATTTTCTCGCGTCGCACCGCCCGCGGCACGCCGGCCGCGCCTGAGCCGTCGCCTGCTCCAGCCGAGACGACCAAGCCCGGCGGGGCGCGACGCGCACCCTTGCCCAGCCTGGCTGAACTTGGCGCCTTCGATGAAGTTCCGGCGCCGCCGCCACCGAGGCGATCGGGGCGACTGTCCGAGGAAGACCTTCGGCCACTCGCGCCACCCCCATGGGACAAGACGCAGCCGCGCTCTTCAGGCAAGGCCGAAGCCACGCCAGGAGCCCCAGCTGCGGCTCGAACCCTGCATGCGGGAACGCCACTTGAGACCGTACGCACCTCCGAAGGCGTACGCCTGAAGAAGGATGCCGACGCCAGGGCGCAAGCCCTGGCAAGCGCGCAGGAGAACGCGCGGGCCGCGGCGCGACAGGCAGAGATTGCTCGTCGCGCTGCGGCTCTGGTGGCGGCGCAGGAGGCCGCACCCCGGGCGGGACCGATCGTGCCCCCGGCGCAAGCGCCTGAACCCGTGCCGCGTGAAACCCCGGCGGTTCCGAGTGCGTCTGCCGCGCGTCCCGCCGACGCGGTGGGCGAGGCGTCGCCGCGAGGTACCGTGCCGGCTTTCAACGTGGCCTGGGCCGATCTGGATGCGGCAGTGCAGGCGGGCTGGATTCGCAAGGAGGCTGCGCACGCGTTGTGGGCGCGCTGGCTCGCCCGCAAGCCCCTGACTCACACGGAAGACGACGGGGCGCCGGTAGCACCCTTGCCCCCCCTGCCGCTGGAAGCACTTGCTCCGGCGCCATCGGCCCCGCAGGCCGCTGCTCCAGCGCCGGCCCCGCATCCCGTGCCGCCGGCTGCGGGGGCATCGCCCCTGGCCTCCGTCGCGCCCCCTCCCGCGGCTGCGGTGGCTCCCGCCCAGGCCTTTGCAGGCCCGATTCCCCCCGCAGCCCCAGCACCTGTAGCGCCAGCACCTGCAGCCCCAGCAGCTTCAGCGCAGTCCAAGGTATCGGCTGCGGTGCCCCCGCCCGTGCCTTCATCGGCACCCGGCCCTGCTGCCGCGTCAGTGCCGACAGCTTCGCCGGCCCCGGCCCCGAGCGCTGTGCCCGCGGCGCCTCCGCCCCCCCCGCCGACAGTGGCGCCTGCTCCGTCACCTGCTCCGTCACCTGCTCCGGCGCCCAGCCTCGAACCATCACCACCGGGCAGTCGCGCGGATCCATCCGCCGAGCCGCCCGCGCCAGCGCAGGCCGCACCAGGGCAGGCGCCCATCGAAGAAGCCGTGGTCATCGACGTGGAGGTCCTGGAGCCTCTGGAAGAAGCGCAGGCGCGCTGGGCGGCGGAGAGGGCTGCGCGGCCTGCGCCGGTGATCCAGGTCACGGACGTGATCCATGCCCTGCCCGAGAAGTCTTCCGTGCCGCCGCCTCCTGTGGGCTGGATCGTCAGGCAGTGCTTGATGGCCTTGCTGGCCGGCGCGGTCACGGCCGTTTCAGCCGGCATGGGTCACGTGCTGTTCGGCCCGCTCGGCGCCGCGTTGGCGGCCCTGTTCTGGACTGTCCTGGTCTGGCGCAAGACGGCCCGCTTCCATGCCGAAGGTCAAGGCCTTCGCGCCATGCTGGGAGCGCATCTGGTCCTGCCCTTGCTGGCCCTTGCGGTCTGGCAGTTGCAGGAGGCCGCCGGGTGGTGGCCCCCTGCCAAGCCGCTGGACCTGTTCGCCGATGTGGCTTTGGTCACGCCGGGCGTGCGGCTGGATTGGCGATGGCTGGCCCTGGCCGGCGTGCCGTTGGGCGCTGCGGTGTTCTGGCTGATCCGCCTGCGCCGTCCTGCCCTGCTGGGCGCGGTGATCACCTTGCTGTGGCTGGTGACCTTCCAGGCTGTGGCTGGCGTGCTGCAGGCCTTGGGCCTGGCCTTCCAGGGCATGACCGTGTTCATGCTGCTGCTGGGCGGCATGACCCTCCTGGGCGGCTTCTACATCGATCTCAAGGCGCGCCCTGCCGGCCTGGCGGATTTCGCCCGCTGGCCCTACCTGTGCGGTGCCGCGCTTGTGGGCGCGGGCTGGCTGTCGCTGTCCCTGGTGCCCGGCCCGCTGGCGCTGCTGCGGTACGCCGGCTGGCTGTGTTTCCTGGTCGCCGCGCTGTCGCTGTCCCGGCCCTCGCTCGTGGCCCTGGCCCTGGCCTTGATGGGCTTCGAGGCCGCCTTCGGCGTGGGCCGGATGGTCGGCTCACCCCTGGTCGCAGGCGCACTGTGGCTGTCGTGGTTGGTGTTGGTCGGCGGCCTGCTCGCCTGGATGCTGCCCCGCGCGCATGGCTGGGCACGACGCTGGCAGTTCTGGATGCCCGCTGCTTGGCGCAAGGCCTTGGCCCGGCCCCCCGGGTGATCATCCGAGAATCATCGCCGTGCACCCGCCTGGGCGTGCGGAAACAACTCTCAGGGGTTCAATCGCTGCCCAGCAGCAAGTTCCATCCAGGTCCTCCTGGCTTGTCAACCTCACCGCCTCCAACCACCATGTTCAGCACCACCATCGCCGGCAGCCTGCCCAAACCCGCCTGGCTGGCAGAACCCGAGAAGCTCTGGCCTCGCTGGAAGGCGGAGGGGCCCGATCTCGCGCAGGCCAAGCTGGACGCGACGCTGCTGTGGATCAAGGCCCAGGAGGATGCCGGCCTCGATGTCATCGGTGACGGCGAGCAATCGCGCCAGCACTTCGTGCACGGTTTCCTGGAGCAGGTCGAGGGCATCGACTTCGAGCACAAGGTGGAGATGGGCATACGCAACGACCGCTACAAGGCCATGGTCCCGCAGGTGGTGGCGCCGCTGAAGCTCAAGGGGCGCGTCCATGCCACCGAGGCGCGCTTCCTGCGCGCCCACACCTCGCGCCGCATCAAGTTCACGCTGCCGGGGCCCATGACCATCGTCGACACCGTGGCCGACCGCTTCTACGGCGACCGCGTGAAGATGGCCATGGCCTTTGCCGAACTGCTCAACGAGGAGGCGCTGGCCCTGCAGGCCGATGGCGTGGACGTGATCCAGTTCGACGAGCCGGCCTTCAACGTCTACATGGCCGAGGCGGCGGACTGGGGCGTGAAGGCGCTGGAGCGTGCCGCGCAGGGCCTGACCTGCACCACGGCCGTGCACATCTGCTACGGCTACGGCATCCAGGCCAACATCGACTGGAAGAAGACCCTGGGCACCGAGTGGCGCCAGTACGAGAAGGTGTTCCCCGCGCTGGCAGCCAGTTCCATCGACCAGGTGAGCCTGGAGTGCATTCACTCCCAGGTGCCGGCGGAGCTGATGGCGCTGCTCAAGGGCAAGGATGTGATGGTGGGCGTGATCGACGTGGCCAGTGAACAGGTGGAGACCCCGGAGGAGGTGGCCGACACCATCGGGCGCGCCCTGCAGTTCGTGCCCCGGCAGCACCTGATCGCATGCACGAACTGCGGCCTCGCGCCCATGACCCGGGCCGCCGCCGAAGGCAAGCTGCACGCCCTGGCGGCCGGCGCCGCCCTGGCGCGCGAGCGCTACGCCGCGGCATGACGCCGCCGCCACCGCTCACCGCGCTGGCCGATCTGAAGCCGCAACTGGTCTCGGCCGGCTTTGCGGTGCTCGACGCCACCGCGCTTGGCCGTTGGACCGGGGCTGCACCCACGGATCTGCAGGCCCTGGCCGGCTTCTGGAATGACCTGCCGCCCGACACCCACCTGCGCGATGGCGGCCGCTACCGCCGACGCCGCCACAGCTGTTTCGTGGTGGACGGCGATCAAGTGGCGCAGGTGCCGCACCGTGCCCATTGGCAGCCGGTGGAGTACAACGCCCTGCATGGCGGCTTTGAGCGCTGGTTCGAGCCCATGGCCCCGGCCATGGCCCAGGCCCCGGCCTTTGCCGCGCTGCTGCAGGCATTGGCGGCTTGTGCCACGGCACTGCGCCCGGGCGTCGCGCGCTGGTTCGCCGAGGCCCACCCCTTTCGCATCGACTGCACCGACGGCATCGGCCGCCCCACACCCGAGGGCGCGCACCGCGATGGCGTGGACCTGGTGGCCGTGGTGCTGGTGGCCCGCCACAACGTGAAGGGCGCGGAGACGCGCGTCTTCGACGCCCGCAGCCCGCAGGGCATGCGCTTCACCCTCACCGAGTCCTGGAGCGTGCTGCTGCTCGATGACGAGCGCGTGATCCACGAGAGCACCCCCATCCAGCCCCTGGACCCGACACAGCCCGCGTGGCGGGACACCCTGGTGCTCACGCTGCGCCAGCAGGGCTTCCAGGGTCCCGGGGCAGGGCCATGACGCACCGTGTCCGTTGAGGCCCTCCGCATGCCCTTCGGGCAGAGCCCGCTGAACCGCTTGGAACCCACATGACGCTTGCCATCAGATTCGACGACGTGGCCGTGGCCGCACAGCGCCTGGCCGGTCACGCCCACCTCACGCCGGTGCTCACCTCGCGCACGGCCGATGAGCGCACGGGTGCCCGGGTCTTCTTCAAGGCCGAGAACTTCCAGCGCATGGGCGCCTTCAAGTTCCGCGGCGCCTTCAACGCGCTGGCGAAGTTCAGCCCGGCGCAGCGTCAGCGCGGCGTGATCGCGTTTTCCTCGGGCAACCATGCCCAGGCCACGGCGCTGGCCGCGCGCATCCTGGGCATGCCCAGCGTGATCGTCATGCCCCAGGACGCCCCTGCGGCCAAGCTCGCCGCCACGCGCGGCTACCAGGCCGGCCAGCCCGGCAGCGAGGTGGTGCTGTACGACCGCTACACCGAAGACCGCGAGGCCATCGGCCGCAGGCTTGCGCAGGAGCGGGGCATGACGCTGGTGCCGCCCTACGACCACGCCGACGTGATGGCGGGGCAGGGCACGGCGGCGCTCGAATTGGTGCAGCAGGTGGCTGAGCTGGACGGCGGCGGCCTGGACGCCCTGCTGGTGTGCGTAGGCGGTGGGGGCTTGATCTCGGGTTGTGCCGTGGCGGCCACGCACCTGCTGCCCCACATCGAGGTCTGGGGCGTGGAGCCCGAGGCGGGCAACGACACGCAGCGCAGCCTGGCCGAGGGCCGCATCGTGCACATCGACACGCCCAAGACGATTGCCGACGGTGCGCAGACGCAGCACAGCGGCACGCTCACCTTCCCGGTGATCCAGCAACTGGTGCGCGGCATCGTCACCGTGAGCGACGCTCAGCTGGTGGACGCGATGCGCTTCTTCGCTGAGCGCATGAAGATCGTGGTGGAGCCCACCGGCTGTCTGGGCGCCGCGGCGCTGCTGTCGCGCGTGACGGGCTTGCCGGACCTGAGAGGGCGCCGGGTGGGCGTCATCCTCTCGGGTGGTAACGTGGACGTCCGGCGTTACGCTGAGCTGCTGGAGGGCTGAACCTGGCCCCCCAGGTCCGGGCGTTGCCCGGCCCGGCCCCCCGAGGGGGCGCAAGAAAACTTGGGAGCGGCCCGGCGTTTTCTCGAGCGTCAGGCCACGCGCACGCGCAGTTCGCCCAGCCCGGCCACCGAGCCCACCATGAGGTCACCGCTGACTACGGCGGCCACGCCTTCCGGCGTGCCGGTGTAGATCAGGTCGCCGGGCTGGAGTTCCCAGGCGGCCGACAGGTGCTCGATGGTCTCGGCCAGGTTCCAGATCAGCTTGGAGACCTTGCTGCGCTGGCGGTCGGTACCGTTGACCTGCAGGTAGATCTCTGCGTGGGCCACGTCGCCGGCCTGGTCGGCCGGGGTGATGGGGCCGATGGGCGCGCTCTGGTCAAAGCCTTTGCCGATGCACCAGGGCCGACCCTGCTTCTTCATCTCGTTTTGCAGGTCGCGCCGCGTCATGTCCAGGCCCACGGCGTAGCCGTACACATGCTTGAGCGCATCGGCCGCCTTGATGTTCCTGCCGCCAGTGCCGATGGCCGCCACCAGCTCGATCTCGTGGTGCAGGTTCTTGGTCAGCAAAGGGTAGGCCATGGTGCCGGTCTGCCCAGCCTCCACCACCGCGATGGCATCTGCCGGCTTCAAGAAGAAGAAGGGCGGCTCGCGGCCGGTGAAGCCCATCTCCTTGGCGTGCTCTTCGTAGTTGCGGCCCACGCAGTAGACGCGGCGGACGGGGAAGCGCTCGGTGCGCCCGATGACGGGCACGCTGATGACAGAAGGCGGGGCGAACAGGTAGCTCATGCCGTGATGTCCTTGGATAGGGAAATGGGGCGGGGCTTCAGCGCGGTTCGAGGTCCAGGCCCTGGGTGTACTGGCCCTGGCAGTACAGCAGCGTCGGGCCCGGGCGGTGGTCGTAGGCTTGCACCCGACCCAGGAACAGGATGTGGTCGCCCACCTCCAGGCGTTGCTCGGTGAGGCACTGGAAGACAGCCGCGCAGCCTTCCAGCAGGGGCAGCCCGCCCAGTCCCGGGTGGTGGGTGATGCCGGCGAACCTGTCCGAGACCGGGCTGGCGAAGCGTCTGGAGAGCTCGACCTGCTGCAAGGTCAGCACGTGGACGACGAAGCGGGAGCTGGCATCGAAGGCCGCCAGGCTGGGCGAAGCGCGGCGCAGGCTCCACAGCACGATGGGCGGATCCAGCGACACCGAACTGAAGGAGTTGGCCGTCACGCCCACGGGTTCGCCGCTGGCGTTCAAGGTGCTGACGACGGTCACGCCTGTGCCGAAACAACCGAGCGCGCGGCGCAGGTCGGCGGTGTCGAAGCGGTCTGGGGTGCTCATGCCGTATCCGGATTCATGCCGTCATCGTCGCTGGCAATGGCGGCAGCGGCCTGTGCGCGCTGGCGCGCGCGGCATGGCAGCGCGTGATCGGGGTGATGTCGTATCGTTGCATTATGGATGCCGCTTGAACCCTGCGTTGCCGCACTGGCCGGCCCAGCCCCCATGCCCCAAGACCCCCTTACCCCGAACCTGCCAGACCGCCTGCCGCCACTGGACCCCGCCGCCTGGACCCCTGCGCAGGAAGCCTGCGCCCAGGAGATCATCCGCGGCCCGCGCGGTGCGCTGATCGAGCCCTTTGTGCCGCTGCTGCGCAGCCCGGAGCTGTGCACGCATGTGCAGCGCGCCGGCGAGTACCTGCGCTACCGCAGCGCCATCGGCCTGCGGCTTTCGGAACTGGCGATCCTGGTCACGGCCTGCCACTGGAGGCAGCAGGTGGAATGGTCCATCCATGCGCCCATTGCCCTGCGGGAGGGCATTGCCGCCGAGGTGGTGGAAGCGCTGGCCGCAGGGCGCCGACCGGCCTACTTGCGTGCCGACGAAGCCCTGGTGCACGATTTCACCCACCAGTGCCTGCTCGAACGCCGCGTGAGCGACGCCACCTGGAGCGCCGCGCGCGAGGTGTTGGGAGAGCAGGGCGTGGTGGACCTGCTGGGCATCGTGGGGTACTACACCCTTCTGGCGATCGTGATGAACGCAGCGCAGACCCCGCCCCCCGACCAGCTTCCGGTGCGGCGCAGGCCGCCAGATGCCGTCGCGGGTTGACCCTGAGTTTCCCGAGCCCGCAGCCGCGTTAGGGTTCGGTTCATGAGCGACGACACCACTGCATCCCCTTCCGCGGTATCCCCCGCAGCCGCGGATCCCGACAGCGCGCGCCGCCAGCGCGAGGCGGTCGAGCGACTGGCCGGCCTGGCCCCCGTGGTCAGCGAAGGCTCCATCACCATCGGCGGGGCACGCCACGAGTACACCGTGAGCGCCGCCTTCCTTCCGGTGGCGTCTGGCGGGTTGGGCTCCGCCGGCCGGTCCCCCGATGCCGCCGTGTTCACCACCGCCTACCTGAAGAAGGGGGCGCCTGCGGCGCAGCGTCCGGTGTGCTTTGCCTTCAACGGCGGGCCAGGCTCCGCTTCGCTGTGGTTGCATCTGGGCGCCCTGGGTCCCAAGCGCGTGGTGATCCAGGACGACGGCCATGCCCCGGCGCCGCCCTACGCCGTAGTGGACAACCCGGAAAGCTGGTTCGAACACTTTGACCTGGTCTTCATCGATCCGCCACACACCGGGTGGTCCCTGGCCGCCAGCGACGAAGTGCGCAAGAAGGTCCTGTCAGTGGACGGCGATGTGCAGTGCCTGACGGAGGTGGTGCGCCTGTGGCTCACACGTCACCAGCGCTGGGGCTCGCCCCTGCTGCTGTGCGGCGAGAGCTACGGCACCACGCGCGGTGCGGCGTTGGCCGATGCGCTGCAGGCTGCCGAGGTGACCTTGTCCGGCGTCATCCTGGTGTCCTGCGCGATGGACCTGCAGACCATCGTCTTCGCGCCGGGCAACCACCTGCCGTACGCCCTGTTCCTGCCCGCGTTTGCCAACACCGCGCAATACCACGGGCTGCTCAAGGGCAGCGTCGGGCAATCTTCCGAATCCGCGCGCGCGGCCGCCGAGGAGTTTGTCTCGGGAGACTACCTGGCTGCGTTGCATGCCGGCGCCCGGCTGTCCCCTACCCGCCGGGCCCGCCTGGCTCGGCGCATCGCCGAGCTCACGGGTCTGCCGCGGGACCTGGTGGAACAGCACAACCTGCGCATCAGTGACCGTGCGTTCTTCTTCGAAGCCCTGCGCGCTCGGGGCCGCATCGTCGGGCGCCTGGAGTCGCGCGTGACCGGCCCCATGGGGGCTACCCGTTCGCGAGAGTGGGAGTTCGACCCGGGCATCGACGCCATCGCCGGTCCCTACGGCATGGCCGGTCAGGCCTACTTCGCCGGCGCCCTGGGGCTGACGATGGAACAGCGCTACCAGGCCCTGAATGTCGAGGTGAACAAAGGCTGGAACTGGAATCGCGGTCAGGCCCAAGGCAACGGCTTTGCCTGCACCACGCCCGACCTGGCGCGGGCGCTGCGGCGCAATCCGCACTTGAGGGTGCTGGTGGCCAGCGGGCGCTACGACCTGGGTACGCCCTACAGCGCCACCGACTGGTCCCTGGCCCAACTGGACGTGCCGCCCGAAGTCATGGCGCGGGTGACGCACCGCTACTACGACGCCGGACACATGATGTACACCCGCAGCGCAGACCTGCGCCAGATGAAGGCCGATGTGGCGGCGTGGTGGGGCGCCTGAACCTCAGGCCCGGGCCTGCCCAGGGCGGGGGAAGCCGTCGATTGCCCGTCCTCAGGCCAGGTCCCGCACGTCGGCGATCACCTTCTGGCCGAAATCGACGGCGTCCAGACAGGCCAGCACCTTGGTAGCGGCGGCATCGATGCTGTCGAGTTGACCCTGTGCCTTGAGGCCGGCGAATCGGCCCTGGCTGGAAAAGCGTGCCGGGTCGGCCCCGCGCAGTTGCACCTGCATGTCGGTGTCGATGACGCCTGGCGCCAGCGAGACGATCCTGGCGCCATGAAGCCGCTCCGCTTCCTCCAGGGCCACGGCGCGGCTGAAGTGGTCCAGGCCCGCCTTGGCAGCGCAGTACACCGCGCTGCCGGCCATGGCGAAACGTCCGAGGCCGGAAGAGATGTTGAGCACCTTGCGCGGGACGGTCAGATCGGCGCTGGCAGCCAGGAAGGCGGCCGTGAGCAGCATCGGCGCCTCCAGGCTGGCGCGCATCGCATGTGTCACGGCCTCGGCCTGCGCCATCGACACGGGCCCGGGCTCGACCAGCAGCGCCGCGTTGTTGATGAGGTGCAGCGAGGCGATGTCCGCACGGGGCAGATTCCTCAACCAGGCGTTCAACTGCGCTGCGGCTTCGGCGGGTCGCGTCAGGTCCACCGACCATTGCTCGATCACGGCCTCCAGGTGAGCGGCTTCGGCGGCCAGGTCGGCGTTGGGGCAGCGCTGCATCGTGAGCACGCGGTGCCCGCGTTGCAGCAACTGCCTGGCCAGCCCCAGGCCCAGGCCGCGGGAGGCGCCGGTGACGATGCTGAGGGGGATGGGGCGAAGGGCGGTATGCATCGGCTGGAGGATAAGGCAGGCACGTCAGCCAGCGCCCGGACCTTGGGCTGATCACAAGAAGACGCCGGGCCGCGCCCGGACCTTGGGGGTGATCAGAATGGTGGCGCGCTGCTGAAGCTGGCCGGTTGCTGGTTGCCGGGGTGGGCAAAGGCAATGTGCGCGGCATGCAGCAGCAGCCGGTCCGACTGCTGGCGGGCCTCGTCGTCGGCGTACAACTCGTCGCCCAGAATGGGGTGGCCGATGGCCGCCATGTGCACGCGCAACTGGTGCGAGCGGCCGGTGACAGGCCGCAGTTGCACCCGCGTGCCGGCCGGTGCGTGCGGCCCCAGCAGCAGCCAGTGGGTGAGGGCGGGCTTGCCCAGCGCATGGTCCACCCGTTGGCGCGGGCGATGCGGCCAGTCCACGATCAGGGGCAGGTCGACCGAGCCCTGTGCCTGTGGCGGCGTCCCGTGCACCACGGCCACGTAAGTCTTGTCCACCTGGCGCTGCTCGAACGCCCGGCTCAGTGCGCGCTGGGCCGGCAGCCCGCGGGCGAACAGCAGCAGACCGGAGGTGGCCATGTCCAGGCGATGCACCACCCGCGCATCCTCGAAGAGCGCCTGCACCCGCGCAGCAGCACAGTCATGCAGCGCCCGCGATCGGCCGGGCACCGACGGCAGGCCGGCGGGCTTGTCCACCACCACCAGATGCGGGTCCACGTGCAGGATGAAGGCGCGGTCCATGGCTCACACGCCGCAGGGGGGCAGGGTGGCCCCGCTTCGCCCGCTGGGCCCGCGGATCCCCCAGGATCCCTGGGGCCATCGCTTGAGCCCTAATATCCGCGCTGTCGAAAGGGGAGTAGCAAGCAGCGCCCGCTGCCGCGGCCCCCCGTCAATACGGCCACCGGCGCCCGCTGGCAGCCCGGGACCGCAGGGACACGCTCCCCCGCAAGACCTTTCGGCGCGTACCTCAATCCCTTTGCAAGGAGTGTGTCCATGGACACCATCGCGCCGCTTTGGCTGTGGATTTTCTTTGTCGCGTCGGTTCTCGTCGCGCTGTTCGTGGACTTCGTGGTCTTGCGCAAGCAGGGCGCGCATGCCGTGTCCGTGAAGGAGGCGCTGAACTGGTCCATCGTCTGGGTGGCGCTGAGCTTTGCCTTCAACGGGCTGTTCTGGTGGGCCGTGGCGCAGGACCATGACGTAGCCACGGCCAACACCAAGGCGATGGAGTTCCTGACAGGCTATCTGATCGAGAAGAGCCTGGCGGTGGACAACATCTTCGTGTTCCTGATGATCTTCACCTACTTCGCGGTGCCGCCGGAATTCCAGAAGCGGGTGCTGATGATCGGCATCATCGGCGCCATCGTGTTGCGCACGGTGATGATCCTGGCCGGCTCCTGGCTGATCTCGGAGTTCCACTGGGTGCTCTACGTCTTTGGCGCCTTCTTGATTCTCACCGGCGTCAAGATGTGGTGGGCTGCGGGGAAGGAGAACGACCTGGAGTCCAACCCGGCGCTCAAGCTCCTGCGCAGGCTGATGCCGGTGAGCAAGGGCTTCGACGGGGAGAAGTTCTTCACGATGGAGAACGGCAAGCGCATCGCCACGCCGCTGTTCCTGGTGATTGCGCTCGTGGGCCTGACGGACGTGATCTTCGCCGTGGATTCCATTCCAGCCATCTTCGCCATCACGACCGATCCCTTTATCGTGCTGACCAGCAACATCTTCGCCATCCTCGGCTTGCGGGCGATGTACTTCCTGCTGGCCGCTGTGGCGACGAAGTTCCACCTTCTGAGCTACGGCCTGGCGGTCGTTCTCGTGTTCATCGGCACGAAGATGGTGCTGATCGACGTCTACAAGATTCCGGTCACGGTGTCCCTGGGTGTGGTGGTGGCCATCCTGGCAGCCACGATGTGGCTGAGCCTGCGCACTGCACCCAAACTGGCGTCGCGCGGGCTGGACGATTCCGCAGCGCAAGCGGGCGTGACCAAGGACTGAACGGCCAGGCCCGCGATGGGCCTGGTCCTCGGCGCTGCCACCCTCGGGGTCCCGGGCCCCAGGGTGGCATTCAGCTTTGAGGGGTACGCTATTGCCGCTGCTGTGGCGGGGCCGGCGGGCTGCAGCGGGCCATCGGCGCCCACCCGTGCACCGCCCGCATAGCGCCCGCATAGCGCCCTTGCGAACGCCGCCCAGCAGAAAAGAAGAGGGCGACGCCCTTGCGAGCGCCGCCCAGCAGAAAGAGAAGAGGGCGACGCCCTTGCGAGCGCCGCCCTCGAGGCCAGACTGTTCAGGAGATCATTGGGCCTGCTGGATGCCGGCAATGGCCCAGGAGCCGGTGTCACCCTCGGGCTTGACAAGGTGCCATACCTCGTCGATCGGTTCGGCAGCAGCGCCGGCCTGCTCGCGCACGAGGCCCTGGAAGCGCACGCTGACGATCTGACGGCCCTCTTCGACTGCGTAGTCGACCACCCGCGCGTCCACCTTCTCCACGTCGGTGCGCTGGGCGGCAGAGCCGCGCTCCTGCAGATCCAGGCGGATCGCGGCGAACATCTCGGGCGTGGTGAACTGACGCAGGTCGTCCAGGTCACCCGCGTCGTTGGCTGCCTGCAGCCGGATGAAGATCATCTTGGCCACCCGCTCGAAGGCGGGTTGGTCAAAGCCCGGGGGCCACGCGGGACCGGCATGCGCGGCTGCGGCCTCGGATCCGCTGACGGTCTCGAGGGTTTCCTGTGCGGAAGGCGGCTGCAGGGCCCCGCCCAGCGGGTGCAGCGGTTGGCCCGTGACAGAGACGTCCGCCGAGGCGGGCGTGAAGGCGCTGCGCTGGGTGGTCGTGGCGCTGGCAGCAGCCGGCTCCAGTGTCGGGGCCTGGGTCCGCGTCGAAACGGGCTCGGCCGCCGGGGTCCAGCCTGCGGGACTGCCGGAGCCCGAGGCTCCTGCGGTGGCCAGCGCGGGCTCTTGTCGCCCACCACGGCCGAAGCGGCGCATCAGGAAGGCCACCAGGAACACCGCGGCCACGCCCAGCAGGGCCAGCATCAGGAAGTTCGCAAAGGCCTCGCCCAGGCCCAGGTGGCTCATCAGGGCGGCCAAGCCCAGGCCCGCCGCCAGGCCTGCGATCGGCCCCATCCAGGAGCGCTTGGCGGGCGCGGCGGCAGCAGCGGCGGTGGCACCCGCAGTCGCAGGAGCCGCCGCCGGCGTGGGAGCGGTCTGCTGGGGTGCAGCCTGCTTGGGCGGTGGGGTCTGCGGTGCGGGCTGCGCTGGCGCACTGCGCTGCATACCTTGAGACTTGCCGCTGCCCAGGCGCTTGGCCTCGGACATCATCGGCGCGGAAGTGGCGAGCGCCACGACCAGGGCGCCCAGCAGCCAGTTCTTCATGTCATGTGGTCCTTGTAAGTTGGGTTGGCGGCGTGAGAGCTTGTGAAACATCCCCGCACACCCGCTCGTCCGCCCCAAACGGCCCCGCTCGTCGTTGCAAATGCTCGCCGTAGCCCGAGCTACGGCTGTGCTTTGCGCCTCGATCGGCACCTTTTGGAACGCCCGCTCGGGCGCGCCGGAATACTTCACA
>JBJTZN010000109.1:0-21275 GCA_046087245.1 Rubrivivax sp.
TATGCCCGGCTGGACTTCCACATGACCGAACCGCTGGACAAGGAAACGCTCACCGCAGGCATCGCCCGCCTGGTGGCCGGGGCGCACCCCGTGCGCCACCGCTGGATCAGCGAGGAGGAACTGGACGCCAACCCGGGCCTGGTGCGCAGCATGAGCGTGCAGCCCCCGCGCGGCCTGGGCCGGGTGCGCGTGCTGGAGATCGAAGGCGTGGACCTTCAGCCCTGCGGCGGCACCCATGTCGCCAACACCGCCGACATCGGCCCCGTCATCGTCGCGAAGATTGAAAAAAAGAGCGCGATGACCCGCAGGGTCATCCTCGGCTTTGCCGAGTCAGCCGTAGGCTGAGCGCTCTTTGTTCGGCGCAGGCTCACATCGCGCAGCGATGTGAAGGCCCGCAGGGCCGGCCGAAACCAAAAGAAGTCAGCCCAGACCCGCAGGGTCGGCCGAAGCCAAAAGAAGTCAGCAGCGAGCGTCGGCTTTGCCGAGTCAGCCGTAGGCTGAGGGCTCTTCTACCGGCGCAGGCTCACATCGCACAGCGATGTGAAGGCCCGCACCTCAACTCAAGGATTGCGGTAGTCGTCGTGGCAGGCCTTGCAGGTGCCCGCGGCAGAACCGAAGGCCGTCTTCAGCTGATCGAGGTTGTTGGTCTTGGCCGCAGCGGACAGCTTCACCACCTCGTCCTGCATCTTCTTGGCCGCGGCCTCGAACTTGGCCTTCTCGCTCCAGACCTTGGCGTTGGGCATGCCCTTCTCGGTGCCGCCGGTGCCGTCCACGAAGCCCGCGAAGGGCAGCTTGGACATCGTCACCACGATGTCGGCGTTGGCCGCGGCGGCCGCGCCGTCGAACGGCACGCGGCCCTGGGCCATGGCGCCGATGCGCGCGAAGAGGGTGCCCATCTCGGTGAACCCGGCCTTGCGGTACTTCACCGCATCTTCGGGCTTCTGGAACTGGGCGGCGGCCGGAAAAGCCAACAGGCTGCCAAGCGCAGCAGCCAACAGGAGTGTGGTCTTCATCGTGGACTCCGGTGGTGGTGGACAAGGGCTGCAGATGTTACGACTGCGAAGGGTCTTTGCACCTCTGCGTGCCAGAACCGGGCGCGTCGCCCGCTGATTGCTTCGTTGATCGCCAGTCTACGGAACCCACCGTTCAGGCCGCTTGACGACCCCGTGCAATCTTCAGCGTGCCAGTCGCGTTATCGTTGCGGCTCCCGCGCCCACCGCCCTTGCTCAAGCGCATCTTGATCACGGAAGGTTGGCCTGGAAAGCCAACCCGGAAAGTTCGCCTGCAACGTCAGCTCTCAGCGCGTCAGCTTCTTGGCTCCTCAGCGAGTGAACCCCACGCATGCCTGAAGTCCACAACCCCGTTCGCATCTGGGACCTGCCCACCCGTCTGTTCCACTGGGCGCTGGCGCTCAGCGTCGTGGCCTCCTTCGTCACGGCCAAGGTAGGCGGCGGCGCCATGGTCTGGCACTTCCGCCTGGGGTTTCTGGCGCTGGGCCTGATCGTGTTTCGCCTCGTGTGGGGGTTCGTGGGCGGACGTTGGTCGCGCTTCGGGTCCTTCGTGCATTCGCCCGTCACCGTCTGGCGCTACCTGCGCGGTGGGTCTGGCGGTCCGGCGGGCCTGGATGTCGGCCACAACCCGCTGGGGGGATGGTCGGTACTGGCCCTGCTGGCGGTACTGGGGCTGCAGGTGGCCACCGGTCTGGTGGCCGACGACGAGATTGCCAACCTCGGCCCGCTCAACCGTTTCGTCTCCACCGAGATGGCCTTGCTGGCCACGTCCTGGCACCGCGGCGTGGGTGAGAAGCTGCTGATCGGTCTGGTGCTGCTGCACATCGCGGCCATCGTGTTCTACCGGGTCAGGCGCGGCCTGGACCTGACGCGCCCGATGTGGACGGGGGACAAGCTGCTGCCGTCGCAGACGCCGGCTTCGGCGGACGGCGCGGCGCAGCGCCTGCGGGCGCTGGTGCTGGCGTTGGCCGTGGCGGCGCTGGTGGCCTGGGTGGTGCGCCTGGGCGGGTGAGGCGATCGCATGACGGCACCGGGCCCGACGATCGAGCTGCGCGTTCCTGAAAGCGTGGCCATAATCGATGACACCCGCGTCATCTTCCGCGAGTACGCCGCCCAGCTGGGCGTGGACCTGTGCTTCCAGGGTTTCGAGGAAGAACTCAGCGCGCTGCCGGGCGAGTACGCGGGCCCCGACGGCGCCTTGCTGCTCGCCTTCGTGGACGGTGCGCTGGCCGGTTGCGGGGCCTTCAGGCCTTTGCGCGACGTGGACTATCCCAACGCCTGCGAAATGAAGCGGCTCTACGTTCGTCGCGCCTTCCGCCGCTCCGGTTTGGGGCGGGTGCTGGCCCGCCAGTTGATGGACCGCGCCATCGAATCGGGTTACTCCACCATGCTGCTGGACACCCTGGACGACATGGAGGCGGCGCGCAATCTCTACCAGACGCTGGGCTTCGAGGAAGTGCCGCCTTACTACTTCAACCCCGTGCCGGGCGCGCACTACCTCAAGGTCGACCTCCGTCTTCCCGGCATGGGCTGAGTTGGAGTGAGTTCGGGTCGGCAGACGGCGCCTCGGACGTGGCGTACTGATGCGCCCACTCTGCGGGCCCGGATAGGATCGGGTCATGACGCCAAGCCATCCTGAACTTCGTGCCGGCGAGCTTCGCCTGGCCCTGCGGCCTGACCTGGGCGGCAGCATCGCCGGCCTGTGGTGTGGCGGCCTGCCGGTGCTGCGCAACACCAAGCCCGCCGCGCTCGAGGGCCCGCGTCAGTCGGCCAGCTACCCGCTGGTGCCGTATTCCAACCGCCTGGGCTACCGACGCTTTCGCTGGCTGCACCGCGACCACACCACCCAGCCCAATTTCGACGACAGCCCGCATTCCCTGCACGGCGTGGGCTGGCTCAGAGCCTGGGAGATGGAGTCGTGCAGCGCCGCCGAGGCCGTGCTGCGGCTGGACCACGCCGGAGATGCCCACTGGCCCTTTGCCTTCGAGGCCCGACAGTCCTTCGCGCTGGACGAGGAGGGGCTGCGCCTGACGATGTCCGTGCGCAACGACGCACCCCATCCGGCGCCCGTGGGGCTGGGCTGGCACCCCTACTTTCCCAAGCGCAGCCGCAGCCGCCTGCACATCGAGCTCAGCGAACGCTGGGAGTCCGACCCCGGCACCCAGCTGCCCACGCGCCGTGTGCGCCAGCCCGGCATCGACGCCGACGTGGCGCACCTGGACTTCGACCACTGTTTCGAAGGCTGGCGGGGCTCGGCGCGGGTGCGCGACGAGAAGCTCAAGATCGGCCTCTCGTCGTCGCTGCCCTACCTGGTGGTGTACACACCGCCGCAGAAGGATTACTTCTGCGTCGAGCCGGTGAGCCATGTCAGCAACGCCATCCACATGGCCGAGCCGGCGCAGCACGGCCTGCGCACCCTGGCCACGGGCGAGACTTTCGAGGCCTGGATGCGGCTGGACGTGGCCCGGGTCTGAGGAGCTGTGGACGATCCCGCCATCCAGCCGCTGCCCGTGGAGGCCTCGCTGCTGGGCGAGTCCCCGTTCTGGCACCCTGACGAGCGCGCGCTGTGGTGGTGCGACATCCCTGGGCACCGCCTGAACCGCTACCACCCGGCCACGGGCGAGCACCGCGCCTGGCGATTTGACACGGACGTGGCGTGCGCGGCCCCGCTGACGGGCGGCCAGTTGCTGCTGGGCATGCGTGACGGGCTCTGGCGTTTCAACCCGGCGAGTGGGCAGCGTACGGCGCTGGCGACGGCCCCCTACGACACCACCCAGGAACGCTTCAACGACGGCAAGGCCGATCCGCAGGGCCGCTTCTGGGTGGGCACGATCTTCGAGCCCCGCCAGCCCGCCAAGGCGGCCTTGTACTGTCTGGTCGATGGGCGCCTGGAGCGCCGTGTCGGCGAAGTGACCGTCAGCAACGGTCTGGCCTTCAGCCCCGACGGCCGCACCCTGTACTGGAGCGACACCAAGGCCCACACCGTGTTCGCCTTCGACTTCGACGGCCAGGACGGCTCGCTGTCGCGGCAGCGGGTGTGGGCGCAGTTCGCACTGCGTGCGGCCGACCAGCCGCTGGCGTCCTACGGTGGCCGGCCCGATGGCGCCGCCATGGATGCCGAAGGTTGCTACTGGGTGGCGATGTTCGAAGGCGCGCGCCTGTTGCGCCTGTCGCCGGCGGGCGAGGTGCTCCGCGAACTGCCGCTGCCCGTGCGCTGCCCCACCATGCCCTGCTTCGGCGGCGACGATCTGCGCACGCTGTACATCACCACCTCCCGCCAGAACCGCCCTGCCGAGGAACTGGCACGCGAGCCCTGGGCCGGCCAGGTGCTGCACTGCCGGGTGGAGGTGCCCGGGCTGCCGGTGAATTTCGCCCATGTCTGAGGCGCGCCTGCAGGCCCTGGCTAGGCTGCGCGAACCCCGGCGCTGGGACGTGGTGGTCGTGGGCGGCGGCGCCACGGGCCTGGGCGTGGCCCTGGACGCGGCCGTGCGCGGCTTGCAGGTGCTGCTGCTGGAGGCTGCGGACTTCGCCCAGGGCACCAGTTCGCGCGCCACCAAGCTGGTGCATGGTGGCGTGCGCTACCTGGCGCAGGGCCACCTGGGCCTGGTGCGCGAGGCCTTGCGCGAACGTTCGGCGATCCTGGCCAACGCCCCGCATCTGGCGCAGCCGCTGGCCTTCGTGGTGCCGGGCTATCACCTCTGGGAACTGCCCTTCTACGGCGCCGGCTTGAAGGCCTATGAATGGATGGCGGGGCCGCGCAGCCTGGGACCCACGCAGGTGCTGTCGGCCCGAGCCACGCGCCAGGCCTTGCCCACGGTGCGGGAGCGGGGCCTGCTCGGCGGCATCCGCTACTGGGACGGACAATTCGACGACGCCCGCCTGGCGGTGGCGCTGGCGCGCACCGCTGCGGCGCACGGCGCGGTGGTAGTCAATCACCTGCGGGTCACGGGCCTGCGGCTGGAAGGCGCGCACGTGCGGGGCGTCGACGCGCGCGACGCCGAGACCGGCGAGGTGTTCGAGATCGCGGCCGGTTGCGTGGTCAATGCCACCGGGGTGTGGGTGGACGGGCTGCGCCGGGAGGCGTCCTTCCCGGCTGCGGACGAGGGTACGGGCGGCGATGCGGGTCAGCATACGGGCCAGGCGTCGGGCCGGGGGACCGGCCATGACACGGCGCCCCTGGTCACGCCAAGCCAGGGCGTGCACCTGGTGGTGGACCGGGCTTTCCTGCCCGGCTCCGCGGCCCTCATGGTGCCCAAGACGACTGACGGTCGGGTGCTGTTTGCCGTGCCGTGGCTGGGCAAGACCCTGCTGGGCACCACCGACACGCCGCGCAGCGACATCGTGGCCGAGCCCCGTCCGTTTGCCCACGAGGTGGACTTCATCCTGCGCGAGGCGGCGCGTTACCTTTCGCGTCCGCCCACCCGCGCCGATGTGCGCTCAGCCTGGGTGGGTCTGCGCCCGCTGGTGCGCGCTTCCGCCCCGCCCACCGCCGAAGGCGGGCAGGCTGCCGCGACCCGCAGCCTGTCGCGCGAGCACACGGTGGAGGTGGGCGCCTCCGGGCTGGTCACCGTCACGGGCGGCAAGTGGACCACGTACCGGGCCATGGCCGAGGATGTGCTGGCGGCCTGCATGGCGCAGGGTCTGCTGCCCCAGCGCCCGGGCGGCGCCACCGAGCACCTGTTGCTGGTGGGTGCGGCGCCGGGGCGCGCGCTGTGCGAGCCCCCAGGTGAACACCTGTACGGCAGCGAGGCCCCGATGCTGCGGGCCCTGCCCGGCGCGGATCATTGGCTGGCGCGCGACCAGGAGAGCGGCCAGGGCTTGCTGAGCGAGGCCATGGTGCGCTTCGGGGCGCGGTTCGAGATGGCGCGCAGCGTCGAGGACGTGCTGGCCCGGCGCAGCCGGCTGCTGTTCGTGGATGCCCGCCAGGCTGCGGCTTGTGCCGACGAAGTGGGGAAGATCCTGGCGGAGGAACTGGGTCCTGCATTCGCGCACCAGGACCTCGAAGCTTTCAAGGCCCTGGCGGCCCAGTATGCCGCGGTGCCTTGATCCGCCTGGACCCGGGCAGATCGGGGCGGAACCGACAGAAGGCGGCCGGTGCCTCGCCGGCCCGGGACGCCCTCAGGGCAGCCCGGCCAGGGCCTCGCGCACTTCGCGTACGGTCAGCACCTCGCTCAGCACGCGCGGCGCGGCACTGCCTGGCGCCTGCAGCAGGTACACCGGCACCCCGTTGCGCCCGAGCTGGGCCAAGGCGGCGGTGATGGCCGGGTCGCGCCGGGTCCAGTCGGCACGCAGCAGCACCACCCGCTTGGCGGCAAAGTCGGCACGCACCTGGGCGTCGGCCAGGGTGGTGCGCTTGTTGAACTGGCAGGTCACGCACCAGGCCGCGGTGAAGTCCACGAACACCGGCCGGCCACTGGCCAGCGCGGCCTGCACGCGCTCGGGCGACCAGGCTTGCCAGTCTGCTTCACGGCCTTCTCGGCGGCCTTCTTCGCGGTTTGCCCCGCCGGCGCGGTCGGCCTCCGGGCTGCCGACGCTGCCGCCAGCGCTCCCCGAACTCGTACCCGAGCTGATCGGCGCCGTCTGGAAGGACGGCCAGGCCCAGGCGATCGTGGCGGCCAGCAGCAAGACCGAGGCAGACCACCACAGCACCCGCGTGGTCGCCCGCCGTGCCGGCAAGCCCCAGGCCCAGGCGGCAAAGGCCAGCGCCAGCAACACGCCCAGCAACCCGGCCACGGCGTCCACCCCGGCCTGCTGGCCCAGCACCCACACCAGCCACACCACCGTGGCGAACATGGGGAAAGCCATGAATGTCTTGAAGGTGGCCATCCAGGCGCCGGGCCGGGGCAGGGCGCGCGCCAGGGCCGGCCAGGCGCTGGCCAGCAGGTAGGGCAGCGCCAGTCCCACCCCCAGCGCGGCAAAGATGGCCAGCGCCTGCGTGGTGGGCCAGGTCACGGCCAGGCCCAGCGAAGCTCCCATGAAAGGCGCAGTGCAGGGCGAGGCCACGGCCACGGCCAGGATGCCGGTCAAGGCCGAATCCACCACGGGGTGGCGGGCGCGCGCCGCGGCCCAGGCGCTGGGCAGCAGGTGGCCGATCTCGAACACACCGGCCAGGTTCAGCCCGATCAGCGTGAACAAGGCCGCCAGCGCGGCCACGAAGCCGGGCGACTGCAACTGGAAGCCCCAGCCCAGTTGCTCGCCACCGGCGCGCAGGGCCAGCAGCAGCCCGGCCAGCGCCAGAAAGCTGACCACCACCCCTGCGGTGTAGGCCAGTCCGCCGGCCAGCAGGGCGCGCCGGTCCTGCGCATGGGCGGCAAAGCCGAACAGCTTGAGCGACAGCACCGGAAACACACAGGGCATCAGGTTGAGCAAGGCGCCGCCGGCCAGGGCCAGCAGCAGCGCCCAGGCCAGCGTGCCCACGCCTGGCGCGTTGCCTGCCGCCGCCCCGGCAGGCGTGGCACGATGCGCTGGTGCCGGGCCGGCCGCGCCTGGCGCCGGCCAGGGGCCGCTGACAGCCACCGACAACTGCAGGCCCGCGGCTTCGCCTTCGCGCGTGAGCACGGCGGGTAACAGCGCCGGGCTTTCGCTGCGCTGGGCCGACAGCGGCACCCTTGCCACCCAGGCCCCGTCCTGCCAGTGCGCCAGCAGCGGGGCGGCGTTGTCGATCACCCCCGCGATCTCCGGGAAGAACTTCAGCGGCTGGCCCTGCCAGGCCGAGGGCAGTCCCTGCACCCGCACCTGCAGCGCCGGCGATGGGTCGCCCGGCAGCGGGCCCACGCCCACCTGGGCTTGGGCCTGCACGCCCGCCAGTGCCCGGGGGGAGGCGGCGCGGGCAGCGTCGAACAGCGCGGCATGCGCCAGCGTGGCTGCCTGGACCGGGATGTCCAGGACAAACTCCCCTGATTCGGGGATGCAGACGTCCTTGCAGACCAGCCACTGCGCCTCCAGGCGCACAGGCAGTGACGCGCCCTGGAACCCCGCGGGCACCGTGACGGGCACCGGCAGCAGCAGCGTGCCCTCGTAGCCGAAGTTCATCAACGGGCCCACGGGCAACTGCCTGGGCGTGGGCCACACGATCTCGCCTGGGGCGAAGCCCGCGGGCAGGCTCCAGTTCAGGCTGGTGGCCAGGCCCGAATCGCCCGGGTTCTTCCAGTAGGTGTGCCAATGGGGTTGGTGATCGATGCGCAGGCCCAGCCACAGCGGCTTGCCGGGTGCCACGCCCTCGGGCGCATGGGCCAGCAACTCGGCGCGAACCTGCTCGGTCCTGACCGAGGCCGTGGCGGGCGTTGCGCTGACTGGCGGCGCGAAGATCAGCAGCAGGGCCACCGATGCCAGAACGCGCATCAGGACGCGCATCAGGACGCGCCGCGCTGCGCACCACATGCCGCCGGCCGGCCAAGTCGCAGGCGCGGATGTCATCGCGGCCATCATGGCGCCTGTCACTGCGAAGGGTCGGTCCATGGCTATGGGGAGGGTGGGATCGTGGATGCAGGCTCGATGCTCTCACGGCGCGGGGCCCCGCCGGGGACTGGGGATACCGTAGCGTGGGCCAGGGCCAAAGCGGAGCACCCGGGTTTCCACGTACACTCCTGCGGTTTGCCCCTGACGCTGCATCCGCGCACCCCGCCATGTCTGACCGGACCTCCCGTTCCGACCCCTGGCCTCACGAAGGAGATGCGGCGGGGTACGAGGACTTCAAGCCCTTGACCCGCCAGGAAGCGCAGGCCCTGCGTGTCAGGCAAGTTCTCGTCAGTCCGTGGCGGGTGCTTGGCCTGCAGGCAGCGGTGGGCTTGATGGTGGCCGCCTTGGCGGGGGTTGCCTTCGGTGAGCGGTCGGCGGGGCTGTCCGCGCTCTATGGCGCGGCAGTCGCAGTGGTGCCCGGGGTTCTGATGGCCCGGGGCATGACCAGCCGGGTCTCGAGCATGTCGCCGGGCCTCAGCGCCGTCAGTTTCATGGGGTGGGAGATGCTGAAGATTGCGGTCTCGGTGGCCTTGCTGATGCTGGCGCCGAAGATCCTGCAGCCCTTGAGTTGGCCGCTGTTGCTGGTGACTCTTGTGGTCTGCATCAAGGTGCACTGGTTCGCGCTGTTGTGGCGCGGGCGGTGAAGAAGAAGAGAACCTGGACGAGTTTTTCAGATGGCAGCAGCACAAGGTCAAGGCCCCACCGCCGGCGAGTACATCGTCCACCATCTGCAGCATCTGCAGAACCAGAAGCAGTCCGCGGTCGTGGACTTTTCCGTCTTCAATTTCGACTCCATCTTCTACGCCACCCTGCTGGGCGTCGTCGGCTGCTTCCTGTTGTACCGCGCGGCCGCCAGAGCCACCTCGGGCGTGCCGGGACGTTTCCAGGCCGCGGTGGAGATGCTGGTGGAGCTGGTCGACACGCAAGCCAAGGGCATCGTGCACAACGCCACCAGCCGCAAGCTGGTGGCCCCGCTGGCGCTGACGGTGTTCGTCTGGGTGTTCCTCATGAATGCCATGGACCTGCTGCCCGTGGACCTGCTGCCTGCTTTGTGGCACGTGGCCGGCCCGGCCATGGGCGCGCCCGACTACATGCGCGTGGTGCCCACCGCCGACCTGTCGATCACCATGGGCCTGTCGCTGTCGGTGCTGCTGGTGTGTCTGGTCTACAACGTCAAGATCAAGGGCATGGGCGGCTGGGCCCACGAGCTCGTCAGCGCGCCTTTCGGCACCAGCAAGAACCCCGTGCTGGCGGTGGTGCTGGGAGTGGTGAACTTGGCCATGCAGATCATCGAGTTCGTTGCCAAGACCGTGTCTCACGGCATGCGGCTTTTCGGCAACATGTACGCAGGCGAACTCATCTTCATGTTGATCGCCCTGATGGGCGGCGCGTGGTCGCTGTCGGCCACGGGCATCGGTCTGGCCATCGGTCACATCATCGCCGGCAGCGTCTGGGCCATCTTCCACATCCTGATCATCACGCTGCAGGCCTTCGTCTTCATGATGTTGACGCTGGTGTACGTCGGCCAGGCGCACGACGCGCACTGATCCTTCGCCGCAATCTTTCCCCCGCTTTCGACCCTTTCCCTTTCCCAAACCCAACGACCTTAGGAGTCATCATGGAAGTCATCAGCTTTGTTGCCATCGCCGCCGGCCTGATCATCGGCCTGGGCGCGCTGGGTGCCTGCATCGGCATCGGCATCATGGGCAGCAAGTACCTTGAAGCCGCCGCACGCCAGCCCGAGCTGATGGGCGAATTGCAGACCAAGATGTTCCTGCTGGCCGGCCTGATCGACGCGGCCTTCATCATCGGTGCGGGTATCGCTCTGTGGTTCGCCACGGCCAACCCCTTCCTGGGCCAGATCGCCAACCTGCCGAAGTGATCTTCGGCCCGCGCGGGCTGCGGCATCCCTTCCGGGCTGCGCTGCGGCGTCGCCTTGTGAGCACCCCAAGACGAGGTTCCTGAAGTGAGCATCAACGCCACCCTGATCGTCCAGATGATCGTGTTTGCGATCCTGGTCTGGTTCACGATGCGTTTCATCTGGCCGCCGCTCACGGCGGCACTGGACGAGCGCGCCAAGAAGATTGCCGAGGGTCTGTCGGCAGCCGACAAGGCCAAGGCGGATCTGGCCGCGGCCAACCAGCGCGTGGAGCAGCAACTGTCCGCGGCCCGCAACGACGCTGCCAAGCGCCTGGCCGATGCCGAGCGGCTGGCCCAGCAGACGATCGAGGAAGCCAAGGCGCGCGCCGCTGAGGAGGGCGCCAAGATCGTGGCTGCCGCCCGCGCCGAGGCGGAACAGGAGTCCGTGAAGGCTCGCGAGGCCCTGCGTGAGCAGGTGGCCGCGCTGGCCGTCAAGGGTGCCGAGGCCATCCTCAAGCGCGAAGTGAACGCCGGTGTTCATGCCGAGCTGCTCACCCGGCTGAAGACCGAGCTCTGACCGAGTGCCCTGGTCAGGTCACACGAGCCTTCTCCACTCCGCCACCCCGAGCCCGCGAGCCCACCGACATGGCTGAAATCGCCACCATCGCCCGGCCCTATGCCGAGGCCCTGTTCAAGGCGGCCGGTGCACAGGCTGCCGCGCTGTCCGCTGAGGTCGGCGCTCTGGCAGCCGTGGCTGCCGACGAGCAGCTGCGCCAGTTCGCCGACAACCCCAAGACCTCGTCGGACCAGGTGTTCGGCGTGGTGGTCGGGGTGGTCAACCAGCCTCTGTCGGCCGCGGCGCAGAACTTCCTGCGTGCCGTGCTCGACAACGGCCGGCTCGCAGCGCTGCCTGAGATCGCCTCGCAGTTCCATGCCCTGGTGAATGCGCAAAGCGGCGTGTCCGATGCGCTCATCGAAAGCGCCTTCCCGATCGAGCCGGCGCAGCTGCCCGAGGTGGTGGCCACGCTGGAGCAGCGCTTCTCGCGCAGGCTTAACGCCCGCGTGGAGGTCCGCCCCGAACTGATCGGCGGCATCCGCGTCATCGTGGGTGACGAGGTGCTGGACGCCTCGGTCAAGGCCCGGCTCGATCACATGAAGGTGGCGCTTACGGCCTGAGGCGGTCTGCGCCCACGCCAGCACCACCGCCCGAACTCATCCGCCTGCAAGACGTCAGGAGAGACACATGCAACTCAATCCCGCAGAAATTTCCGAGCTGATCAAGAGCCGCATCGAAGGCTTGCAGGCCAGCACCGACATCAAGAACCAGGGCACCGTGGTGTCCGTGACCGACGGCATCGTGCGCGTGCACGGCCTGTCCGACGTGATGGCCGGTGAAATGCTGGAGTTCCCGGCCACGGCCAGTGGCCAGGCCACCTACGGCCTTGCACTCAACCTCGAGCGCGACTCGGTGGGCGCGGTGATTCTGGGCGAGTACGAGCACATCTCCGAAGGCGACACCGTCAAGTGCACGGGGCGCATCCTGGAAGTGCCGGTGGGTCCCGAGCTGATCGGCCGCGTCGTGAACGCGCTGGGTCAGCCCATCGACGGCAAGGGCCCGATCAACGCCAAGATGACGGATGTGATCGAGAAGGTCGCCCCGGGCGTGATCGCGCGCCAGTCGGTGAGCCAACCGGTGCAGACGGGCCTGAAGTCCATCGACTCCATGGTGCCCATCGGCCGTGGCCAGCGTGAGCTGATCATCGGTGATCGCCAGACCGGCAAGACCGCGGTGGCCATCGACGCGATCATCAACCAGAAGGGTCAGAACATGACCTGCATCTACGTCGCCATCGGCCAGAAGGCGTCGTCGATCAAGAACGTGGTGCGCGCGCTGGAGCAGAACGGCGCGATGGACTACACCATCGTGGTGGCCGCCTCAGCCTCCGAGTCTGCTGCCATGCAGTATGTGTCGGCCTACTCAGGCTGCACCATGGGCGAGTACTTCCGTGACCGTGGCCAGGACGCCCTCATCATCTATGACGATCTGTCCAAGCAGGCCGTGGCCTACCGTCAGGTGTCGCTGCTGCTGCGCCGCCCGCCGGGCCGCGAAGCCTTCCCTGGCGACGTGTTCTATCTCCACAGCCGCCTGCTGGAGCGTGCCGCCCGCGTGAACGCCGACTATGTCGAGGCCTTCACCAAGGGTGAAGTCAAGGGCAAGACGGGTTCGCTCACTGCGCTGCCCATCATCGAGACGCAGGCCGGCGACGTGTCCGCGTTCGTGCCGACCAACGTGATCTCCATCACCGACGGCCAGATCTTCCTGGAGACCAGCCTGTTCAACTCGGGCGTGCGGCCCGCCATCAACGCCGGCATCTCCGTGTCGCGCGTCGGTGGTGCCGCCCAGACCAAGCTGATCAAGGGCCTGTCGGGCGGCATCCGTACCGACCTGGCCCAGTACCGTGAGCTGGCCGCCTTCGCGCAGTTCGCTTCCGACCTGGACGCGGCCACCCGCAAGCAGCTCGACCGCGGCGCCCGCGTGACCGAGCTGCTCAAGCAGGCCCAGTACTCGCCCCAGCCCATCAGCCTGATGGCCGCCACGCTGTACGCCGTCAACAAGGGCTTCATGGACGACGTGGACGTCAAGAAGATCCTGGCTTTCGAGTCCGGCATGCACCAGTATCTGAAGTCCAGCCACGCCGCCCTGCTGGCCAAGCTCGAGAACGACAAGGCCATGGACAAGGATGCCGAGACCGAGCTGAACGCCGCCATCACCGCGTTCAAGAAGTCCTTTTGAACCTCGCCTGACTTACCTGCTTAGGAGCATCCGTCATGGCGGTCGGCAAAGAGATACGCGGCAAGATCAAGTCGGTGGAGAACACCAAGAAGATCACCAAGGCCATGGAGATGGTCGCCGCCTCCAAGATGCGCAAGGCGCAGGAGCGCATGCGCCAGGCCCGGCCCTACAGCGACAAGGTCCGCAACATCGCGGCCCACCTGTCGCAAGCTAACCCGGAGTACCGCTCGCCGTTCATGCGCACGGACGGCGCCTCCAAGGTGGATGGCTTCGTGGTGGTCACCACCGACAAGGGCCTGTGCGGCGGCCTGAACACCAACATCCTGCGAGCGCTGACCAACCGCATGCGCGAGTCGCAGGACGCCGGCCGCGCCATCCAGACCGTGGCCATCGGCAACAAGGGCTTCGGCTTTCTCAACCGCATCGGCGCCCAGGTGGTCAGCCATGCTGTGCAGCTGGGCGACGCGCCCCAGCTCGAGACGCTCATCGGTCCGGTCAAGGTCATGCTCGATGCCTTCGTGGCCGGAAAGATCGATGCCGTCTACCTGTGCTTCACCCGCTTCATCAACACGATGAAGCAGGAACCGGTGGTCGTGCAGTTGCTGCCGCTGGCCGCTGACAGCCTGGACCAGACCGAGGCCGAGAAGGCCCAGTACGGCTGGGACTATCTGTACGAGCCGGATGCCGCCACCGTGATCGATGAACTGCTCACGCGCTACATCGAAGCCCTGGTGTATCAGGCCGTGGCGGAGAACATGGCTTCCGAGCAGAGCGCGCGCATGGTGGCCATGAAGGCGGCGACCGACAACGCCGGCAACCTGATTGCCGAGCTCAAGCTCATCTACAACAAGACCCGTCAGGCTGCGATCACCAAGGAGCTGTCCGAGATCGTGGGCGGTGCCGCCGCCATCAGCGGCTGATCGCGCTGAGCAGCCAAGCGAACGAACACCGAATACAGTTTGAAGGAACGCAAGATGTCCAACACACCAGACCAGGGCAAGATCGTCCAGTGCATCGGCGCCGTCGTCGACGTCGAATTTCCCCGTGACCAGATGCCGCGCGTGTACGACGCGCTCAAGCTGGCTGGCTCCCCGCTGACATTGGAAGTGCAGCAACAGCTGGGCGACGGCGTGGTCCGCACCATTGCGCTGGGTTCGTCCGACGGCCTGCGCCGTGGCCTGGTGGTCACCAACACCGGCAACCCCATTACCGTGCCCGTGGGCAAGGCCACCCTCGGCCGCATCATGGACGTGTTGGGCACGCCCATTGACGAGCGCGGCCCGGTGTCGCACGAACTGACTGCCTCCATCCACCGCAAGGCGCCGTCCTACGACGAACTGAGCCCCTCTCAGGAACTGCTCGAGACCGGCATCAAGGTGATCGACCTGATCTGCCCCTTCGCCAAGGGCGGCAAGGTCGGCCTGTTCGGGGGCGCCGGCGTGGGCAAGACCGTGAACATGATGGAGCTCATCAACAACATCGCCAAGGCGCACTCGGGCCTGTCGGTGTTTGCCGGCGTGGGCGAGCGCACCCGCGAGGGCAATGACTTCTATCACGAGATGGCGGAATCGGGTGTCGTGAACCTGGAGAACCTGGGCGAGTCCAAGGTGTCCATGGTCTACGGTCAGATGAACGAGCCCCCGGGTAACCGCCTGCGCGTGGCCCTGACCGGCCTGACGATCGCCGAGTCCTTCCGCGACGAGGGCCGTGATGTGTTGTTCTTCGTGGACAACATCTACCGCTACACCCTGGCCGGTACCGAGGTGTCCGCGCTGCTCGGTCGCATGCCTTCCGCCGTGGGCTACCAGCCGACGCTGGCCGAGGAAATGGGCCGCCTGCAGGAGCGCATCACCTCCACCAAGGTGGGTTCCATCACCTCCATCCAGGCCGTGTACGTGCCGGCGGACGACCTGACCGACCCGTCGCCCGCCACCACCTTCGCCCACCTGGACGCGACGGTCGTGTTGTCGCGTGACATCGCCGCGCTGGGTATCTATCCCGCTGTGGACCCGCTGGACTCCACCAGCCGCCAGGTGGACCCGAACGTCGTGGGTGAAGAGCACTACAGCACCACCCGTGCCGTGCAGGCCACGCTGCAGCGCTACAAGGAACTGCGCGACATCATCGCCATCCTGGGCATGGACGAGTTGTCGCCGGAAGACAAGCTCGCCGTTGCCCGCGCGCGCAAGATCCAGCGCTTCCTGTCGCAGCCCTTCCATGTGGCCGAGGTCTTCACAGGCTCGCCGGGCAAGTACGTGCCGCTGAAGGAAACGATCCGCGGCTTCAAGATGATCGTGGCCGGCGAGTGCGACCACCTGCCCGAGCAGGCGTTCTACATGGTCGGGACCATCGACGAGGCCTTCGAGAAAGCCAAGAAGATTCAATGAGCTTCGCATTCGGGCCGGGTCCGTCGTTGCGCTCCTCGCCGCACGGGAGTACGGCTGCGGGGCGCGCCTAGGCCGCGACCCGACTGCTCGCTCCTTGAACCTCCTTGTAGAACTGTAGGACCCGCAACATCATGGCCACCATCCACGTCGACGTCGTCTCTGCCGAGGAAAGCATCTTCTCGGGCGAGGCGAAGTTCGTTGCGCTGCCGGGCGAGAACGGCGAGCTGGGCATCCTGCCGCGTCACACGCCGCTGATCACGCGCATCAAGGCTGGTGCCGTGCGCATCGAGCGGGCGGACAACGGCGAGGAAGAGTTCGTTTTTGTCGCTGGTGGCATCCTGGAGGTGCAACCGGGCACGGTGACCGTGCTGGCCGATACCGCCATCCGGGGTCATGACCTGGACGAAGCCAAGGCCAACGAGGCCAAGAAGGCGGCGGAAGAGGCAATGAAGAACGCCAAGAGCGAGATCGATCTGGCCGCCGCGCAAAGCGAATTCGCCGCCATGGCGGCCCAGTTGGCGGCCATCGCCAAGCTGCGTAAGAAGTAAGCCGTACACGCTCGCGACGCATGTCGCCCGCTGGCGCCCGCCCAGGTTTCGGCCTTGCGGGCGTCTTGTTTTGTGGAGTCCGGCGCCCACGGGCTGGGGGTTCAAGCCCCGGCCCCAGACGCCTGCCAGGAGCCTGAGAGATGGAAGTCAAGATCGACAAGCAGTTCCCGCTGGAAGTGGCGCCCGCCCAGGCCTGGGCGGTGTTGTCCGACATCCGCGCGGTGGCGCTCTGCATGCCCGGCGCGCAGATCACGGAACAGACCGACGACACCCACTACAAGGGCACGGTCAAGACACGCATCGGTCCGGCCTCCATGCAGTTCAACGGCACGATCGAAGTGCTGTCGCTGGACGCCGCCACGCGCAGCCTGCAGATGCTGGGCAAGGGTGCGGACCGGACGGGCTCCGCCGCCTCGATGAACCTCACAGCCCGGGTCGTGGACGGTGCACACGGCGGGACCTCGGTGCTGGAAGGCCAGGCGGTGGTGACCGTCAGCGGCAAGCTGGCGCAGTTCGGCAACCGGCTGTTGGTGCCCGTGGCCGATGCCTTGCTGGCCGAGTTCGCCAAGAATTTCGGCCGGGCGGCGGCTGTGGCGTTGGCGCCTGCACCGCAGGCCGGCCCCGGCCAGGCCACGGGAGCCGAGCCTGCGGCCGCACCCAAGGATCTGGCCGGATCGGGCGTGGCGGCCGGGACGGATGCCGCGGCGGCAACGGCCGCCCCGCGGCCTGTCATGCCAGCGCCAGCGGCCGCCGCACCAACCGCCGCGCCAGCCGCCGAACTGAACGTGTTGGCCCTGCTCTGGTCGATGGTGCGCCAGTGGTGGCGTGGCCTGTTCGGGGGCCGGCGCTGAGCACGACCGCGGGCGGCATCGGCGCGGTCGTGCTGGCCGCCGGCAGCGGATCACGTTTGGGAGGCCGGCCCAAAAGTCTGCTCGAGCTGGACGGCGTACCCCTGATCCGGCGTGTCATCGCGGCACTGACTGCCGCAGGCACACAGGATCTGGTGGTGGTGCTGGGCCACCACGGGCGCGCGATCGAAGCGGCGCTGCAGGGCACGGGTGCGCGCTGGATCTTCAACCCGCAACCCGACGAGGGCCAGGTGATGTCACAGCGCCTGGGGCTGGCCGCGTTGCACAATGTGCACGAGGCGGTGATCGTGGCGCTGGCGGACCAGCCGCTGATCGACGCGGACGATGTGGGCGCCCTGCTGCGGGCCTGGGCATGCCGGCCCGCCACGGCCCAGGTGCTGTACCCCCGGGTGGACGGCCAGCCTGGCAACCCGGTGCTGTTCAGCGCCGCGGTGCGTGAGCAGATCCTGCGCAGCGAACCGTCGGTGGGTGCCCGCCAGTGGCGCGATGCTCATCCCGGCGAGGTGGCCGCCTTTTACACCTCCAACCCGCATTACCGCGTCGACATCGACACCCCGGAAGACCTGGCGCGATTCCAGCGCGAGACGGGGCGTACCCTGGTCTGGCCGCAGGGGCTGGCCGGCGAAGCCGGCTGCTGAGGCTGCGGCCTGGCCGGGCGCTTGCCTGCACCCCGTGCTCCGCGCAGGGCCGCGAGGCGCGCCGCGCGGCCCCTCAGCCCACGAAGGGCCGGTCGGGCAACTCGTTCGGGTTGGCCTGGCCCGCGGCCGACGGGTCATGCTGCAGCATCAGCGCCTCCACCGCCTCGATGGCCTGCATCAGCCCGGGCTCGAAGCGCCCCGCACGGAACTCCTGTCGCATGCCGTCGACCATGGACTCCCAGTGGCCCGGCGGCGCGTGGCGCGCGATGCCGCGGTCGGCCACGATCTCGATCTGGTGCTCGGCCAGGAGCAGGTAGATCAGCACGCCGTTGTTGGCCTCGGTGTCCCACACGCGCAGCTTGCCGAACATCGCCACTGCCCGCTCGCGCGCGCTGGCGCCGCGCCAGAGGTAGCTCAGCGGCAGCCCCGCTTCCACGCAGACTCGGATCTCGCCCGAGTGTTGGCGCTCGCTGGCGGCGATGCGCTGCTCGATGCGCGCCAGGGCCTGCGGGCCGAGGGCGCGCTTGGTGTCGGTCTCGTCGAACCAGCGGTGGCGCAGCAGGCGGGTCAAACGTGTCAGAAGCTGGCCCATCACCAATTCCCCCCCGCGCCGCCGCCGCCGAAGTCGCCACCGCCGCCCGAGGAGAAGCCGCCGAAACCGCCGCCCCCGCCGCCGCTCGGCCAGCCACTCTTGCCGGACCATCCGCCATCGCCGAAGACGACCGGCCCGCCGCGCCCCCCCTGGCTGCGCCGCCCGCCCAGGCCCCGCACGGCTGCGCCCAGACCCAGCACGCCCACCACGAACAGCGCTGCCACGGCGGCACCCAGGCCCAGCAGCACACTGTGCGTCATCCACCAGACCACCCCGCCGGTCGCGCCCCCCGTCAGCGCCGCGCCGAGCTTGCGGCCGACCAGCGCACTGAGCAGCCCGCCAGCCACGGGCACGGCCACGAACAGGAAGGCCAGCAGGTCTTCGGCTTGCAGGCCCGGCTCGGCCGCGCTGCCCGTGCGCCGCTGGGGCTGCGGCAGGCCCTCGCCGCGGATGCGCGCCATGAGCGCGTCCACGCCTTTGTCAAGTCCGCCGGCGTAGTCGCCGGCCTTGAAGGCCGGGGTGATGATGTCGCGCGCGATCTGCCGTGCCGCCAGGTCGGGCACGGCGCCTTCCAGCGCCTTGGCCGGGGCGATCCACAGCCGGCGGTCGTTCTTGGCCACCACCAGCAGCAGCCCGTCGCCCACGTCCTTGCGGCCGATCTTCCAGGTTTCGCCCACGCGCTGCGTGAAGGCCGCGATGTCCTCGGGCTGGGTGGTGGTCACCATCAGCACCGCGATCTGCGGCCCGGCCTGGGCCTCGAAGGCTGCGAGCTTGGCCTCCAGGGCCTCGCGCTGGGCCGTGGACAGGGTGCCGGTGGCGTCCATCACGCGCGCCGTCAAGGCCGGCACGGGAAGGAGCTCTTGCGCCCGCACCGGGCCGCTGAGCAGGGCCACCAGGCCCCAGGTCGTCAACAGCGTCAGGGCAACCCGCAGGCCCCAGGCGGCCGCCATGCACACCGCACGGGCCGTACACCCCGTGCGCGCCGTGGGGCCAGGGGTGTGCGGGGCCAAGCCGTCGACAAGGCGCATGGGACTTCGTCAGCGCCTCACTTCGGGGCCGCGGGCGCCGGGCTGCCGGGCTTGTCGAAGCTCACGGCCGGTGGCGCGGAAATGGCGGTTTCGTTCTGTACGGTGAAGCTGGGCTTGACCGCGTAGCTGAAGACCAGGGCCGTCAGGTTGGACGGAAACTGCCGCACCAGCACGTTGTACTCCTGCACGGCCTTGATGTAGCGGTTGCGCGCCACGGTGATGCGGTTCTCGGTGCCCTCCAACTGCACACGCAGGTCCTGGAAGCCCTGGTTGGCCTTCAGGTTGGGGTAGTTCTCGCTGACCACCAGCAGGCGCGCCAGCGCGCTGCCGAGTTCGCCCTGGGCCTTCTGGAAGCGCTCAAACGCCTGCGGGTCGTTCAGGGTCTGCGGCGTGACCTGGAGGGAGGTGGCCCGGGCACGCGCCTCCACCACCTTGGTCAGCGTGTCCTGTTCGAAGTTGGCCTCGCCCTTGACCGTGGCCACGATGTTGGGGATCAGGTCGGCGCGGCGCTGGTACTGGTTCAGCACCTCGGACCACGCAGCCTTGGTCTGCTCGTCCAGGGTCTGGAACTGGTTGTAGCCGCAACCCGACAGCAGCGCAGCGGCCGCCAGCAGCGCAGCGGCCAGCCAGTGCCGCGAAAGAAGATACTCAGTACGTGCCGACATGGGGTGCTCGCTTTCCGGTCAGGCGTTGGACAGATGGCAGAAGGTGGGGCCGATGTCCCGGATTCAAGGCCCGGGCGTCAGCGGGTTCGTGGGCGCTGCAGGTGGCGCTGCGGGCGCTCACGCCACCCCCAGGCACACGCCCAGCCCTCGGGCCGCCTGCACCAACGGATGGTCGGGCGGGACATGGCGGGTGCGCCCGGCCACCTCGGCCAGAGGCACGCTCACACAGGTGTCGGCTTGCAAGGCCACCATGCGGCCGAAGTCCCGCTGGACGGCCAGGCGCGCCGCGGCGTGGCCGAAGCGCGTGGCCAGCACGCGGTCGTAGGCGGTGGGCATGCCACCGCGTTGCACATGCCCGAGCAAGGTGGTGCGCACCTCGGACTGCAGATGCGGCTCCAGCATCGCGCGCAGCCGCTCGCCCACCCCGCCCAGGCGCACCGGGTCCGGGCTGTCGGCCAGGGTGCGGGCCACGGTCATCGAGCCGCCGGCCGGCGCGCAGCCTTCGGCGATGCAGATCAGGGTGCTGCCGTCGCGCCCGGCTGCGCCGCTCGAGGCTTCGCGCTGCTGGCAGCAGCGCAGCACCCGTTCCGGCTCGAAAGGCAGTTCCGGCAACAGGATCACATCGGCCCCGCCGGCGATACCGCCCTCCAGCGCGATCCACCCGGCGTAGCGTCCCATGGTCTCCACGATCATCACCCGGCCGTGGCTGCGCGCCGTGGTGCGCAGCCGCCCCAGGGCCTCGGTGACGATCGCCACCGCGCTGTCGAAGCCGAAGGTCCGCTCAGTCAGCGCGATGTCGTTGTCGATGGTCTTGGGCACGCCGATCATGGGCAGGCCCAGAGCGTCCAGCCGTGCGGCGATGTCCATGGTGCCGTCCCCGCCGATGGCCACCACTGCGTCCAGCCCCGCATCGTGCGCGCAGGCCAGCACCTGCGCCGACACGTCGGCGCCGCCCAGGCCGAAGTCGTGGAAGGGGTCGGCCCGGTTGTGCGTGCCCAGGATGGTGCCGCCCTGGTCCAGGATGTCGTCCACGTCCTGCGCCTGCAGCGGCCGCATCCGGGACCGCATCAGCCCCAGAAACCCGCGCTCGATGCCTGTGACCTGCACGCCGGCGTGCAGCAACTCCAGGCTGGCCGCGCGAATCACGGCGTTCAGGCCCGGGCAATCGCCGCCGCCCGTGAGGATGCCGATGTGCATGCCGACGATTGTGCGGGGCGCCGCAGCCCCGGCGCCCTGACCCGGCGCAAACTGCAGCCAGGGCGCGCCTGCGGCCACCCCATGGCCAATGGACTAAACCGCTCGCGCGGTAGGTGCTCCGGCGACGGCGCGGTTGTTCGTGTTGATCGTGTTTCTGCGAAGTTGACGGGCGAGGCAATCCGCCTCGCTCATCAACGGAGCAGCAACCATGGACATCTCTACCCCGGCG
>JBJTZN010000110.1:0-5235 GCA_046087245.1 Rubrivivax sp.
GCAGCTTCCGCCTCGTGCGCGCCATCAAGAACCGCTTCGGCGCCGTCAACGAGATCGGCGTGTTCGCGATGACCGAGCGCGGCCTCAAGGGGGTGAGCAACCCCAGCGCGATCTTCCTGTCGACCCACGGCGCGCCGGTGCCGGGGTCGTGCGTGCTGGTCACGCTGGAGGGCACGCGCCCGATGCTGGTCGAGATCCAGGCGCTGGTGGACAGCGGCGGGCCCAGCCCGCGCCGCCTGTCGGTGGGGCTGGAGCGCGACCGGCTGGCGATGCTGCTGGCGGTGCTGCACCAGCACGCCGGCGTGGCCACCGGCGACCAGGACGTGTTCGTCAACGCGGTGGGCGGCGTGCGCATCGGCGAGCCGGCGGCGGACCTGGCAGTGCTGCTGGCGATCCAGGGCTCGCTGCGAGGACGGGCCTTGCCGCGCGGCTTCTTCGCTTTCGGCGAGGTGGGACTGGCCGGCGAGGTGCGCCCGGCCCCGCGCGGCCAGGAACGCCTGCGCGAAGCCGCCAAGCTCGGCTTCAGCGTGGCGGTGGTGCCGCAGGCGAATGCGCCGAAGAAGCCGATCGAGGGCCTGACGGTGCATGGCGTGGAGCGCATCGAGCAGGCGATGGACGTGGTGCGCGCGTTGTAGCGGGCTGACTGAACCCGCCACTCACAAGAAAGAGCCGCGCTGCCGCCAGTTTTCTGGCGCGCCTGGGGGCGGCCGGGCCGGGTACCACGCGGGCTTTGGGGGCGCTCTCTTCTCAGCCGCAACCCATCCGAGGGTTCCGATTCAAGAACTGCGCCCGGTAAGCTTGCGCTTTGCATGCTTTCGCATAAAAATGCAAATATGCGCACCAGCCTCGATCTCCCGGACCCGTTGTTTCGTCACCTGAAAGCCCGCGCCGCCCTGGAAGGGCGCAGCCTGCGCGACCTGGTGGTGTCGCTCGTCGAGCGCGGCCTGGTGGCGCAGCCGCTGGAATCACCTCAAGCGCCCGCTGTGCCGGCGGAGCCCCCCAGCGTGCGCCTGGGCGCCCCCATGCCGCTAGCGCCCGACCGGCTCAGCAACGCCGCGCTCAGCGAGTTGCTGGATGGCTGAGGGTCCCGCCCGTGTGGGCGCGCGCCGGCGCGCATCCCAGGCCAGCGCGAGCAGTTTCAGCCCGCCCGTGCTGAACCTGCCATTGCGGGTGGCAGAGCCCGGCCTGCCTTGGCTCGCCCGGTTCGAAGGCCCGCGGTCTGGCGATCTGCCCGACATCAATGTCTGGCTGGCGCTGGCGGTGCAGGAGCATCCGCACCATCAGGCCGCCTTGCGCTACTGGACGACTAGCCAGACCGAACGCGCCTGTGACGGTGCGCCCGTGGCGCATGCGGACGCGGATCCCACTCTGTGGTTCTGCAGAATCACGATGCTGGGGTTGGTGCGGCTGCTGTGCCAGCCCAAGGCGGTGGGCCCCGGCGCGCTGGATTCGTTGTCCGCCTGGACGCTTTACGCCCAGTACCGAGCCCTGCCGCACATCGGCCTGTTGCCAGAGCCTGAAAGCTGCGATGACGCACTGCGCACCCTCGTGGGCGCCGGTTCGCTGCCGCCCCGGTTGTGGACTGACGCCTATCTCGCGGCGCTCAGCGTGAGCGCCGGCTTGCGCCTGGTCACCTTTGACCGTGACTTCGAGCGCTTCGGCCTGGAACGTTGCCTGATCCTGGAGAGCTGAAACCCATGACCCATTTCCGCCCCGTCGCGCTCGAGCACGCGAGCCGCCTGATCAACCACGGGCCCACGGTGCTGGTCACCAGCGCGCATGGCGGGCGGCGCAACGTGATGGCGGCCGCCTGGTCCATGCCCGTGGAGTTCACGCCGCCGCGCATCGCGGTGGTCATCGACAAGAAGACGCTGACGCGCGAGCTGGTTCTGGCGGCGGGGGCGCTGGCGCTGTGCATCCCCGGGGTGGGGCTGGCCGACGCCACCTTTGCCGTGGGCTGCGTCAGCGGCCGCGACGTGCCCGACAAGTTCGAGCGCTACGGCCTGCGCGACCGGCCCGGCCCGGTGCTCGGCCAGCCGGTGATCGAGCAAGGCTGCAGCGCCTGGCTGGAGTGCCGGCTGATCCCGGAGCGGCACACGGAAGAGGCCTACGACACCTGCTTCGCCGAGGTGGTGGCCGCGGCGGCCGATGAGCGAGTGTTCTCAAGTGGACGCTGGTCCTTCACTGAGGAGAACGCCGCGCTGCACACGCTGCACCACCTGGGCGCCGGCGCCTTTGCGGTGGCGGGCCAGGTGGTACGGGCTCAGCCCCAGGGCTGACCACGCCACGAGGGTGAGAGGGCCCGCCCCTTGGTGCCCCGCCGAGAACGCCCGGCAGAACCCGGCAGCGTCCGGCAGAACCCGGCAGAACCCGGCTGGTCAGTGCAACGCGCAGGCTCTGCGGGGCCCTTACTCCGGCTTCGCGCCCGTGGCCTTGACCACCTGGCGCCACTTCTCCACATCGGCCACCAGGAAGGCGCGGAACTCCTCGGGCGTGCTGCCCAGCACGCGCGAACCGTCCGGCTCCAGCCGCGAGCGCAGCTCGGGCGACTGCGCCGCCTTCGCGGCGGCGGCATGCAGCCGCGCCAGGATGTCCCGGGGCAGGTTGGCGGGCGCCAGCAGACCGAAGTAGGCGGTGGATTCATAACCCGGTAGCACGTCGGCAATGGGCGGCACCTCGGGCAGCGCCGGGATGCGCGTGGCGCTGGTCACGCCCAGGGCCTTCACCTTGCCGGCCTTGATCTGCGGCACGGCGTTGATGACCGGGGCAAACATCAGCTTCACCTGCCCGCCCACCACGTCCAGCAACGCCGGGTTGCTGCCTTTGTAGGGGATGTTGACGATCTCCACGCCGGCGCTCATCTTGAACAGTTCGCCGGCCATGTGGATGGAGGTGCCCAGCCCGCCCACCGCGAAGTCCAGCTTGCCCGGTTGGGCCTTGGCCAGGGCGATCACATCCTTGGCATCGCGCGCCGGGAAGTCGCGCGTTGCCACCAGCACGGCCGGGCCGGTGGATATCTGCGTGACGGGCGTGAAGTCCCTGACCGCGTCGTAAGGCGCGCGTGCGCCATACAAGCCCATGTTCACCGAGTGGCTGGTGTTGACGAACAGCAGCGTGTAGCCGTCGGCGGGGGAGCGGGCGGCCGCTTCCGCCGCGATGTTGCCGCCCGCGCCTACCCGGTTCTCCACGATCACCGTCTGCCCGAGATCGCGCGAGAGTTCCTGGGCCACGAAACGCGCCAGCGTGTCGGTCGTGCCGCCCGTGGTCACGCCCACCAGGATCCGAATGGGCTTGGCACCAGGCCACGCCGGCGCCTGCGCTACCGCCCAGGGGCTGCCCAGGCCCACTGCCAGCGCCAACAGGAGGGAACGCTTGTTCATCAGGAGAGCTCCACGGGTCCAAACGCCTGTGCACGGATTCGGGCGGGGTGCAGACCCCCGCGGAGCCTGCGCGCCTGACGTCCAGCCTTGATGACGCGGGAGCTTATCCCACGGGGCGGGCCTGGCATGCCGAAGCCCACCGCGCGCCGGGGTTGACAGCGCTACGTTGACAATCCTGCGCATGAGTGCGAACTGGGGTTGGGCGCTGGCCATCGCGGCCTTGGGTCTGGGATGGATGCAGTGGGGTTGGCAGGGCGCGGTGCTGGCCCTCACCGTCATCGTGTTCTGGCTGCTGCTGCAATTCAGCCGGGCGCTGCGCGTGATGCGGCAGGCGGCTGGCGCGCCCGTGGGCTACGTGGACAGCGCGGTCATGCTCCACGCCAAGCTCCGCCGGGGCATGAGATTGATGGACATCATCCCGCTGACCCGCAGCCTCGGGCAGGTGGCGCAGCGTGAGGGTGCCGGGGTACCCGCCGCAACGGAGATCTTCACATGGACTGACGGCGCAGGCGTTGCCGTGCGCGTGGAACTGGTGGCCGGGCGCCTGCGGCACTGGGACCTTCAACGCCCCGGGCCGCCCCCAGGCCCACCACTGCCGGGACCGGGCCTTGCCGCTGCCCAGGGGGCTGCCGCGCCCGAAGCCGCCTGGCAGCGCAGCGACGCATAAAATCTCGTCGATGCCGTTTGTACGGCGCCGGGCATGAACCCCTGCGAATTCAGCACCACAAGGAACTGCGATGTCGATGTCCGACCGTGACGGCAAGATCTGGATGGACGGCCAGCTGGTCGAATGGCGCGACGCCAAGATCCATGTGCTGAGCCACACGCTGCACTACGGCTGCGGCGCGTTTGAAGGCGTGCGCGCCTACAACACCGCCCACGGCACGGCCATCTTCCGCCTGCGCGAGCACACCGAGCGGCTGTTCAACAGCGCCAAGATCTTGCGCATGCAGATCCCCTTCTCGCTGGAAGAGGTGATGCAGGCGCAGAAGACGGTGGTGCGCGAGAACAAGCTCGAGAGCTGCTACCTGCGCCCGCTGACCTGGATCGGCGACAAGAAGCTGGGCGTCAGCCCCAAGGGCAACACCATCCACCTGATGGTGGCGGCCTGGGCCTGGGGTGCCTACCTGGGCGAGGAAGGTCTCAAGCGCGGCATCCGGGTCAAGACCTCCAGCTACACGCGCCACCACGTCAACATCACCATGACGCAGGCCAAGGCGGTGAGCAACTACACCAACTCCATCCTGGCCAACATGGAAGCCACGGACGAGGGCTACGACGAGGCGTTGCTTCTGGACCCCTCCGGTTTCGTCTCCGAGGGTGCGGGCGAAAACCTGTTCGTCATCAAGAAGGGCGTGGTCTACACGCCCGACCTCTCGGCCGGCGCGCTGAACGGCATCACGCGCGACACCATCTTCGCCATCTGCCAGGACCTGGGCCTGAAGCTGGTGGAAAAGCGCATCACGCGCGACGAGGTCTACATCTGCGACGAGGCCTTCTTCACCGGCACGGCCGCCGAGGTCACGCCCATCCGCGAGCTGGACCGCATCGAACTGGGCGCGGGCGAGCGCGGCCCCATCACCGAGAAGATCCAGTCGGCCTTCTTCGACATCGTCAACGGACGCAACCCGAAGTACGCGCTCTGGCTCACGCCCGTGGCCGCGTGACGCCTGGCTCCCCGCCCGCCACCGCCCGCCATGAGCACCCCGACTCTGAAGTCCGTCGTCGAATTGTCCGCGGCCGACCTGCAAGGCCCGGGCGTGATCGCCTGCCCCAACCCGAAGATGGCGCTGTGGAGCAACCACCCCCGCGTGTTCATCGACTTGGCGCACACAGGCCAGGGGGTGTGCCCTTA
>JBJTZN010000111.1:0-37324 GCA_046087245.1 Rubrivivax sp.
CACGTTGGTGAACACCATGCTCGGCCCGCAGAACACATCGTCTTCCAGCGTCACCGCGTCATAGACGGAGACCTGGTTCTGGATCTTGACGTTGCGGCCGATGACCACGTCATTGCCGACGAACACCCCCTGCCCCAGCGAACAGCCCTCGCCGATCCGCGCCCCAGCGCACACATGGGCGAAGTGCCACACCCGAGTACCCGCCCCGATCTGCGCACCCTCGTCGACGCTGGCGCTGGGGTGAGCCCAGAAGGCCGGGTCGGCAGGGACAGCCTGCGTCGAAGCGGGAGCGTCAGCGTTCATCACAGCACCTGCACCTTGGGTAGGCCGCGCATCTTGCGGTCGAAGGTGAACAGGGTGTCCAGCCCACCCGCCTGTGCGCGAGCCGCCAGCAGGCAGTCGGCGAAGTCGGCCTTGCCTGCAGCGTACAGGCCGATGGCAACGGCCACTTCCTCGGCGCCATCCAGACGCACCGTGGCATTCGAGGACAGGGCGCGCAGGGCCGACAGCACCTGCTCTCGCGGCGGGGCGTAGGTGCGCGTCAGCACCCACACCAACTCCACCAGTACGGACTGGAAAATCCAGATCGACCCCGGCTCGGCCGCCTGCCGGTCGAACAAGCGCCGCGCCTTGTCCAGTTGGGCCCTGTCATCGGCCACCAGCAACCGCACCAGGATGTTGGTGTCGACAGCGATCACGGGGAACTCTTGGCCGCAGGGGTGGCGCGTTCGGTCACGGCCTGCGCCACGCCTTCTTCCATCTCCTGCAGCGTGCGTGTGCGTTCGCCCGGCACCGCCAACAGCCCGGCCAGCCCTGCAGAGCCAACGGCGAGCTTGCGCACGCGCAGAGAACCATCCTCCTGGGGATCGATTTCCAGGCGTTGGCCGGGCGCGATGCCCAGTTGCTGGCGCAAGCCGTGAGGCAGGGTGATCTGGCCTTTGTCGCTGACGGTGACCTGCATGTCGGAACGGATTGAGTAAGTCGGAACTTCTCTTCGCATTCTGACAGATATGGCCCAGGAAGAACCGTCAGAACACCAGCGGCAAACCCACGCGCACGCCGTCGCGGGCGCTGCGGTAGGCGGCGATGATGACTTCGAGCGAGCGCAGGCCCTCGTAGCCGTCCACCTGCGCATGCGCCTGGCCGCGCAGGGTGTCGATGACGTTGGCGTAGTACAGCGGATGGCCGAAGCCGTAGACCGAGGTGGGGGCGTAGCTGGCGTCCTTCGCCGTGTCGTCCTCCGGCCGGTGCTCGTCGAACTCCCAGTGCTCGATGCGGTTGACCGCCACGCCGCCGATGCGCACCGTGCCGCGCTCGCCCAGCACGGTGATGCTGCCTTCCAGGTTGCGCGGGTAGGTGAGCATGCTGACGTTGATGGAGGCCAGGCCACCCGCGCGCAGCCGCAAGCTCATGACGCCGCTGTCCTCGGCCTCGATGTCGCGCAACTGCGTGGCCGTGTAAGCGTGGACGCTGTCCACCGGGCCCACCAGCCAGTTCACCATGTCCACGTAATGGCTGGCCTGGTTCATGAAGGCGCCCCCGTCCAGGTCCCAGCGGCCGCGCCAGGGGGCGTCGTCGTAGTAGCTCTGCGGGCGCGTCCAGAAGACGTTGACCGTCACCATATGGATGCGGCCGAAGCGCTTGGCGTCGATGGCCTGCTTGAGCCGCTGCAGCGTGGCGTTCAACCGGTTCTGTTTCACGACGAACAGCCTCACCCCCGCGTCGCGGCAGGCCCGCACCATGGCCACGCCCTCGTCCCACTGGGTGGCCATGGGTTTTTCGCTCAGCACATGGCGCCCAGCCCGCGCGCAGGCGATGGCCTGCTGCGGGTGCAGGCCGCTGGGCGTGGTGAGGGCCACGATGTCGGCATCGCTGCCGGCCAGCAAGGCGCCCAACGAATCGAAGCCCCGGGCGCCGGTGCGCTCCACCGCCGCCTGCAGACGGGCCGAGTCGGTGTCGCACACCGCCACCAGCTCGGCACGACCGGCATGCTCCCCGAGGGCCGCGAAGTGGTTGGCGGAGATGCGGCCGCAGCCCACGAGCGCGAAGCGCACGGGCCGGTCGGTGATGGGGAAGGCAGCGGTCATGGGTTCAAGAGATGGGATGGCGGCGGTGTCATGGAGCGGCTGGCCGTCAAGCAGGGCAAGGTTTGCTGCGTGCACAGTGGCCCAAGACGTCGACGGGCTGGCGACCGGAACTGCAGCCCCGTCCACCGGCCAGTTCGCGCTGAATCAGGGCGGTTCATTCGAACGCGGCGGTCCGTGCGCTCACAGCCTGAACACCGTGAACCCGGCGGCCCGCAAGGCAGCAGGGTCGTACAAGCTCTTCACATCCGCCAGCACCGGCCGCGGGCCGCGCACCAGGGCACGCAGATCGGCAGGCTTCAGCGCACGGAACTCCCGGTGCGCCACAGCCACCACCAGCGCGTCCACTGGCGCCGCGGGCGACACCTCGCCCAGCGTGATCCCGTGGTCGTGCTGCAATTCGCGCGCATCGGCATGCGGGTCCACCACCACCACCTGGGCGCCATGGTCGCGCAGCTCGTGCACCAGGTCAGCCACCTTGGAGTTGCGCGTGTCAGGCACGTTCTCCTTGAAGGTGATGCCCAGCACGCCGATGCGCGCGCGCGGCACGTCCACGCCGTTCTTCAGCATCAACTTGATGGTGTTGCGCGCCACGTAGCGCCCCATGTTGTCGTTGATGCGCCGCCCGGCCAGGATCACCTGCGGGATGTAGCCCACCTGCTCGGCCTTGTAGGTCAGGTAGTACGGGTCCACGCCGATGCAATGTCCGCCCACCAGGCCGGGGCGGAAGGGCAGGAAGTTCCACTTCGAGCCGGCGGCAGCCAGCACCTCGGCGGTGTCGATGCCCAGGCGGGCGAAGATCACCGACAGCTCGTTCATCAACGCGATGTTGAGGTCGCGCTGCGTGTTCTCGATGACCTTGGCGGCCTCGGCCACGCGGATGGAACTGGCCCGGTGCACGCCTGCGCGCACCACGGATTCGTACACCTGTGCCACGGTGTCCAGCGTGGCGGCGTCGCAGCCCGAGACGATCTTGCGGATGTCCTCGAATCGGTGCTCCCGGTCCCCGGGGTTGATGCGCTCGGGGCTGTAGCCGCAGAAGAAGTCCACGCCATGGCGCAAACCCGAAGTGGCCTCCAGCACGGGCACGCAGTCCTCTTCCGTCGCACCGGGGTACACCGTGGACTCGTAGACGACGATGTCGCCTGCCCTCAGTGCCGGCCCCACGGTGCGTGAGGCCGAAATCAGCGGCGTCAGGTCGGGCTTGTGCGCGGCGTCCACGGGCGTGGGCACGGCCACGATGAAGAAGTCGCACCCGCGAAGATCAGCGGCCTGGTCGGTGAAGCGCAGGCCGGCCTCAGGCAGATCACCAGGCTCGATCTCGCCCGTGCGGTCCACGCCGCGGCGCAGCTCGTCGATGCGCGGGGCGTCGATGTCGAAGCCCACCACTTCCGGGTGGCCCGGATGCGCCTGCGCGGCCCGCGCGAACGCCACAGCCACGGGCAGGCCCACGTAGCCGAGGCCGACGACGGCGATCTTGCGGTGCATGCGAGGGGACTTCGGTCGAAAAGGGCGAAGCTGAGGATTCTAGGCAGCATGGCGCCCTGTCTGGAGGCCCCGCCTAGAATCCTGGCCCCTGCCCGCCTACCCACGCACCGCCCCCTCATGAGCACTCCCGCGCCCACCGCCCATGTCGATGACAACCAACTGATCACCGAGCGGCGCGAGAAGCTGGCCGCGCTGCGCGCGCAGGCCAAGGCCGCGGGCACGGCCGTCTTCCCCAACGACTTCAAGCCCACGCACCACGCCGCCGATCTGCACCACCGCCACGGGCAGACCCCGAACGAGGAACTGGAGCCGCAGGCCGTGGCCGTGGCCATCGCCGGGCGCATGATGCTCAAGCGCGTGATGGGCAAGGCCTGCTTTGGCACGCTGCAGGACGGCACCGGCCGGCTTCAGATCTACGTGACGCAGGATGCGGTGGGCGCCGAGGCACTGGCCGCCTTCAAGCACTGGGACCTGGGCGACATCCTCTCCTGCGAAGGCACCTTGTTCCGCACCAAGACGGGCGAGTTGTCGGTCAAGGCCACCCGGGTGCGGATGCTGACCAAGAGCCTGCGCCCGCTGCCGGACAAGTTCCACGGCATGACGGACCAGGAGCAGAAGGTCCGCCAGCGCTACGTGGACCTGATGACCGACGAGCACGCCCGCGCTCGATTCGTGGCACGCAGCAAGGCCGTCAGCTCGATCCGCCAGTTCATGGTCGAGCACAGCTTCCTGGAGGTGGAGACGCCCATGCTCCACCCGATTCCCGGCGGTGCCAACGCCAGGCCCTTCGTCACGCACCACAACGCGCTGGATCAGGAGATGTTCCTGCGCATCGCCCCGGAGCTCTACCTCAAGCGCCTGGTGGTGGGCGGCTTCGAGCGCGTGTTCGAGATCAACCGCAACTTCCGCAACGAAGGCATCAGCGTCCGGCACAACCCGGAATTCACGATGATGGAGTTCTACGCGGCGTACTGGAACCACCACGACCTGATGGACTTCACCGAGCAGGTGCTGCGCCACGCCGCGCGCCAGGCCACGGGCTCGGCCACGCTGAGTTACGCCGGGCGCCCCGTGGACCTGGACCAGCCCTTCGCCCGCCTGACCGTGACCGACGCGCTGGTCCAGCATGCCGGGCTCACGCCCGAGCAGGCCGGTGACGCCACCTTCCTGCACCAGCGCCTGAAGGGCCTGGGCGAGGAGCCGCCCGCACATTGGAGCCTGGCCGAACTGCAGTTCGGCTTGTTCGAGGCCGCGGTGGAAGACCAGCTCTGGGACCCAACTTTCATCGTCGACTACCCCGTCGAGGTGTCACCGCTGGCGCGCGCCTCCGACCGTGACCCCAGCATCACCGAACGCTTCGAGCTCTTCATGACCGGGCGCGAGATCGCCAACGGCTTTTCGGAGCTGAACGATGCGGAGGACCAGGCCGCGCGCTTTGCCGCCCAGGCGGCGAACAAGGACGCGGGCGACGAAGAGGCCATGTACTTCGATGCCGACTTCATCCGTGCGCTGGAGTACGGCATGCCGCCCACGGGCGGCTGCGGCATCGGCATCGACCGGCTGGTGATGCTGCTGACCGACAGCCCCAGCATCCGCGACGTGATCCTGTTCCCGGCCCTGCGGCGCGAGGTCTGAACCCCGGTCCGGCCGCGCCATGCGCATCGAGTCGCTGCACCTGCTGCGGCAGGCCTGCTGGGAGGAACTGCAGCGAGCGACCCGCGAACGCGCGCACGGCTGGCGGGTGATGACGTTGGCCACCGTGGACGCGGGCGGGGCCGAGGCGCGCTCGATCATCGTTCGTGAAGTCGATGCGAGTCTTCAGCGCCTGGTGTTCTTCACGGATGAGCGCTCGCCCAAGCTGCGCCAACTGGAGCTCCATCCGCAAGGCACGCTGCTGGCGTGGTGCCGGCAGTTGTCGTGGCAGATCCGCCTGCGTGTGAGCTTGAGCCGCGAGAGTGATCAGCGCCTGGAGCAATCACGCTGGGCCCGGCTGCAGGATTCGCCCGCTGCACAGGACTATCTGGCACCGCGGGCACCGGGCAAGCCGCTGGCCCATGCCGCTGGCGGGCCACCAACCTCGGCGGTGCACTTCGCCATGGTGAACGCGCAGGTCGAGTCGCTGGACTGGCTGGAACTGCACCCCGACGGCCACCGCCGGGCCCTGTTCGACGCCGCGGGCGGCCGCTGGGTCCAGCCCTGAAGCCGCCGGCCAGGACCCACCCTCGCGGGACACGGGTGGCGCAACCCTCGCACCCTGCAGGGTGCGAATGGTCTCAGCGGTGCCTGAACTCGGGCTTGCGCTTGGCGAGGAAGGCGTCCATGCCTTCCTTCTGGTCCTCGGTGGCAAACAGCGTGTGGAAGACCTGGCGCTCGTGCACCACCCCCGCGGACAACGGCCCCTCGAAGGCCTGGTTGACGCAGGCCTTGGCGGCGATCACGCTGGGCAGGCCGAGCTGGCAGATCGTCTCGGCCGCGGCCAGGGCCTCTTCGAGCAGGCGGTCGACAGGCACCACGCGCGACACCAGGCCCGCGCGCTCGGCCTCGGTCGCATCCATCATGCGCCCGGTCAGCACCAGGTCCATGGCCTTGGCCTTGCCCACGGCGCGGGGCAGGCGCTGCGTGCCGCCCGCCCCAGGAATGATGCCGATCTTGATCTCGGGCTGGCCGAACTTCGCGGTGTCTGAGGCGATGATGAAATCGCACATCATGGCCAGCTCGCAGCCGCCGCCCAGGGCAAACCCCGACACCGCGGCGATCACGGGCTTGCGCACGCGCAGCAGGGTTTCCCAATTGCGGGTGATGAAGCCGTTGAGTACGACTTCGCGGTGCGTGAGCCGGGCCATGGCCGCGATGTCAGCTCCCGCAGCAAAGGCCTTCTCGCTGCCTGTGACCACGATGCAGCCTACGGCCTCGTCGGCGTCGAAGGCCAGCAATGCCGCGCCCAACTCGTCCATCAAGGCGTCGTTGAGGGCATTGAGTTGCTTGGGCCGGTTCAGCGTGATCAGGCCGGTGCGGTGCGTCCCGTGGCCACGGATGTCGGTGAGGATGTTCTCGAAGTTCATCGCAGGGGGGGTGTTTGCGCCAGGTCAGGACAGCTCTCCGGCACGGGCTGGTGGCAGCGTCTGTCCAAGGCAATCACTATAAGGGCCGGGTCGGCGCAGCCGGGGCGACCGGCGTGGGCGCGGCCTCCTGCTGCGGCAGACGCTCCAGGGCGAGGTCGATGTAGCTGGCCTCGTCCTGACGGATGAGGATGCGCACCGGCAGGTACTGCAGGCTGGGGGCGAACCAGATCTCCACGGACAGATCGCCGCCTGTCTTGTTGAGCGGACGCGGCTTGAGATGCCAGGCCTTGACCTCGCCCACGGGCAGGCTCAGCACCTCCTGCCCCACCACGTCGTAGATCCACCTGTCCACGCGGCGCGGCAGCGCCAGCGGCACCTCGACGGTCTGGCCGATGCGCAGCAGGTGCGGCTGGAGGGTGAACAGCCAGGACAGTTGCACGAACTGGCTGGCCGTGTCCTGCACGCCCGCCATGGACGGCTGCGGGGCCCCGCGTGCCAGCACGATGCGCTCGGGCTCGAACAGGATGGTCTGCCGCCGCGGCTCGCGCAGCAGCACCTTGGTCTCCTCGTCGTAGCGCTGCGGTTGCAGCCCGGCCTCGGTGAGCAGTCCGTCGCTGGACATGCGCCGCGACAACAAGGGGGCGAACTCCGACCCCACCCGCACGTCCAGGTGGACCTGGTAGCGGGCGCCGCTGCGCAGCCACTCCACGCGGGCCTTGCCCTGCACGGGCCCGCGGAAATCGCCCACCAGGGTGTAGCTCAAACGGGTGGACGGCGGCCACTGGAAAGCCGGCGCTGACGGGGCGGCCTCAGAGGCTGCCCGTGCCACAGCCTGTGCCGCCTGCTCTGCTTGAGCGGCCGACTGGTCTGCTTGAGCAGCCGTCTGAGCGGCCGGGTCAGCGGCCGGTGTCTGAGCCACAGGGGTGGTGGTGTCGGTGGTGGTGGCAGCAGCAGCCGAAGCGGCAGGGGCCGAGGCAGCCACATCGGCGGGTGAAGACGCCGCCTGGGCCGGCGTGGTGGCCGCCTGGGGCGCCATGGCCGGCGCCGTCCGAGGTGCACGGGGCGCCACGGGCGGCGGCTCGGCCTGGGCCAGTTCGCGCACGAAGGCCACGTCGATGCGCACAGGCGAGGTGTCGGCCGCCCCCGAGCCCAAACGGGCCAGATCCTGCACCTGCGCCACCAGCCACAGGTGCACCAGCGTCACCAAGGCCACCAGGGCCACGGGCTTCCAGCGCCAGCGACGCCAGGACGCAAGGGCCCCGGACGGTGCTTGAGGCAGACGCTTCATGGCGTGCGGGACCGAAGACCGCGGATGCAGCGGGTACCGCGAACGCCCTGGGCGCTCAGGTGCCCGCTGCCGCGAGGAAGCAGCTCAGGGCCGCCACCGCACTGAGGCGAAAGCGCAGCACCAGCCAGCGCTGCAGGCCGTGGGCCACGTAGAGGCGGCGGTCCACCACATAGCAGACCATCAGCATCGCGCCCAGCACCACCAAACCGGCGCTGGGCGGCATCACGAGGGCCACCCAGGCCACCAGCGAGGGCACCACGCCCCACGCAAAGAGCCGGGGGTCCGGCCGGGCCTGGGTGAAGGCCACGCCCCAGTGCACCCCGCCCAGGAAGGCCACGATCGTAGCGGCGTAGGCGGCCAGCGCCAGCGCGGCGTAAGGGTGGGCCTGCGGCCACACCAGATGCACCATCAAGGCACCGCCCACGAAGGGCAGCAACCCGGCATGACCCAGACGACGGGCCCACGGGGACTGCTCGCTGCCCGGTTCCACCATCGTGACCTCGGCGCCGATCAACCCTTGCCCGCCGCAGCGGTCAGACGCTTTTCGATCTCCTCGGTAGGCAGGGCCCCGGGCGAGCGCGAACCGTCCTCGAAGACGGTGGCCGGCGTGCCCTGCACACGGTGCTTGCGGCCGAGTTCGGTGTTGCGGTCCAGCGCAGCGGCGTCGCACCTGGCGCCAGCCGTGGATGGCGGCACCGCGCCGCCAATCATCCAGTCGCGCCAGGTCTTGGCCGGGTCCCGGGCACACCAGATGTCGCGTGACTTGGTGGTGGAATCCGGGCCCAGGATGGGGTACAGGAAGATGTAGACCGTCACGTTCTTCAGCGCCGCCACGTCACGCTCGAAGCGCTTGCAGTAGCCGCAGTTCGGGTCCGCGAAGACCGCCATCTTGCGCGCGCCAGTGCCCTGCTTGATGACGATGGCATCCCTCACCGGCAACTTGCCGAAGTCGAACGCGGCCAGCTTCTCCAGGCGCTCCCTGGTGAGATTGGCACGGGTGCGGGTGTCGATCAGCTCCCCCGTGAACAGGTAGCTGCCCTGGTCATCGGTGTAGAACAGGTCGGCGCCGATTCGCACCTCCCAGATGCCCGGAACCGCCGTCTTCGCCACCTCATCGATCTTGGGCAGGTTGGGCAGCCGCTCGGGCAGGTTCTTCCGGATCACCGCCTCCTGGGCCCGGGCCGGCAGCGGCAGCGCGCCCGCCAGCAAGACGGCACCGGACATCGCCAGCAGGGCCTGACGCAGGAATCGCAGGGTAGGCTTCATGGGTGTGGGCAGGGGTGGGGTGGGGTCCGGCAGGATGGCGGCGCAAGTCGCAGGGCGGGCGGGGTCGGGGCTGCCTCAGGAGTTCAACGCGCGGGCGGCGAGGGCCTTCTTCACGGGTCCCAGGCGGTCCATCCAGCGCAGGCCCTGGTCGCGGGCTTGCCGCAGCAGGGGTGCATCATGAGCGAACAGGTTCCACAGGGCGTCCGTCACCCCGACCATGGCCAGCGTGGGCAGATGCCGGCGTCGGGCGTGGCGGCGCAGGAGTTTCTCGTCGCCCAGGGCACGCCAGGGCTCGCGCTGCTCGATCACCTGCGCCAGCGACAGCACGTCAGCCAGCCCCAGGTTCAGACCCTGTCCAGCCAGCGGGTGCACCACATGCGCCGCGTCGCCCACCAGCACCCAGCCCGGCCCGCACACAGCCTGGGCCTGCGCCAGCCGCAAAGGCCAGGCGGCGCGCGGGCCGCTCAGGGTCAGCGTGCCCGCCTGGCCGCCCGTGGCTTCGGCCAGGGCATGCTCGAAGGCGGAAGGCTCCAGGGCCATCAGGGCCTGCGCCTGCGTCTGCGGGACCGACCAGACCAGGCCGTAGGAGTGCCCGGCACGGGGGCGGTCAAAGGGTAACAGTGCCAGGACGTCAGGGCTGCGGAACCACTGCCGTGCCAGGCCGGCATGCGGCAGGTCGCTGTGCAGCCGCGCTGCCACGCCGCTGTGCCCGTAGGCCTGGGCGTGCATCCTGGCCCCCAGGCCGGCGCGGGATGCGGCGTCCTTCCCTTCGGCCACCACCGTCAAGGGTGCCTGCACGGGCTGGTCCACCATGCTGATGTGGGGCGCAAAGCGCACGGCACTGGCCAGCACCGAGTCCAGTTCGGCCGCATCCACGATCCAGGCCAGTACGTCCACCCCCTGCTCGTAGGCCGAGAAGTGCAGCGCGGCTGCCGCACGCCCGACGGGCGCATCACCTTGCACCTGCATATCCCACACCGCGGTACGGGCATCCTGGGGCAAGGCGTCCCACACGCGCAAGGTCTGCAACAGGCCCACCGAGCCGGCGTTCAGGGCGTAGGTGCGCACATCCGCGGCACCCGGCGCCGCACTCGCGCCTGCCGAGTCGCGCTGCAAGGCCACCCGCAGGCCCTGGCGCGACAGGGCCAGCGCAAGCGTGCGGCCCACAGGCCCCTCGCCACGGATGCAGACGTCATGGGACTTCACCCGGGAGATTGTAGGCAGCGGGTACCATCGGTCGACCGGTGTTCACGCAAAGCCCTGAACCGGCCGCCGCCGCCCGTCCGACCCGATCTCCACACACAATGAGCGACCTGCACTGCACCCTGTCCGCCCTGCACCTGCACCCCGTGAAAAGCTGCGGCGGCTTCGAAGTCCGCGAGAGCCTGCTGGTGGAGACCGGCCTGGACCTGGACCGCGCCTGGATGGTGGTGGACACCCATGGCGAAATGCTGACCCAGCGCGAACTGCCGCGCATGGCGCTGGTGCAGACCAGCCTGCGCCACGAGGACGTGGTGCTGCGCGCACCCGGCATGCTGCCGCTGCACCTGGCTCTGGGCGCGGTGGAGGAGCCCACCCGGGTGCAGGTCTGGGACGACGTGGTCAAGGCCTACGACATGGGCGCGCTGGCTGCGCAATGGTTCAGCGATTTCCTGGGCATCAAGGGTCTGCGCCTGGCCCGCTTCGACCCCGACCAGAAGCGCCTGTCCGAGCGCAAGTGGACCGGCGCCATCGATGCCGAGAACGCCTTTGCCGACGGCTTTCCGCTGCTGGTGGTGTCCACCGCCTCGCTGGCCGAACTCAACCGCCGCCTCGCCGCTGCCGGGCAACCCGGCGTGCCCATGCAACGCTTCCGGCCCAACCTGGTGCTGGACGGCCTGGAAGACGCCCATGCCGAGGACCACCTCGACACCCTGGAGATCGCAACCGAGGAAGGGCCGGTGGTGCTGAAACTCGTCAAGCCCTGCGCCCGCTGCAGCATTCCCGACGTGGACCCGGCCTCGGGCGAGAAGGGCCACGCCGTGCAGGACACGCTGAGCGCCTACCGGGCGGACGCCCGCGTCAACGGCGGGCTGACCTTTGGCATGAACGCCATCATCGTCTCGGGCATCGAGCGCACGCTGCGTGTCGGTGCCGCCGTGCGCGCCATGCTGGCGTTTTGAGCCCCCAAGGTGCGGGCGGTGCCCGGCCCGGCCCCTCGCACCACCTCCTCTGACAGGTGCCGCCCGCGCCACCACATCGCACCTTGCGCTCCTGGCAACTCTTCGCCGTCAGCGTGCTCATCTGGGGCACGACCTGGCACGCCATCGTGCATCAGCTGGCCCAGGCCACGCCGGAGTTCGGCGTGGCGGTGCGCTTCACGCTGGCCGGGCTGCTGGTGCTGGCCTGGGCGGGGCTGCGCCGCGAGCGCCTGCGGTTCAGCCCCCAGCAGCACGCCCTGCTGGCGCTGCAGGGGGTGTTCATGTATTCGGTGTCGTACATCTGCGTCTACCACGCCGAAAAGCACATCCCCTCGGGCCTGGTGGCCGTGGGCTACAGCGCGCAGCCGCTGGTCTTGGGAGTGGCCGTACGGCTGCTGTGGGGGACGCCGCTGACAGGGCGGTTTGTCGTGGGGGGCCTGATGGGCGTGGCGGGCGTGGCGCTGATCTTCGCGCCGGAGTTCGCCCAGATGTCCACCAACGCACGCGCGGCATGGGGCGCGGTCTTCACCGTGGCGGCCGTGGGGCTGTCGTCGGTGGGCAACCTGGTGGCCTCCCGCAACGGGCAACATGGCCTGCCCTTCGTGCCCGTGCTGGGCTACGGCATGCTCTACGGTTCCGTCGTGTCCTGGGCGTTCGCCTGGAGCAGCGGCCAGCCCATCGTCTGGCCCTCGGACGTCACCTGGTGGGCCACGCTGCTGTACCTCTCGGCCTTCGGCTCGGTGGTGGCCTTCGGCTGCTATCTTCTGCTGCAGCAGCGCATCGGCGTGGGCCCGGCCTCCACCGTGGGCGTGGCCACCACGGTGATTGCGCTGCTGGTTTCGGTGGCGGTGGAGGGTTACCGGCCTGGCCTGCTGGCGCTGACCGGAGCGGCGCTGGCCCTTACCGGAAATGCGTTGGCGCTGGGGTGGAAGCCAGGGCGCCAGCGTCGCTGAAGGGGGCCGGGCCGACTCCTAGAATCCACTGGTCTGCGAGCGCGGCCCGCTGCTGCCCGCCCAGGCGAGCGCCGCTCTTGCGGCGCTGACGCACCCCTTCTTCCGAAAGCCCCCGACATGAGTCTCCAATGCGGCATCGTCGGCCTGCCCAACGTCGGCAAGTCGACCCTCTTCAACGCCCTGACCAAGGCCGGCATCGCGGCCGAGAACTACCCCTTCTGCACCATCGAGCCCAATGTGGGCGTGGTGGAACTGCCCGACCCCCGCCTGGCGCAGCTCGCGGCCATCGTCAAGCCCGAACGTGTGCTGCCGGCCATCGTGGAGTTCGTGGACATCGCCGGCCTGGTGGCGGGCGCCAGCAAGGGCGAGGGCCTGGGCAACCAGTTCCTGAGCCACATCCGCGAGACCGACGCCATCGTCAACGTGGTGCGCTGCTTCGAGGACGAGAACGTCATCCACGTGGCCGGCAAGGTGGACCCCATCGCCGACATCGAAGTCATCCAGACCGAGCTGTGCCTGGCCGACCTGTCCACCGTGGAAAAGGCCCTGGTGCGCCACACCAAGGTGGCCAAGGCCGGCGGCGACAAGGAGGCGCAGCGCCTGGTGGACGTGCTGAAGAAATGCGACGCGGCACTGAACGAAGGCCGACCCGTGCGCAGCATCGACTTCAGCAAGGAAGAGCGCGCGGTGCTCAAGCCGCTGTGCCTGATCACCGCCAAGCCCGCCATGTTCGTGGGCAACGTGGCCGAGGACGGCTTCGAGCACAACCCTTTCCTGGACCGGCTGCGCGAATACGCCGCCAAGCAGAACGCGCCGGTGGTGGCCATCTGCGCCAAGACCGAGGCCGAACTGGCCGACATGGCCGACGAAGACCGGCTGCTGTTCCTGCAGGAGATGGGCCAGGAAGAACCGGGGCTGAACCGTCTGATCCGCGCAGCCTTCAAGCTGCTGGGGCTGCAGACCTATTTCACCGCCGGCCCGAAGGAAGTGCGCGCCTGGACCATCCACATCGGTGACACCGCCCCACAGGCCGCGGGCGTGATCCACACCGATTTCGAGCGCGGCTTCATCCGCGCCCAGACCATCGCGTTTGACGACTACATCGCCTGCAAGGGTGAATCAGGCGCCAAGGACGCCGGCAAGATGCGCGCCGAGGGCAAGGAGTACGTGGTCAAGGACGGCGACGTGCTGAACTTCCTCTTCCACTGACCGGTCTTGCCCCCGCCATGCCCACGCTCTACACCGTCAGCTATCCTGAAGTTGCGCCGGACGCCTCAGCGTTCATGGAACGCTTTCGCCAAGACCACGATCTTCCATATCGTGATGTGGTTGCCGCCCACTTCACGATGGTCTTTGGGTGCAAGTCCGTTGAGGTGCCCGACTACACGATGCACATCGCCGCCGTAGCCAGGCAGGCAGAACCTGTACGCTTCTGCTGCAGGTACGCCATGTTGGGCGCCGATGATTTCGATGACACGGCGTATGTGTTTCTGGTTCCTGATGAAGGCTACTCGGGCATCTCCTTGCTTCACGACCGGCTGTACACCGGAGTGCTTCAGCCCTTCCTGAAGCTCGACGTGCCCTTCGTTCCCCACATCACGATCGGAACGATGAAGAACCGCGTTGCGGCCAAGGCGCTTTGTGACAAGCTCAACCGTCATGGTGTCCGCATTGAAGGCAGTCTTCGCGCGCTGACCATCGGTGCGCTTGAGGAAGGGAAACTCAGGAATCTGTCTTCGCACACCCTGGGCGACGCCCCTGAAGAACCGCCCTCAAGTGACTGATCTACACGGCTGTTTTCAGGCGGGCTGCGTAAGGTGCCGCCGCCGGCTCCACGGCCGTGGACCGGGTGGCAGCACGAACGGTCAAGAGGCCCGAATCGATATCGGTTCGAGGAGTCTTTCAGCCCACCGGCTTGTCGCGTACAGGCCACGGCCTTTGCGCGGCAAGCTGGCCACAGGTGATGCCCCGGGCATCGGCTACTACGTGACCACCATCGTGCTCGACATCGTGCTCGGCGTGCTGGCTGCCGTCGTCGTGGCCTGCTTCTCGCGCCAGCGCGAGTACCGCGCCGACGCCAGCGCCGCCGCGCTCATGGGCCGCAAGCAGCCGCTGATCAACGCGCTGGCCCGCCTGGGCGGCATGGATCCCGGCCAGTTGCCGCAGAGCGTGCAGAACATGGGCATCAACGCGCGGCCCAGCGGCCTGATGGCGCTGTTCTCGAGCCACCCGCCCATCGAGGACCGTATCCGGGCGCTGCAGCAGGGCAGCTGAGGCAACTTGCGCCCCCTCTCGAAGCCCGGCCTCGTCCGGGTTTTTTCGCGGGCCAGGGGCCGACACAATGGCGGCATAGACTTCTGCCCGATGCTCTGGCCCCTGATCGACGCTGCCCTGCGCGGCATGGTGTTCGTGCTGGCCCTGCTGCTGGCGGTGCTGCTGTGGCGGCAGCGCCGCCAGTTGCCGGCCGCGTTGGCGGGCGCGGCGCTGTCGCTGTCGCTGGGGCTGGCGGTGCAGGTGTTCGGCAGCGCGCCCACTGTTGAATGGCAGGCTGGATGCGCCGTCCAGGCCCCGCTGATCGCGGTGGCGGTGGGCAATGCGGTGATGTTTGCGCTGTTTTCGGCCGCGCTGTTCGACGACGGCTTCCGCTGGCGCGCCTGGCATGGCGCGGCGTGGCTGCTGGCGGCGGCCATCGGTGCCGCGCAGTGTCCGGCCGTGGTGGAGCTGCCCGACGACCACGTCCTGCGCACCGCACTGCGCCTGGCGCTGCGGCTGATACCGCTGCTGGCTATAGCCGCCGCGGTGTGGATGGCACTGCGCCACTGGCGGGCCGATCTGGTCGAGGCGCGTCGGCGCTTGCGTGCCGTGCTCGTGACCGCCGGCATCGTCTACACGCTGGTGCAGCTGGCGGCACGCCTGAGCACGCCCACGGGCCTGCTCACGCCCGGGCTTGCGCTGCTCGACGTGGCGGTGCTTCTGGCCGTGCTGCTGGGCTGGGCGCTGGCGGTGCTGCAGATCGGAGGCGGTGGCCTGATGGCCGTGCCCAGGCCGGTGCCGGAGCCCGCCGCGCCGCCGCCCACGAGGGCTGAGGATGGCGCCACCGATGCGGTCGAGGCCATGGCGCCCGCCGCTGGGCCCGATGAAGCCCTGGCCGCGGCCGTACAGCAGGCGATGGCCGTCGACCGCGCCTACCGCGATCCTGAGCTGTCGTTGGGCGCACTGGCCGCCCGGCTGGCTGTGCCCGAGTACCGGCTGCGGCGCCACATCAACCAGCAGCTGGGGCACCGCAACTTCAACACCTTCGTCAACGGCTTCCGCCTCGCCGACGCCCGCCGCTGGCTGGCCGACCCGGCGATGCGCGAGACGCCGGTGCTCACGTTGGCGCTGGACGCTGGCTTCGGTTCCGTCGGCCCCTTCAACCGCGCCTTCAAGACCGACACGGGGCTAACGCCCACCGAGTTCCGCGCCCAAGCCCTGGCCGAAACCTGAAATCCAAGGGTGGCCGCCGCTGCGTTGGCGGTTTCGGCCAGCCGGAACCTGCAAGCCCGTGCTGTCGGCCAGCCACGCGGGGCCGCATCACGCATTCTGGCGGCGCGCCGCGGAGCCATCGCCCGCGGGCCCACCGAACGAGGAACTGCATGAAACTGAACTCCCTGATCCGACGCCTGGCCGCGCTGGCCGCGGCGCTGGCGCTGAGCCCCGCACCGGCGCTGGCCGCCTTGGGCATGACCGAGCTGCCACCGCTGGGCGATGACGGCCCCGTGACTGTCTTCTACCCCACGGCTACCGAGGAGGCGCCGCTGGTCATCGCCGGCGGTCGGCTGCGGTTGCAGTTGGCGCAGGACGCCCCGCCGCAGCCCGGCAACGGGCGCCTCGTGGTGGTGTCGCACGGCTCGGGCGGCTCGCCCTGGGTGCATGCCGATTTGGCGCGTGCGCTCGTGGCCGCCGACTACACCGTGGCCGTGCCACGCCACGCCGGCGACAACCACCGCGAGCACACCGAGCCCGGCCCGGTGAGCTGGGCGCGCCGTCCGGCCGAGGTGAGCCGCGCCATCGACGCCGTGGCGGCCGACGCCGTGGCGGCCGACGCCGTGGCGGCCGACGCCGTGGCGGCCGACGCCCGGCTGGCCGCTTCGCTGCGGCTGGACCGCGTTGGCGTGTACGGCATGTCCGCCGGCGGCCACACGGCGTTGACGCTCGCGGGCGGGCGCTGGTCGCCGGCGCTGTTTGCACGGCACTGCCAGCGCCACTTGGCCGAGGACTTCTACGCCTGCGTCGGCCTCATCACCCAGCTGGACGGCGGCTGGCTCGATGGCCTCAAGCAGTGGCTGGCCCGCCGGGTGATCGACCATCGCTTCGGCGGCGACACCAAGCCCCGCGGCCATCTCGACCCGCGCATCGCCGCCGTGGTGGCCGCCGTGCCTTATGCGGCCAACTTCGACATGGCCACGCTGGCCACGCCGCGCGTACCGCTGGCGCTGGCCACGGCAGAGGGCGACATCTGGCTGCGCCCGCGCTTCCACAGCAGCCGCGTGCTGGCGGTTTGCGGGCGATGCGAGCAGTGGTCGGCGCCACCGGCAGCCGGGCATGGCGCCTACCTGTCGCCGCTGCCCACGGGCTTTACCGGGCTGGAGGCGAAGCTGCTGAATGATCCGCCGGGCTACGACCGCGCCGCCGCCACAGCGCTGGACCTGCGCACCGTCGACTTCTTCGACCGCCACCTGCGGGCAGGGCGGGCGGTCCCGGCCGTCCGCTAGGAGCGTGGGCGGCACCCGGCCCATCAAGTAGAACTCATCGTTCGGCCGCATCGCCGTGAGGTTGGCCATGCGATTGGATAGCCCGAAGAAGGCCGCGATGGCGCCGATGTCCCAGGCGTCCTCATCGTCGAAGCCGTGCTCGCGCAGCGCGGCGAAGTCGGCCTCTTCGAGGGTGTGCGAGGCCGTCGTCACCTTCATCGCAAAGTCGAGCATCGCGCGCTGCCGAGGCGTGATCAGCGCCTTGCGGTAGTTGACGGCGATCGGGTCGGCCAGCAGGGGCACCTTCTCGTACACGCGCAGGATGGCGCCGTGCGCCACCACGCAGTACAGGCACTGGTTGGCGGCGCTGGTGGCCACGATGATCATCTCGCGCTCGCCCTTGGTCAGGCCCTGGCCTGACCCCGACTGAGACGTGAGCGAGCCGCCTTCCTTGAGCAGCAGCGCGTCGTGGTAGGCCATGAAGGCGCGCCACTCGGCCGGCCGGTGGGCGAGGGCCAGGAACACGTTGGGCACGAAGCCGGCCTTGGCCTGCACCTCGAGGATGCGGGTGCGCAGGGTTTCGGGCAAGCTCGCCAGCTCGGGCACGGGGTAGCGCGAGATCGGCAGCATGCTCATCGGCGGTGTCTCCCTCAGCTCTTGAACTGCATTGCGTGCAGCCGCGCATACACGCCGCCGACGGCCAGCAGTTCGGCGTGCGTGCCTTGTTCGACGAGCTGGCCGCCCTCGAGCGCCACCACGCGGTCGGCGTTCACGATCGTCGACAGCCGGTGCGCGATGACCAGCGTCGTGCGGCCCTGCATCAGCCGCTCCAGCGCGTCCTGCACGGCGCGTTCGCTCTCGCTGTCGAGCGCCGAGGTGGCCTCGTCGAGGATCAGCACCGGCGCGTCCTTGGCGATGGCGCGGGCGATCACCAGGCGCTGGCGCTGCCCGCCCGAGAGCTGGCTGCCGTTGTGGCCCACCGGCGTGTCCAGGCCCTGCGGCAGGCCAAGGACGAAGTCCAGCAGGTTGGCCGCCGCCAGCGCCGCTTGCACCTGCTCTCGCGGCATCGGCACGCCCAGCGTCACGTTGGCAGCGATGCTGTCGTTGAACAGCACCACGTCCTGGCTCACGAGCGCGAACTGCCGCCGCAGACACGGCAAGTCCCTGTCGGCCAGCGACACGCCATCGAGCGTGATCCGCCCCTTGGCGGGGTCCAGGAGGCGCGGCAGCAGGTTCACCAGCGTCGTCTTGCCGGCGCCCGAAGGGCCGACCAGCGCCACCGTCTCGCCGGGCCGGATGGCCAGATCGATGCCGGCCAGCGCGGCCGGGCCTTCATGGCGGTGGCGCAGACCCACGCCCTCGAAGCGGATCTCGCCCCGCGCGCGGCCGCCGGCCTCGGGGCTGGTGTGGGTGCCGCCGGTTTCGATGGGCGTGTGCTCGATGTGGTCGAGCCCCCGCTCCACCGCGGCCAGACCACGCGTGAGCGGCGCCATCACGTCCGACAGGTGCTTGACCGGCGCGATCAGCTGCAGCATGGCCATCACGAAGGCCACAAAGCTGCCCGCGGTGGCGCCGCCCTGGCTGCTTTGCCACACCGCCACGGTGATGACGCCGCTCAGCACCAGGGCCGCCAGCATCTGCGTCACCGGGGTCATGGTCGCGGCGGCGACCACGGCCTTCATCGTGAGGCGCTTGACGGTGTCGGCGCGGCCTCGGAAGCGCTCGCCCTGCTCGGCCTCGGCACCGTGCAGCCGCACGATGCGCCAGGCCAGCATGTTCTCTTCCACCACGTAGGCCAGCGAGTCGGTGGCGTACTGGCTCTCCACCGTCAGGCGGTGCAGCCGCTTGCCGATGACGCGCATCACCAGGGCCACCGCCGGGAACAGCAGCGCCACGAAGAGCGTGAGCTGCCAGTTCAGCCACAGCAGGTAACCCATCAGCGCCACCAGCGTGAGCGTGTCGCGCACCAGCGTCAGGAGCATGGGAAACTCAAACGCCCTCTTCAATCCGACCGGCCCCGGGGTAAACCCAACAGCGCCGCTTGATCCGAGGTCTTCTGGGTCTGGCCCATCCATCCACGGCCAGCCAGACAAGACGCCTCGAGGCTCAGCCCGACACGTCGCGCACCGCTCGCCCGGTGCGCGCGCCCGGGTTCACACGGTTCACACAGGTCCTGAGGCCAGCCGCCGGCGTGGTGACACTTGAGACGGGCAGCGCCATCCCGGCCGGGTCACACGTCACTGCCTCGGTCACTGCCTCGATGTGCCTTCGGTGGGTGCGGTGCGCTTGGGGCTGTCGCCTGAAGCCCCGCTCCACCAGATCCGGGCTCAGTGCACCCCGGCCTCTCAAGTAAGTCGCGCCAAGTGATTGATTTGCAGGGAGTCTTTCGATGGTCGGGACTTGCTCTCTGGACGATTTGCGGGCGGGTCGGGCCGATTGGATCGCTCACCCGTCTCACGTGCCCGGCCCCGGGGCGGCGGCTGCGGGTCCAGCCCCGGGTGCGTCAGGATCTTCTCGATCACCGGCCGCTCGAGGATGGCCGCGACGATCTTCAGTGACCTTGCCCCTGTCCGACGTAGCCCATAGCCACTCTGTTATGGGGCTTTCTTGGGCTGGCTCGCGCGCCAGCTTGCTTCGAACGTCATGGGGCTGACGTAGCCCAGCGTGGAGTGCAGCCGCCGGTGGTTGTAGAACGTCAGCCAGTCGATGACCTCGTCCATCGCCTCACGGTGGGTGGCGAACCGCTTGCCGTACAGGCGACCCACCTTCAAGCTGCCCCACAGACTCTCGGTGGGTGCATTGTCCCAGCAGTTCCCCTTGCGGCTCATCGAGCTGCGCATCCCGTAGCCCTTGAGCGCAGCCTGGAAGGCCAGGCTGCAGTATTGGCTGCCCCGGTCACTGTGGAAGATCAGTCCGGGTTCTGGATGACGCCTGAACCACGCCATGCGCAGCGCGTCCGTCACCAAGCTGGTCTGCATGTGCGGCTGCATGCTCCAGCCCACCACCTGGCGGCTGAACAGGTCGATCACCGCGGCCAGGTACAGCCAGCCCTCGTCGGTAGCGATGTAGGGGTGATGTCGCTGCTCCACACACGGTCCGGCGCCGGTGGCGTGAAGTCCCTGGCCAGCAGGTTTGGCGCCACTGGCAAGTCGTGCTTGCTGTCGGTGGTGACGACGAACTTCCTCTGGCCACGTGCACGGATGCCGTGCAGCTTCATCAGCCGCTGCACCCGGTCCTTGCCTACCCGCACACCCCTGGCCAGCAGTTCTTTCCACACCCTTGGCCAGCCGTATTCGCCTTTGAATTCGGCGTGAATGGCGCGGATATGTGCCAACAGGGCCTCGCTGCTCAGTCGCCTGGGTTCAGGGCCCTGAGGCCGGGTCTGTCGGGTGCGCTGCCGATGCTCGAAGAACCCGCTGACGCTGACCTCCAGCACCTGGCACATCCACGTGATCGGCCACACCGTCTTGAGCTTGTCGATCCAGGCGTACTTCACAGCGACTCCCTCGCGAAGTACGCCGTCGCCCTTTTTTTTGGATGTCGCGCTCCATCTTCACCCGCGCCAACTCGGCCCGCAGCCGCGCCAGTTCCATCTGCTCGGCACTGACCGGTCGGTCGCCCGCACCGCGCAGTTCACCCTTCTCAGCGGTCCGAATCCAGTTGCCCAGCGTGGCCTTCGGGATGCCCAGAACCCGGGCCGTGACGGCCGCGTCCTGACCACCCTTGACCATCCTGACGGCCTGCAGCTTGAACTCCAGCGTGCACTTCGCCCGCCGGCGCTTGTCGTCTTGTTCGCTCACTTTTCGTGCTCCAACTTTGCGATTTCATCATCAGCTATGGAGTACGCTTTTCGGGGGCAAGGTCAGGCATGGCTCGGCGTCTGCGGCGCACCCCCTTTGGTTTCCACTGTCGGGATGTGTAAACTGGTCTCGCAGGAGCTACACATGGCCACCAATCTCGCGCTCGACCAGGAACTGCTGGACCACGCCTTCCGGGTGAGCGGAGAGCCCACCAAGAAGGCGGCCGTGACACGTGCGCTTCAAGAGTTCATCGCTCGACGCGAGCAACGACGGATAGCCGAACTGTTCGGCAAGCTGGAGTGGGACTCCGCCTACGACTACAAGGCAGAACGGGCCCGCAGGTCGTGAGCCTGCTTGTTGACACGTCCGTCTGGTCGTTGGCTTTCCGCCGCGACGCTGAGGCTTCCACCCAGGCCGTAGAGGTGCTTCGAAGTGCGCTTGAAGGCGCAGACCAGGTGTTCACCACCGGCTTGGTCCTGCAGGAGCTGCTGCAGGGCTTTGCCGGGCCGAAGGCGCGCAGCCAGCTCATTGAAAGATTTGCTGCCTTGGCTTTTCTCCAACCTGACCGCGAAGACCACATCAAGGCCGCAGAGGTCCGCAACACGTGCCGAAGGAATGGCGTTCAGATCGGAACCATCGACGCCGTACTGATTCAGCTTTGCTTGAGGCACGACCTGGTCATGCTCAGCACGGACAACGACTTTCGGTCTGCTTCCAGGCACGTCAAGTTCCGCCTCTGGAGCGGTGCCGCCTGACGCACTGACCCGTCAGCTCCCACTCGGCACCAACCTAGCGAAGAACCCCCACCATGCGCAGCGCGATGATGACGATGACCACCAGCCCCAGCAGGGTGAGCAGCCAGCGCCCCCAGGGCAGGCCCTGGTCGGCGTAGGGGTCGCGATCAGGGCGCGGCAGTCACTGCGGTCACCGCGCCTGCCTCCGTGCCGCCGCCGAGCGCTCGGCGCATGACCGTCGAGATCGAAGTGAGTGGCGTTATCGTGCCCGTGCACGATGACGCGGCCGCAACGACGCTGCGCATGGTGCTGGCTTGCCTGCGCTGCGCGGCAACGCGCCCTGAATGGCCTGCCGGCGAACAAGCGGGGTGGGTCGTTCCAGGCCACACCGTTATGTGGGAGGGCACAGACAAGTCTTCTGGGTACACCGCGCCCAAAGAAAACGTCCAGGCCGGGAAGTAAGATCGACAGGCGCTTGCCGCTTCAGCCGATCAATGTCCCGACTGCCGAACCTGAACCTGCTCATCGCTCTGGACGCCCTCCTCTCCGAGGGCAGCGTCACAGGCGCGGCCGAGCGGATGTTCCTGAGCAAACCGGCCATGAGCCACACGCTAGCCCGCCTGCGCGAGGTGTTCGACGACCCCATTCTCGTGAAGTCGGGTCGCAACCTTGTTCCGACCCAGAAGGCGCTGGATCTGCGGGAACCGGTGCGGAAGCTCATCTCGGATGCCACCTCCATCATTCAGCGGGTCACGAAGAACGACCTGAGCCAGATTGAACGCGAGTTCACGGTCAGTGCGCCGGCGGCCATTCCGCTGATCTTCGGCGCCACGATCTACAAGACCATCGCCGCGTTGATGCCGCGGGTGCAGGTGCGATTCACGCCGCCCTCGCGAAACGCGATGGTGCAGCTGCGCAGCGAGCTGGTGAGCTTGGTGATCAGCGCCGAGCAGACCCGATCTCTGCGGGAAGGGAACGCGGACGGCGAGATTCGCAGTCAGGTCCTTTACGAACAGCGCTTGCTGGGCGTCAGGCTGCGCGCGGGCCTGAGCCCCAACCCGACGCTCGAGCAGTTCGCCGAGATGGAGCACATCACGGTTTATGAAGGTCTCGAGACCGAGCGCATCATCGACGCTCAGTTGCGGGAAGCCGGGTGCCGGCGACACGTTCGAATGGGCGCGCCCGACTACTACTCCGCGCTCGTGACCGTTTCCAAGACACCGCTGGTGGCGATCGTGCCGGTGCGAATGTACCGCTCCATGAGTCGTTTCCTGCCGGTCGAGTCCTTCGAGTTGCCCTGTGAACTCGAAAGCCAGTGGGTGAACGAGTTCTGGCACGTGAGCTGCGAGCGCGACGCCGCCCACGAGGTGATGCGGGCGACGATCCAGTCGATCCTCCAGGCTGGTGCCTGGGCCATACCGATCATTGACGATCTGGCGCGTTGAGCGTCAGGCGGTTGGGCGCCGCAGCGCCGGAAGCGCTGGATACGCCGGATGCGTCGGGACGGACCGCACCCATCGACGCCCTGGCCGTGGCACGCAGGGTTCGAGCAACGATGATCCGCTGCGCGGCAAAGAGGACCACCATCGGCAAGCCCGTGCCCAGCCAGCGCGAATCGCGAAACAGCACGGAAAAGACCGCAGCAGCGGCCGCAACGCCCAGCAACCGCAGCGACGCTTCGCGCTGGCGGGCTGGCGATCCCAGCGGCACGCCCACAAAGCCTTCGCGGGTGGCCCAGGTCGACACGATGCCGACCCCCAGGATGGCCAGGATGACCCCCGACCCGCGCAGCTCAGCTCCAAGACACGCCAGCGCCCGGTAGAACCCGAACCAGGCCAGCACCGAGCACACCACCACGTACACCAGAACGCCCACCACCAGTCGGCTCATGCGAAGCGAACGGGTCAGTAAGGGGGTCAGGGCCAACAGCAGTTCGCCCGCCGCCACCGGGCCCGCCCAGCGGTAGCCGTCGACCCAGCGCTGCGGCGCGGGCGGGCTGCCTTCGGCGTAGGCGTATGCCAGAAGCCCGAAAAGCGGAAGCATCAGCAGCAGCGTGGTGGCGTAGGCCACCACGGCGTTCTGCCGGGCAGGAGCATGGATCTTCATGGGGAACCTCATGCGATGGCGGGGGGCCATGGGTCAGGGAGCCGCCCGCACGTCAAACCTCGGCGCGCAGGGACGTCAGGTTGATGCCCATGTGCTTGGCCATGGACTGGTTGCGTAGCAGAACCGAGGAGACGTACTGCGGGTCGTTGCGCATCAGCTCATCCAGGTTCAGCGCCAGCGGCAGCAACTCGGCCATGCGCTGGCGGATGTGCCGCTCCAGGTGGCGTTCGTCGAGGCACTTGCGGCCCAGTCCGATCGAGTCAGTGAGCAGATCGATCCGATGCCACCAATTTGCCGGCAGGAACAGCAGGTCGCCGGGCTCCAGAACGCAGGTCATGAGTTCGGTGTCCGGGTCGGCCACGAGGCGGTCGAAGTCGGGCTGGCCCGATGCGTCCAGATGAAGCCTTGCCTTGGGTCCCATCAGGAACCAGCGCTTCCTTCCGACGATCTGGGCATGCAACGCATCCACCATCAGCCCATCCTGGTGCAAGGGCGTGACCGAGCCCTTCTGGCCGATCCACAGCTGGTGGTTCTCGGCCACGCCTTTGCCGTACAGCTTGTGGCGGAAGTCGTACTGGGTGATCTCCAGCTCCGGCATGTCGTCGGCCAGCTCGGGGCGCGAGAGCTGGAAGTACCACTCCTGCAGATAGGATGGCGACGCGCCTTCGGGGAGGGGCTGGGCAATCAGGTCGACGTACTGCGCAAACGTCATGTCGCGCCGGCGCTGGCTGTAGAGATCCACCGTCACCCGCGTTTCGCCGAACCGCCGGGCCAGCGAGTCGAACGACCAGCCGGTTCGTGCGGGCCAGTGCTCGAACATGCCGGACACCACCACTGGGCGTTGCGCACCTCGCACATCCTGGGCAAACGCTGCGGTGCTCATCGCCGGCAGCCGGGGCAGTGTGGCCGCGCCGGCGTAGGCCCGCGCCAGCGCGCCGGCTCGAAAGGCACGTTCGAGGGCACCGAAGCCAATCACCGACTGGTCTCTCAGATGGTTCGTGATCGTGTAGCTCATGAGGGCTCTCCGTAAGGTGAAGCGAAGGTCGTGAAAAGAGACGCGGCTGGGCGGGTCCAGCTCATCTCGCGGGGTGTTCCTTCGGGGGCGGTCCCTCGGGAGGCACCAGAAGGTACCGGTCGGGTGCGGAAGAGATCGGGATGAAGATCTCGCCCGAGCGCATCGCAACGTGGTGAACCCGCAGCGGGGGCGGCTTCGGGGGCAAGGCCCGCGGTCTTCTGGCGGGGACGATGGGGACAGGGGTAATGTGGGCGGCGTCGATGCAGCGGGCGCCAACGCGGGCGGCGTCGACGCGCGCGGAGACCGTCCACACCGGGGCCGTTGCGCCTGCGGCCAAAGGCGCTGGGAGGGGCTCGACGTATGCTGCGACCTTCGCGTGGCGCGCTGGAACCATCGCACGCAAGCCCCAACGTGCGAAACGCCACAGACTCATGCCGAAGGCCCGTAACCCGCCTAGCGGCACCGTGTGACGCGGTCGCTCCCCCTCGACCACCGGCTTGAACGCGCGGTCTTCTGCGGACTCCATCGCCTCGACCTCCGCGTGTTGCGGGCCGGCGAAGAGACGCTGAAGAGGCGCTGAACCCCGCAGGCGGGCGGTCCTCAACGGCTGATCCACTTGAGCCCCACCGTCACTTGCCAGCGCACCACGGCGCCGAACTCCGTGCGGGCCCCGCCGTGGGCCGACACCACCGACACCAACGCGCTGAGCTGGGATCGCAGACTCTTCTCGCCATAGAGCAGGAACTGAGACCCCGTGCCCACGAGGCTGCGGGTCATGGCCGCACGCCAGTAGCTGTCCGACTGCTGCAAGTCGCTCTGCACCATCACGTACACATAACGTTGGCCGATGAGCGTTGCCGTGGCGGCCTGTGCCGGGGCCACACCCCGCTGGCGGTCGCTGAGCAGGGCCTGCGCAGCGGTTCGGCGCAGGCCGCGCCCGTCGTAGAGGCCTTCGACGGTCAACGACACCCCGCTCTCGAACGCGTAGCTCGCGCCCAGCGCCGCCACCGACTGGCGACGGGCGCGCGGGTCGCTGGCGATTCGATCGGCCGCGGCGGTGGCGGGCACCGATCCGGCCTCGGCGTACACCACCCAGGCGGCATCGGGCGTCCAGGTCAGGTATCCGCCCCAGAACGCCGAGGCGTCGCGCGCCGATGCCGCGTTGAGCGAAACCGTCACCGTCTGGCCCACGTAGTCGGCCTTGGCGTAGGTGGCGTGCTCCACCTCGCGCCCCAGATCCGGCCCGCCCTGCACGTGGCCGAACGAAAAGGAAGTGGACCGGCTCGAAACCACGGCCCGAACCAGGTCGATGCCCGGGGCCTCGGTGAGCGGGCGCGTGCGGCCAGCGTCGAAGTAGAACGGCGAACTCGGCGAGCGCAGCTGCGCCGGCCCCCAGGCCACCCGCTCGCGCCCCAACACCACGGTGGCCGATTCGCCCAGGCGCGTCTTCAGGTAGCCCTGCCCCAGCGTGACCCGCGTGGACTGTGTGGTGCCACCGGCCACGTCCCGCGCCGTCTGCACGAGCACGCGCGGCTTGAAGACAGCCTCGGTTCCGGGTTCGAACCGGAGGGCGCCGTCCAAACGCAGGTCGATGGTCTGCGTGGTCTGCGGCACGCGGGCCCGGCCGCTCGTCCAGGCCCCCGCGGGGTCCTCACGCACCTCCAGGTGACTCGCGTAGCCCCAGACTTCGCCGCCGGCGGACAGTTCAGGCTCTTGTGCCCCCACAGCGCCCGCGAGCAACCCCGTGAAGGTGGCCACGCCCAGCCCCACCCAGGCACCGCGCCGATGCAAATCTCGCCTGGCGCGCACGACGTCCCCTCAGGTCAATCCGTTGACGTCGAACAGCGACGACGGAACCGGCTGAATCCTCACCCGGTCGTAGCGAAGCTCGGTCTGCGCGTCGGTCAGCGCGTCGGTGATGAGCATGCGGCTGACGAAGGCCTGCTTGCGTCCAGCGATCTCAACCACATTCGCATACTCGAACTCCGCCACCTTCAGGCGCTTTCCCCCCACGGAGAAGAACTCCGCACGCAGCCCCAATCCGCTGCGCAGACTGACCCAGTAGCGAATCCGGTCGTACGTGGAGGTGCGCTGGGCCGCTGTCAGGTCCAGCACCTTCACTGGCTCGTCGCCCAGCAGCTCCTGTACCGCCGACTCAACCTTGTATTCGCGGGCGTAGTGCGTGGAGGCAATGTCCCCCACGGCGGCCATGCCACTGAGCCGCTGGCGCGGCGAAATGGACACCGGCTTGCGAAGCCCCGGCTTGTACAGCCACATGTTTCGCCCCACCTGCAGCATGCGCGCTCCGGCGCTCTTGGCGGGCGCAAGTGTCTCGGCCAGGCTGGAGTCGTTGGCGGCATACACCCGCAGCTTGGTCGCCGGGTCCGCCTCCGAGGCGCCGGCGCCCCGCGAGATCGCCGTCACGTCCCACACGACGCCAGCGGCTTCGCCGCCGCGGGCGCGGTCGGCCAGCCGCAGCAGTTCTTCGGCCGTGCTGCCCGCATAGGGCCACTCCCGGGCGGCCGCGGGCAGGCACCGCAAGGCCGCGCCTAGCGCGGACAAGCCCGCAACCGCCCGCAACACCCGACGTCGTCCCGCGTTGTTCATTTCAGCCCTCCTTCACACATGGGCCAGTGCCGTGGGAATGGACTGCTTGCCGGCCCGCCGCGCCGGCAGGAACGCCGCCAGCGTGCCCAGGGCGGTCATCAGTACAGCCGCACCGGCCGACTTGACCCAATCGATGTCGATCCGCAAGCGCACCAGTTCGGTGGCATTGGGCGGGCGATACGAGATGTCCAGCGCGTTGATCAGGGCCTCCAGCCCCACCACGGCCACCGCGCCCAGCGCGCAGGCCGCCAGCACCATCAGCATCGCTTCCAGCACGAACATGCCGGCGACCCGTTCGCGAGTCATGCCGATGGCCCGCAGCGTGCCGACCTCGCGGGTCCGCTCGATCACGCTCATGGCCATCGAGTTGGCGATGCTCATGGCGACGATCGCCACGATGATCGCCAGCATGAAGGCAAAGATCATGTCGAACAGGCCCTTGACCTGTCGGTACACCGACGACAGCACCTGCCAGTTCTCAACCTCCAACGCCAGACCGGCCGCTTGCAGCCGCGGGCCCAACTCGGCCTGCAGGTCCATCGTCTGCGACACCTGGGGAAGAAGCACCGTCAGGCGAACAAAGCGGCCGTCGGAGTCGGCGAGCTGCCGTGCCAGGTCCAGCGGCATGTAGATGGCCTTGTCGTTCGTCCCCGCATTACCAGTGCTGAAGGTGTCGATGACCTCGGCATCCACCGCATTGGCCTGGCCCTCGATCGTGGTGGACAGCAGCGAGACGCTGTCGCCGGTCTTGAGCGCGAGGATCTGAGCCAGGCCCCGCGACAATGTGATGCCGGTGGGCCGCTGCGCATCCAGCGCGCCAGAGGCCCGGGCCCGCGGGCCGCGCAGGACGTCCATGTCTTGCGGTCGGATGCCCTCGGCAATGAAGACCGTGCTGGCCTTGCCGTTGGAAATGAGGCCGCTGACCGTCAGGCGGGGCACCACGGTGGCGCCGGCGTTCGATTCGCTGACGAGGCGGCGAACCTGCTCTTCCACGCCGGGCGCCAACAGGTACTTTGCGGGATCCAGGCGCCCCTGCAGGCGAAGGCCGGGCACGGACAGGGTGAGGTGCCCCAGCATTTCGCCGTGAACGGCCTGATCGGTGATGCCGCGAAACACGACCTTGGTGTAGCCGGCAAACAGAGCCACCGCCACGAACCCGACGAACACCGTCGAGACCACCACCAGCGTGCGGGTGAGGTTCCTGCGCAGGCTGCGCGAAGCCAGGCCGAGCAACATTACGCCACGTCCTTCCACGCCGGAGCGGGGCCGTCGATGCGCCCGTCGACCAGCTTCACCTGCCGGGACACCCGGTCCAGCAGCCGTGGGTCGTGGGTCGAGAACATGAAGGCCACCCCGCTGTCCCGATTCAACTGATCCATCAGATCGAGCACCGCCGCGCTGTTCTCGCTGTCGAGGTTGGCGGTGGGTTCGTCGGCAATGACGAGGGCCGGTTCGCCCACCAGGGCGCGCGCAATGGCCACCCGCTGACGCTGGCCGCCGCTGAGCAGGTCGGGGCGCACATGGGCCAGATGCAACAGCCCCACCTGCTCCACCAGCTCGCCCGCCCGCCGCTGCGCCTCAGCGCGCCGAACGCCGCGGATCTGCAGCGGCAGTTGAACGTTTTCCAGCACGGAGAGCACCGGCACGAGATTGAAGGTCTGGAACACGAAGCCAATGCGGCGATTGCGGCGCTCCGCCAGAAGCCGTTCGTTCTGGTACTGAACCGCCTCGCCTTCAAAGAACACCTGTCCTTCACTGGGCGCGTCCACCAGCCCGGCCAGGTTCATCAGCGTGGACTTGCCGCTTCCCGAGGGCCCCCAGACGGCCAGCATCTCGCGGGCACGCACTTGAAGATCGACGTCACGCAGTGCGATCACTTCGGTCTTCCCGAGCCAGAAGCGCTTGGTGACGCCGGCCAGGCGCAGCAACACAGGGCGCGCAGGAGCGTTCATCGGGTGCGGCACAGCAACGACGGGTACGGTCAAGGCCGGGCCAGCTTCACTTCGACCACGAGGTCCTCGGACCCCAGCACGAACTTGGCATCGTCGAACGTGGGCGGCCCGTACCGGCCCTTGGCCTCGCGGGACATGCCGTAGGGCTCCTCGGGAATGCCCATCGAGTTCGTCGTCAAGCGCTGGTTGCCGTCGGTGTCCTGAAAGGCACTGACGGCGTAGGTGCCGGCTGGCATGTCCTTGATGCGCACGTCGATCATTCCGCCGCTGGCGCGCACGGATTCGGTTCGCACGGGCTTGCGCAGAAAACCCTCGCCTTCAAAGACGGCAATGCGGATCTGACCCGAGTCCTGCGCCACGTTGCGGATGCGGATCACCATGTCGGCCGACCACGCACTCGCAGGAAATAGGACCGCAGCTACCGCCATGACCGCCGCTGCGTTGGCCAGACGACCCTGCCCGAACTTCATTGTGTTCTTCATGATGGAGATCTTCCTGAGCAAAGGTGGACCGAGCCGCCAGGGCGGACTCAGTCCAGAAACGGTTACTGCAGCAATCCGGCGATGGTGCGGCCGGCTATTTGTTCGAAGTCGCGCTCTGAAGCGATCAGTCGAACCTTTTCCAGTTCCACATGAGCGTCCTGCATGGGGAACTCCGAACCGTAGATGAGCTTCGTGGCCCCCAGCGCCTCGTAGGCACTGCGAATGATCATGAACGACCCCCCGGAGGTTTCGAGGAAGACGTTGTCTCGACGCCGGGCCAGCTCCACGGCCTCCATGTCGGCCGGGCCCAGTCCCATGTGGCCGAGGATGAACACGGTGTGGGGAAACTCCGCCGCCAGTTCCCCGAACACGCGCGTCGATGCCTCAGGGCCATACACCACGTGCGTGTAGACGGGCAGCCCCAACGCACCCGCCGCCTCACACAGCGCCTTCACGGCCGGGCAGTTCAGCGCGAAGCGGTGGACGATGGGCGCAAGCTTCAGACCGCTGAAACCGCGCTCGTGCGCCCGGCCGAGTTCGCCGACCGGATCGGCGGCGGAAGGCGGATCGATGCAGTAGAAGCCGGCGAAGCGTTCCGGTGCGGCCTTGAAGCACGACTCGACCAGATCGTTGGGGATGTAGGCCGGACGTCCGCGTTCCTCCTGCGACACGTACTTCGACATCTTGCGGACGTCGATCATGCCGCCCGGGAACAGCACTGTCTTCCCGATGCCATAGGCTTTCATGTCACGCTCTATGCAGTGGATGGAGCCGTACTCCTCGGCCGTGACGTGCGCGTGGGCATCGATGATCATTCGGGGCTCCCGGTGGAAAGGCGGCGGAACTTGCCGCCAAGGTACGGCTCGGGTGCAACCGATTCGACGAAGACACGCACCCCCAGCCTGCGCTCGGCGCGCTCGATGTCCCGGACCGCGCCAGGCCAGTGGCCCGGCACTTCCACGCACAGCTGACCGCGGCTTGGCCGAAGGCGGAACCACAGGGGTAGGTTGGGAATTTCCTCCAGCAGAACCTGTTCGATCTCATGCGCGAAGAGTTCGCGGCCGCCCATGGAGAGCACATCGGACTCCCGCCCCAGCACGCGCAGCCGCGGACCGGGCAGACCGCAGGGACACGGCGTGTGGATCAGGTGGCCGATGTCGCCGCTCTTGTATCGGATGAGCGGGCTGGCATTGCGCCACAGACAGGTGGCGATGACCTCGCCCGTGGCCTCGCCGCGGAGCGTGGTGGGCGTCTGCGGGCTGGCCTCCAATTCGACTTCGGCCAGACCGGTGGCCACGTGATAACCGTCCTGCTGGCTGCACTCGACGCCGATGACGCCGCATTCAAGCGAGCCGTAGTACAGGTAGGCCGGGCAACCCCACAGGGCCTCGATGCGCTGCCGCAGCGCATCGGAGCAGGACTCTCCGACCAGCCAGAGCTTGCGCAGTCCCAGGTCGCGCTTAGGGTCGATCTGCAGCTCGGCTGCCACCTCTGACAGATGCACGGCATAGAACGGCGTGGTGAAGAGATGTTCACCTTGCAGCTGGGCCATCATGCGCACGGCCTTGCGCGGGTCTGAATAGAAGCCGCCCTTGCCCAGGGGCACCACGCACGCGCCCAGTCCGTCCTGCAAGGCGCGGTGAATGGCCAGGCCCGTCACGCTGACCTCGTAGGGCAGCGCGATGAACACCATCTCGCCCGGCTCGATCGAGAGCAGCCGATGCGCCGAACGCGCCCCCAGCATGCCGCGCAGTCCACGCACGAACAGATCGTCCCAGTCGAAGTGGATGAGCACGTCATCTGCCCCGGTAGTGCCGGTGGAGATGTTCGTCTGCACGATGTCCTCCTTCGGAACAGCGAGCAACCCCCAAGGCTCCGATTGCAACTCGCTGCGGGAGGTGGTGGGCAGACTTTTGAGATCCTCCGCAGTGAAGATCGTCAGCGGATTGATGCCCAGCTGCTCGAACCGCGGGCGATAGAACGGGCTGTGGGCGTGCGCGTGGCGCACCAGATCCTGAAGGGGCGTGGTGGTGCCTGGCACCTGGTCGCGAAGGTAGCTCATGCGGTCACTCCTGCGGGCGGGGCCGACGTCCGCACCCGCACCGTCTTGCCGCCGGTCCTCGGGATCCGGTCGACGATTTCCACCGCGCAGGGCACCCCAGTGGAGTGCGAGAAGCGGCGGCGAATGAGCGATGCGACCTCGGGCGAAGGTTCGACGCCGCGCGCCAGTTCCACGCGAATCTGCAGTTCTTCGGCGCCGGGAACGAACTCGTACCAGTTGCCCACCTCGGAGATCACCAGCAGGAACTGCTCCAGGTAGTAGGGGCCGTAGGCCTGCTCTCCGATGCGCACCTGGTCGCCCACGCGGCCGCGCATCACCACCTTCGGCAGCGTCACGCCGCACGAGCAGGGCTCGGGGTCGCTGTAGCCCAGGTCGCCCGTGCGAAAGCGGATGAGCGGGGATGCGCGCCGCGTCAGCTCGGTGATGACGATTTCGCCGATCTCGCCGGGGCCGCGGTTCTTCCCCGTCTTGGGATCGACGATCTCCATGAAGACGTGGCCGCAGGTGACGTGATAGCCCGCGCGCTTTGTGCACTCGATGCCCAGCGGCCCACCCTCCAGCGAGCCGTAGTAGAAGAACGCCGGCCGCCCCCATAGGGCCTCGATGCGCTCGCGCAGCGCGGGGGAACACCCTTCGCCCGTCAGCCACAGCCGCTTGAGCGGAATCTCGGCCAGAGACACGCCGGTCTCGCGTGCATGCTCGGCCAGGTACACGGCATACGACGGCGTGGTGAGCATGAGGGTCGCGCCGAACCGGTTCATGATCTTCAGCGCATGGTCTGGCGTGGAGTAGTAGCCGCCCTTGCCCACCGGCAACACGTGCGCGCCGTAGCCCTTCTGAAATGTGCGGTGGAACGCCAGACCCGATGAACTCATCTCATAAGGCAAGGTCACCGCCACCACATCGTTGCGACCCGCAGGAAACAGCGTGCGCATGGCCGGCGACATCGTCTGGTCGTGCAGGTCGGACCAGGTGTACGGCACATAGATCTCCTCGCCCCCGGTGGTCCCGGTGGAGACGTGGATCTGCGAGATCTGGTGCCGCGGCACCGACAACAGCACCCAGGGCTTGCCGCGCAGATCGTCCTTTGTGGTGAAGGGGACGTGTGCGACGTCTGTGGCGACGTCCATGCGGTGCGGATTCACCCCGGCGGCCTTGAAGCGGTCGCGGTAGAAGCGGTTGTTGTCGAAGGCGTGGCGCAGTTGGGCCTTCAACGCGGCCGCCTGGTACGCCTCCAGCTGCGACCGGTGCCAGAGGTCGATGCACGCCGAGCCATCGCGAAAGAACCGGCCCGAGATCGGGTCGGGGGGGCGGCGCAGCTGCGTGTCAAGAAACGACATTGAGCGCTCCTGGCTGACGAGACCCGCGAGCCGGGCTCATGAAGGGGGGAGAAACGAATTCGCCCGCGCCATGCACGACGCGGGCGATCGAACCCAGCACCGTCTCGACCGCGCTGGACTGAAAGACGTTGCGGCCGATGCACACGCCCGAGGCGCCGCCCTCGATCGCGTCAGCCACCAGCCGCACCAGGACCTCGGGCTGGGCCGTCCGTTCGCCACCGGCCACCAGCACGGGCGCAAAGCACCCGTCGGCCACCTGCTGCATGGCGGCCACCGAGCCCGGATAGCGAACCCTCACCAGGTCGGCCCCCAACTCGGCCACCACGCGGGCCGCCTGGGCCACCGCCGCGGTGCAGGCGTCGTCGCCCTGCGGCATCGCGCTGGTGTACACCATGGCCAACAGGGGCATGCCCCAGCGCTGGCACTGCGAGGCCGTGCGGCCCAGGTCGCGCACCATGGCGCCTTCCGAGGCGCTGCCGAGGTTGACGTGCACCGAGACCCCGTCCGCGCCCAGGGCGACCGCGTCTTCCACGGTGGCCACCAGTTGCTTGTGCGCCGGGTCGGGCCCTAGGCTGGTCGACGCCGAGAGCTGAAGGATCAGGGACAGGCCACTGTCCTTCAGGTCCTCGGCCACACGAGCGGCGAAGCCCCGCTGCAACACCACCGCCTGCACTGCGCTGTCGCAACGGGCAATCCGCCGGAAGGCGCCCAGGGCGTCGCGCAAACCGTGAACCGGGCCCAGCGTGGCTCCGTGGTCCATCGGAACGATGATCGATCGACCACTGACGCCGAACAGCCGGCTCAGGCGTTTGTGCTTTCCAAGCTCCATGGGGTCCTCCTCCCGCTGCGGCCCTGCGACGACCGGCCCGGGCGGGCACCGACGCCCGCGGGCCGGCTGAATTCAGTGTTCGTAGATCGTCTCGGTCACGCGCAGACCGGTGTGTCGGCCCGGAAGGTCGACGTGGGCCAGCACGCGGTCACCGGGTTGAAGCAGCGTGGCGTGTTTCACAAAGCCATCGGCCCCCATCACGCGCACATGCCAGTCGTTCTGAAGGAAGACGTTGAGGCGCAGAGTGCTGCCATCGGACGGGTCGGCCCGCTCGCCGGGCGGAGTGACGGCCAGCAGGCGCCGCTGCAGTTCTTCGGCACGCTCGCGGGTGGCCGCCGACAGGTCATCCAAACGCACCTGCACATCGATGCACAGCAGCGGACGCCGCTCCACCTTGGCGCGACCCACCGTGACGAGGCGGGTCCGCCCGTCCCGATTGACGGCCAGCACCTCGGAGCCCGCCTTGAGTTCGCTGAGGTACATCGCGGTTTCGTTGGGGCCCCAGACGTAGGAGTGCATCCCCCCGGCGTTGACGCGGAACTCCCGCAAGTTCATGTGAGGCAGGTAGTGCGTTTCCGAGCACACGAGAATGCCGCCCCACCCCGTGGAGCCCACCACCAGCCCTTCGTCGGGTTCGAGCATGGTGGTGGTGTCGACGCAGACCCGATGCCCCAGCGCGGTGTGGCGGACGGCCTGCACGGTGGCGGGCACCAGCAGCATTTCGCCATGGCGTCGCCCGGCCAGCGCGGCATGGATGGAACCAACCACGGCGGCGCTTTGCGTGCGCAGCACCACCCCGACGCCCTGCTCCATGGTGGACAGCGCGTTGAGGGCCTGGTCGGTGTCATTGACGATGCGGTCCAGCCCGGCAATGGGCACGGAGCACAGCACCTCGATGCCACGGTGCTCCGTCCGCGCCAGCAACAACTCGTACGGGATGTAGCTGGCGTGGGAGAGGTCGGCGATCAGGAAGGCCGCGTCGGAATCGCACACCTCCAGACAGGTAGGGAAGTCGTGCTCCAGGCTCTGCACCAGCACATACAGGCCGGCACGCTGGCCGCGCCCCAGTGCGGCCTCCAGCACGCTGCGGTCGTCGGTCAGCACAGCGTCCGAGCGTTCGACGGCCCGCAACTGTTCCAGGCTGCGAACCCACCGCACCACCGCGGCAGGGCCGTAGCCGGCCGCGTCCTGGTCTGCCGAAAGCAGCACGGCCGCGCAGGCGCTGGCGGCCACCGCCTCGCGAAGCGGCGCACTCACCTCGCCCCGCGCGTCGAACCACCAGCCCGGTGCGCGCCGGCCCATGGCCGGGTGCGGTGCGAGCCGCTGGAGCGAACTGATCCGTGCGTCTTGAACTGCTGCGGGCATCGTTCCCCCCTACGCCTGGTTGGTCGGACCGACAGCCGGCTTCACCTTGGCCTGTGTCTTCCGTTGTCGTGTCGGCCAGTATTCGGCGGGACCCCAGCCCGCGACAAGTTCGAAGTTTTGAACCGTCGGATTCAATCAAATCAACCCACGTTACCTGCCCTTGTGCGAGCCTCTTGCGGTCCGCCCGTGCCGGGCCGTACGGGTCTCTTTGTTGAGCGGCCAGCGGCTGGCGCCGGCCGGGCCTGCGACTTCCACAGGCTTCAAGGAGGTTTCGTGCGTTCCATGGACATCCCGCTGTCGTCCCTCGTTCACGATGCACCCGAGCAGGGCGTCTTCTCCTGTTCCAGCGCGCTGTACACCGACGAGGAGGTGTTTGCCGCTGAGATGCAGCAGCTGTTCTTCGGCGGTTGGGTCTTTCTGGGCCTCGAAGCCGAGGTGCAGGTACCCCACGCCTATCGAACGTTGAAGATCGGCGAGGTGTCACTTCTGCTGATGCGCGATGGGCAGGGCCAGCTGCGCTGCTTTCACAACCGGTGCGGCCACCGCGGCGCCCAGCTGTGCGACACCCCGTGCGGCACCCGCCCGGTGCACATCTGCAGGTACCACGGGTGGACCTACCAGTCCGACGGGCACCTGAAGGGGGCCCCCGCCTGCGAGGCCGGTTGTTACACACCGGGTGCGGCGCCCACCGCCGGTCGGCTGCAGGAAATCGCCAGGTTGCAGTGCCATGCAGGCTTCATCTTCGGTTCGCTCCAGTCGAACGTCGAACCGCTGGAGGAGTTTCTGGGCGAGGCCACCCGCTACCTCGATCTCTTTGCGCAGATGTCTCCGGATGGTCTCGAAGTGATCCCCGGGCCCGTCACGTTCACCTACCGAGGCAACTGGAAGCTGCTGGCCGACAACACGCTCGACTACTACCACTTCGCCGCGGTGCACGGCTCGCTGGTGCAGGTCTTCTCGGGCCGGCAGGGTCAGCCGTCGTCTGTGCCGCCGTGCGAGCCCTGGGAAGAGACCTCCGACGAGGTCAACGGCACGGCCACCACACCCCAGGGGCACGCGATGATGTACGCCATCCGCGCGCCGATTCGGGAGTTGCCCAAGCCGCTTCGTTTCGACGCCCAGGCCATGCGCCGGATCTCGGCAGAACACGGCGAAGGCACGCTGCGCTGGATGCTGCGCCAGCGCAATGTGGTCATCTTTCCCAACCTGCAGTTGATCGATGCGTCAGCCCTGCAGGTTCGGGTGCTTCGCCCCCTCGAAGCGGGGCTCACCGAGGTAACGACCTACAGCATCGCACCGCGCGGGGAACCGCGTGACGTCCGGGTGCGCCGGGTGGCCAACTACAACGAATTCTTCGGCCCTGGCGGGCTGGGCCAGCCCGACGACAGCATGGTCTTCGAGCGGGTCCAGGCCGGCGTGCGGTCGTTCAGCCCGCTGTCGTTGCAGGGCTTCGGCCGCGGCATGGCGCTGAACGCCACGGACACGCTGCTGGCCCGCGAGCTCGGGATCGCGGAGTCGAACATCCGCTCCGGCAGCCTTGGGCTGGGCGACGAATCCGGCCCACGGGCCTTCTATCGGGCCTGGCTGGTCCGCATGCAACGAGGTTGACAGCGATGGACCTCCCGACCCGCCCCCCGCCAGAACGTCAAGCGTTCGTTCAAGCCTTCCTTGCTCAGGAGACCGCGCTGCTAGTGGCACATCGCTGGACGGATTGGCTGGCGCTGTTCAGCGAAGATGGCGAGCTGTGGGTGCCCTCTTGGGTCGGCCACGTCTGCGCATCGACCGATCCCGAGCTCGAGGTCTCCATTGAGCGTGCGCGGGGCAGGAGGCAGTTGGCGGAACGGGTACAGCGTGCCCTGTCCGGCGCCTCGCCTGTGACTTCAACACTGCCGCGGCTGTGGCGAAGCACAAGCGACGTCCTGATCACGGCCGACCGAGGCGATGTGCTGGCTATCGAAGCCAGCTGCATGTCGGCGCT
>JBJTZN010000112.1:0-3975 GCA_046087245.1 Rubrivivax sp.
GGCGTGTAGGGCTTGGTGACGCGCGGCGCTTCGCGCAGGCGGGTCACGCTCATGTGGTGCGAGAACTCGCACTCGCAGTCGTCGATCATGCCGCTGATCGGCGCCGCCGATGACGGCTCGGGGCTGCAGGCCAGCGGCAGATGGCCTTCGCCGGCGAACAGGCCGGAGGTCGGGTCGAGGCCGACCCAGCCGGCACCCGGCAGGTAGACCTCGCACCAGGCGTGCAGGTCGGTGAAGTCCACCTCGGTGCCCGAGGGGCCGTCCAGCGACTTCACATCAGGCTTGAGCTGGATCAGGTAGCCCGAGACGAAACGCGCCGCCAGCCCCAGGTGGCGCAGCGTCTGCACCAGCAGCCAGCCGGTGTCGCGGCACGAGCCCGAGCCCTTCTCCAGCGTCACCTCGGGAGTCTGCACGCCAGGCTCCAGGCGGATGAGGTAGGAGATCTCGCGCTGCAGGCGCTGGTTCAGGCCCACCAGGAAATCGATGGTGCGTGTCTTCTCGCGCGGGATGCTGTCGACAAAGGCCTTGAAGCGCGGCGTCAACGGCCCGCAGGCCAGGTAAGGCGCCAGGTCCTGCGCCGTCTCGGGGCTGTAGGCGAAGGGCACCTGCTCCGCCTGTGGCTCCAGGAAGAAGTCAAAGGGGTTGTAGACCGCCATCTCGGCCACCAGGTCCACCGTCACCTTGAACTCGCGCGTCTTCTCGGGGAAGACCAGGCGCGCCAGGTGGTTGGCGAAGGGATCCTGCTGCCAGTTGATGAAGTGCCCGGCCGGCTCGATGCGCAGGCTGTAGCTGAGGATGGGCGTGCGGCAGTGCGGAGCCGGGCGCAGGCGCACCACCTGCGGGCCCAGGTTCACCAGGCGGTCGTAGCGGTAGTGGGTGACGTGGTTCAGGGCGACGTGGATGGACAAGGCGGTCTCCCGGGCGCTGTGGGCGTGCAGTGTCGGCGATGCAAGGACCGGGCCCGCACCCCTCAGGGCCGGGTCATCCAGTAGCGCGCCCGCAGATGACGTTCGCACCGCCCTGCGGCCTGGTCGGAGCGCCAGCTCCACGCGCCACAACGGTCGCTGCGCACGACCTCGATGCCGCGCTCTTCATAGCGCGCCAGGACATCGGGCGCGGGGTGACCGAAGCGACTGCGGTACGCCGCCTGAACCAACGCCACGCGCGGGGCCACGGCATCCAGGAAGGCCGGGCTGGAGGAGGTGCGGCTGCCATGGTGGGGCACCAGCAGCAACTCGCTGGCCAGGGCCGCGCCGGACCGGGCCAACAGCGCTGCCTCCTGCGCCGCTTCGATGTCACCCGTCAGCAGCAGGCTGCGCCCACTGGCGTCGCTGATGCGCAGCACGCAGCTCAGGGCGTTGGGGCGCTGCGGCAGGGACCCAGGCTGCGGATGGTCCTGCGGCAAAGGATGCAGCATCTCGAAGCGCACGCCGTCCCACTGCCAGCGCTGGCCCGCGTCGCAGCGTTCGTGGGTCGGCAACATGGCGCGCAGGGGGTGAAAGACCTCCAACGAACTGGTCATCTGCCGCACGGGCAGCGCCTTGATCAGCGAGGCTGCACCGCCCACGTGGTCCAGGTCGCGGTGGCTCAGCACCAGCAGGTCCACGGCGCGTTCGCCCCGGGCGCGCAAGAGCGGCAGCAGCACGCGCTGGCCGGCATCGGCCTCGGGCGTGTATTGCGGACCGGCGTCGTACAGCAGCAGATGCCGCGCCGTGCGCACCAGCACCGCCGTGCCCTGCCCGACGTCCGCCACCACGGCCTCGAACCGGCCTGGGGGGGGCCGATCCACTTGTGGCAGCAGCAAGGGCAGCACCAGCGGCAGGCCCAGCGCGCGCAGCCGCCAGGGCAGCGGCATCACCAGCAGCGCGCCGCCCAGCAGGCCGGCGGCCACTGCCCAGGGCGGGGCGGCCGCAGCATTCCACACCGCCAGCGACCAGGCGGCCATGCCCTGCAGCAGCGCCGTCAGGCCCTGCACGCCCCAGGCCGCCACCGTCCACAGCGGGGGCAGGATCAAGCCGGCCAGGGCCAGCGGGGTGATCAGCAGCGTGACCAGTGGAATCGCCACCAGGTTCGCGAGGAATCCCACGATCGACACCTGCTGGAAGAACACCAGCGTCAGCGGCGTGAGGCCGGCAGTGGCGATGGCCTGGGTGCGCAGCAGCGGGGCGAGGTGCGCGCTCCAGGCAGCCCGCGCCGTCGAGGTCCCGTTCTGCGCCTGCGCGGGTGCACCGAAAGTCGCGGCGTTGGCCTCCCCCGCAGCCAGGCCACGGGGCGGCGGGCGGGACGCCGGGTCGGACGCCATCAGCATCGCCACGGCGAAGAACGAGAGCCAGAAGCCGGGCTGGCCCACGGCCCAGGGATCCATGAGCGTCACGGCCGCCGCCGAGGCCAAGAGCACCAGCGGCCCCGGCCAATGGCGCCCGGCCAGGCGCAGCACCACCACCACCGCCAGCATCAGCACGGTGCGCTGCGCGGGCACCCCCCAGCCAGCCACCGCGGCGTAGGCCGCGGCCAGCACCAGCCCCCCCACCAGGGCCGCACTCTGCGCCGGCAGCCACTGCATGAGGCGGCGGCTGCGGCGCCAGGACCAGCCCATGACTGCCGCGGCCAGCCAGGCCCACATGGTGACATGCAGGCCGCTGATGCTCATGAGGTGGGCCACGCCCGTGGTGCGGAACAGCTCCCAGCCTTCGGCGTCGATGGCCGCCTGGTCACCCACCGCCAGCGCGGCCAGCACGCCTGCGGCCGCCGGGTCGGGCACACGCAGCAGGATGGCGTCGCGCCAGTGCTGACGCAGGCGCTCCAGCGGGTGTGCAGCCGCCGGGGTCAGACGCTGCGCGCCCGGGCGCACATGGCCCGTGGCCCGCAGGTCCCGCTCGAAGAGCCAGCGCTCCAGGTCGAAACCGTGCGGATTCACTGCGCCGTGTGGGCGCTTCAGGCGAACGGGCAGGCGCCAGCGGTCGCCGGCTGCCAGCGGTGTGCCGGGGCGGCTCAGGGCGGTGTCGACATCCCACCCCTGGAACCAGCCCAACGAGACCCGCTGCGGCACGGTCACGGGGCGCCCGTCCGGTCCGCCGTGCAGCGCGTGCTCGACCTCGAAGACGAAGCGCACTCCCAGCTCGCTGACGCGAGGCAGTTCCGCCACCGTGCCCGTGAGCACCAGGTCCCGCCCTTCCAGCTCGGGCGCCAGGGCCTGCTGCAGCCGGGCCCCAGCGCGCAGGTCGGCATGGGTCCAGCCCAGGCCGAACACGCCGGTCAGGCCCAGGACAGCGCACAGGCCGGCCGCCCAGGTCGCCGCGGGGCGCGCCCCGGCGTCGGGAGCCCGCCTGCGACGACCGGCATCCAGGAGCCGGGCGCCCCAGACGGCCAGCCCGGCCAGCAGGGCCGAGCCTGCCCACCCCGCCCACGCCTGTGATGCCGCCGGTACCGTGGCCTGGACCATCTGCCATGCCGTGCCGGCCAGCCAGGCCAGGGCCAGCAAGGCCCAGCCCACCCGGCCCAGGCGGCTCAACGGGCCGGCGAGGCCGGTGCCGGCCGCGTCTGCCGCCCGCGCTGTGTGCATGAAGACTCCCGGGCCCACACCCCGCGCAGGGCCTCGCGGTCCGAGTGTAGGATCGGGTCCCCGGGGCTGGAGTGGCCGGGCGTCCCGTACCGCACTGTCTGCGCGCGGGGCTCAGAGCTTGTGATGTATTCCGGCGCGCCCGAGCGGGCGTTCCAAAGGGTGCCGATCCAGGCGCAAAGCACAGCCGTAGCTCGGGCTACGGCGAGCATTTGCAACGACGAGCGGGGCCGTTTGGGTCGAACGAGCGGGTGTGCGGGGATTTTTCACAAGCTCTCAGGTCTGCGGCTCGTCCAGGGCCAGGGCAAACCGGTTCTTGCCCTGCCGCTTGGCGCGGTACAGCGCTTCATCGGCGCGCTGCAGCAAGCGGTTCAGGGCTTCGCCCGCGCCGTGCTCGGCCACCCCGATGCTGATGG
>JBJTZN010000113.1:0-9000 GCA_046087245.1 Rubrivivax sp.
CTTCGCCTCACCACCAAACTTCGCCGACAACACCGTCGTGATCGCCGCCGTCAGCGTCGTCTTGCCATGATCCACGTGCCCAATCGTCCCCACGTTCACGTGCGGCTTGGTACGCTCAAACTTGCCTTTTGCCATTTCGGAACCCCCGACAAGAAACATGAAGCCGCCTTGGCGGCCCGAGATGAAAACTGGTGCCCATGACGCGGATCGAACGCGTGACCTCTCCCTTACCAAGGGAGTGCTCTACCACTGAGCCACATGGGCATCGGCACGGGTCTGGGCTCTTGAAACTTCAGCCCAAACCGGTGACGACCACCTGCAAACTGCCTGCACACCCTCCGCGCCAACACTGAATTGGAGCGGGAGACGGGAATCGAACCCGCGTCATTAGCTTGGAAGGCTAAGGTTCTGCCATTGAACTACTCCCGCAGGCAGCCATACGAAACCTGATCGTGCTGTGGTGGAGGAGGCTGGATTCGAACCAGCGTAGGCGTAAGCCAACAGATTTACAGTCTGCCCCCTTTAGCCACTCGGGCACCCCTCCACGCAGAACCCGAAATTGTAGCACAGCCCAATTCGGTTCAAGGCCGGGTGTCCGGGCCGCTGGGCCCAGCTTCGGCAAACGCCCACCAGTTGATGCACTCGGCGGTGGCCAGGAAGTGGCTGCCTTCGGCCATGAAAGCCCGCTGGAAGTCGTTGGACGGATGGCGGGTTCGCCACACACGCGGCCTCGAGCGGGTCCCATGCGCCGCCTGATCAAAGGAGGCCTGCGCCTTGGCACCCCACAACAGGAAGGCGGGCGGGTCGCTGCGGTCTATAAGATAGCTAACGATCTCAGAAGTGAGCGCCTGCCAACCACAATCCAGGTGGCTGCCGATGCGGCCCACCTCCACGGTCAAGGCAGGGTTGAGCAGCAGGACGCCCTGGCGCGCCCAGGGTTCCAGCGACCAGCTCGCGGGAGGCCGAAACCCAGGCCGGTCAGCGGCCAGGACCGCGAAGATTCGGCGCAGCGAAGGCGGCTTGCCCGCCGGGCACGAGAAGGCCAGACCGTCGGCATGGCCGGCCGTCGGATAAGGGTCCTGGCCCAGGACCACCACCCTGACTTGTTCGGGCGGTGTCAGGCGCAGCGCGCGAAACGGGTCCTGCGGCGCGATGGGTCGTTGGCCCGAGACCCGAAGGATGCGGGCCGCCAGGTCGTCCAGCCGCTGCGGCGTCCAGCCGGGCAGCACGTCGCGCCATGCCTGCGGCAGGCCCGCAAAGACCGCGGGCAGGTCCTCGGCCGTCATGCAAAGAGCTCGCGCAAGGCCTGGCCGGGCTCGGCGGCACGCATGAAGGCCTCGCCCACCAGGAAGGCATGAACACCGCTACTGCGCAGCCGCTGCACATCCGAGCGCGCCAGGATGCCGCTTTCGCTCACCAGCAAACGGTCGGCCGGGATGCGGTGCAGCAGGTCCAGCGTGGTCTCCAGCGTCACTTCGAAGGTGCGCAAATTGCGATTGTTCACGCCAATCAGCGGCGTCTTCAAGCACAGGGCACGCTCCAGTTCGCCGGCGTCGTGCACCTCCACCAGGACGTCCAAGCCAAGTTCGATGGCGCAGGCCTCCAGTTCCGACATCAGACTGTCTTCCAGGCAGGCCGCGATCAACAAGACACAGTCGGCTCCCATGGCCCGGGCCTGCACCACCTGGTAGGGGTGGATGAGGAAATCCTTGCGCAGCACGGGCAGGCTGCAGGCGGCACGCGCCTGCTCGAGAAAGACCGTGCTGCCCTGGAAGAAACGTACATCGGTGAGCACGCTCAGGCAGGCGGCCCCGCCCGACGCATAGCTGAGGGCGATGTCGGCAGGCACGAAGCTCTCGCGCAGGACACCCTTGCTGGGGCTGGCCTTCTTGACCTCGGCGATCACGGCCGGCTGCCCCGACGCCACCCGGGCACGCAGGGCCGCGGCGAAACCACGCGGCGCAGACGCCTGCAATGCCCGCTGGCGCAATTCTGACAGGGGGCAATCGGCCTGCGCCTGCGCGAGTTCCTCGCGCTTGACAGCCACGATGCGTTGCAGGATGTCGGACATGGCGCGCTGGCTCAGCCTGCGCTGGTCGCGGGCCGGTAGCGATTGGTGACCGCCACGAACTGGCTGAGCTTGGCCAGGGCAGCACCGCTCGCAACCGCCTCGCGCGTCCTGCGCACCCCGTCGGCCAGATTGGGCGCCACGCCGGCACAGTACAGCGCCGCCCCGGCGTTGAGCAGCACGATGTCACGCACCGGCCCATCCTCGTTGGCCAGCGCGCGCTGGATGCACTGCAGCGATTCCTGCGTGCTGGCCACCCTCAGCACGCGCGAGTCGTACACCGGCAGGCCGAAGTCGCTGGGGTGCACCACGTACTCGCGGATCTGGCCGTCCTGCAATTCGCCCACCAGCGTCTCGCCCGACAGCGAGATCTCGTCCATGCCGTTCATGCCATGCACCACCATCACATGCTCGCTGCCCAGGCGCTGCAGCACGCGCACCTGGATGCCCACGAGGTCGGGGTGGAAAACGCCCAGCAGCTGGTTGGGTGCGCCAGCGGGATTGGTCAGCGGCCCGAGGATGTTGAACATCGTGCGCACGCCGAGTTCCTTTCGCACAGGCGCGGCGTGCTTCATGGCGGCATGATGATGGGGCGCAAACATGAAGCCGATGCCGGTCTCGGCCAGACACTCGGCCACCTGGTCGGCCTGCAGACCGATGTAGGCACCCAGGGCCTCCATGACGTCAGCCGACCCGGAAGTCGAAGACACGCTGCGCCCTCCGTGCTTGGCCACACGGGCCCCCGCGGCGGCAGCCACGAACATCGAGGCGGTGGAGATGTTGAAGGTGTGCGAGGCGTCGCCGCCCGTACCCACGATGTCCACCAGGTGCTTGCGGTCGGCCACATGCACTGGGGTGGCAAACTCGCGCATCACCTGCGCCGCGGCCGCGATCTCGCCAATGCTCTCCTTCTTCACCCGCAGGCCGATGGACAGCGCGGCGATCATCACGGGCGACATCTCTCCGCCCATGATGCGGCGCATCAGCTCCAGCATCTCGTCGTGAAAGATCTCGCGGTGTTCGATGACGCGGGTCAGCGCTTCGGTGTTGCTGATGGGCATGGAAGTTCCTTTGCGGGCGTTGCGGTCACGGCCCTGGGGCAGGGTCGGGCTGTGCGGTGGCTCAGGCCAGCACCTCGCGCATCACACCGATGGCCCGCTCGACATCGGCTGCGGACACGTCCAGGTGGGTGACCAGGCGCAGGCGGTACAGCCCCGTGCACAGCACGCCCTGGGCGCGGGCGCGCTCCACCACGCCTTGGGCCCGCTCCGGCGGCACATCGACGAACACGATGTTGGTGTCGGGCATCTCGCAGCGCACCCCCGTCAGCCCTTGGAGACCCTGCGCCAGACGGTGGGCGTTGGCGTGGTCATCGGCCAGGCGGTCGATGTGGTGGTCCAGCGCGTGCATCACCGCCGCGGCCAGCACGCCGGCCTGGCGCATGCCCCCGCCCAGCATCTTGCGCACGCGGTGCGCCCTGGAGATCAGCTCACGCGGGCCGCACAGGGCCGAACCTACCGGAGCCCCCAGGCCCTTGCTGAAGCACACGGAGACAGAGTCGAAGGACTCGGCCAACGTCCGGGCCGCAGCGCACGCATCCCCGCCCGAGGCCACGGCGGCGTTGAACAGGCGGGCACCATCCAGATGCGTGGCCAGTCCGCGCGCACGCGCCAGCCGGGTGGCCTGCTCCACGAAAGACGGCGGCAGCAGCTTGCCGCCCCAGGTGTTTTCCAGCGCCAGCAGGCGCGTGCGCGCGAAGTGCGCGTCGTCGGGCTTGATCGCGCCCTCGATCTCGGCCAGGTCGATGGTGCCATCAGCCGCCTGGGCCAGGGGCTGGGGCTGGATGCTGCCCAGCACGGCCGCGCCGCCGCCCTCCCAGCGGTAGGTGTGGGCCATCTGGCCGACGAGGTACTCGTCACCGCGGCCGCAGTGCGCCATCAGGCCGCACAGGTTGCTTTGCGTGCCGGTGGGCACGAACAGGGCCGCCTCCTTGCCCAGCATCGAGGCAATGCGTTCCTGCAGCGCATTGACGGTGGGGTCGTCGGCAAAGACGTCGTCGCCCACCTCTGCGGCGGCCATGGCCGCGCGCATGGCAGGCGTGGGCCGCGTCACGGTGTCGCTGCGCAGGTCGATCATGACGGGGCCCCCATGCGGATGAAGTTGCGAAGCATCGCATGCCCGTGTTCGGACAGGATGGACTCGGGGTGGAACTGCACACCCTCCAAAGGCGCGCCCGTGCCCGCCAGGTCGCGATGGCGAACGCCCATGATTTCGCCGTCCTCGGACTGCGCGCTGATCTCCAGCTCCGCCGGCAGGCTCTCGCGCTCGATGGCCAGGGAGTGGTAGCGGATCACCGTGGGCGCATCGGGCAGCCCCGCGTAGACACCCCGTCCGTCATGCCGCAGCACGCTGGTCTTGCCGTGCATCTGGCGCGCGGCGCGCACGATGCGCCCGCCCAGTGCCGCGCCGATGCTCTGGTGCCCGAGGCACACCCCCAGCAGGGGCAGGCGCCCGGTGAAGTGCCGCACCAGCGGCACGCAGATGCCGGCCTCCTGCGGGGAGCAGGGCCCGGGGGACAGCACGATGCGCTGCGGCGCAAGAGCCTCGATCTCTTCGAGCGTGATCTCGTCGTTTCGCGCCACCTGAACGTCCTCGCCCAATTCGGCGAAGTACTGCACCAGGTTGAAGGTGAAACTGTCGTAGTTGTCGATCATCAGCAGCATGTACGCCCTAACCCATTGGTTTCACTGGATGTTCCGAAGAGGGCCCTGATCCGGCAGCCGGTTGACACCCTCCATCCGCGAGGCCGACGAAGCCGGCGCGGCACGCTGAATGGAGATGGGGATGGGGGATCGGCCCACCGAGGCGGCCGCCCGGGCAGAGGTCAGGCCGATGGCTTGCGCCAGGGCCAACCGGAGCGCCCTGAGGTGTTGGGACCCATCGCATGCATGCAGCACATTATGACTTCACCCCCCTGTGCGCCGACGCGCGAGGCCGCCTGCGCCACCGACAGTCCCTGCAGACTGATGACCACGATCGCCCGCTGCTGTGCTTCGGGCAGCCCACCCAGCAGCCGCATCAAGTCGCTCTTGGCGCCACCGTCGTCGTGCCCTGCGACCAGCGTCCCAAGGCTGGCCTGTACGCCACCCCGTCGCCCGACTGCGCACGCGGGCGCACAGCCTTGAGGGTGGATTCCAAGTCGCCGGGGCTGCCGTCGGGCCCTTCGTTCCTGGGGGCCCAACGGTTGCACCCGGGCCACAATGAAGTGCTTGAAGGGCAGGCCCGGCGCCGCGCGTCTGGCTGTGCAGGAAGCACAGGCGGCAGACTGGCATGCTTGTTCGGCCCCCGGGCTGGATCGGCCTTCAATCTTGAGCACCGTGCAACCGCCGCCAGCGTCCTGACGAAGACCGGACATCGCATCATCGACACCCAGGCTGACGCGCCCATCACCCATGCACGCCACGCTGCCCCTGCTCGCTGCCAAGGACTTTCCTCTGATTCGGCGCCATTCGCTGGACGCCCTCCAGGTCAATCCGGGCTGCAAGTGCAACCAGAGGTGCCTGCATTGCCGCATGGCAGCCAGCCCGCAGCCCACCAGGAAGATGGACAGCGACACGATCGCGCTGGTCATCGAAGTGCTGCAAGCGCGCCGGGTTTCCATGCTGGATCTCACGGGCGGTGCCCCAGCGCTGGACGGGCATTTCCGCCCCCCCGTGCGGCAGGCCCGTATGCTCGGCGTGGATGTCATCGACCGCTGCAACCGCACCATCCCGTCCGAACCCGGGCAGGAAGGTCTGGCGGCGCTCCTGGCCGAACAACGGGTGAAGGTCACCGCCTCGCTGCCGCGTGACTCGCCAGCCAAGGTCGACCGCCAGCGCGGCGAAGGTGTGCTCGATCGCAGCATCGCCGGGCTGCGCCAGATCACTGCGCTGGGCTCCGGTGACCGCGCTCGCGGTCGGGTGCTGGACCGCATCTGCAACCCGCAGAGCGCGGTGCTGCCGCCGCCACGGGGGCCGCTGGAGGCCGACCACGACCGCGAACTGCTGCAGCACTTCGGCATCCGCTTCGGCCACCTGTTCGCGCTGACCAGCGTGCCGGTCCAGCACTTCGGCAGCACGCTGGTCGGCAAAGGGACGGTCGGCACCTGCATGCAGTTGCTGCGCGAGAGCCACCGCGCCGAGAACCAGGAGACGGTGCTGTGTCGCAGCCTGCTCAGCGTCGACCGGCAGGGCTTCCTCTACGACTGTGGCTTCAACCAGATGCTGGGCCTTCGCGCCAATGTGGGCGGGCAGGCCGGCGCCCACGCGGGCCCGGCAGGCCCCGCTCTGCCGCATCGTCGTGACCTGCTGCAGCACCACCCGGCAGCTACGGACATCCGCATCGCCGATCACTGCCACGGCTGCACGGCCGGCCAGGGCAGCAGCCGCGGCAGGGCGCTGGAGACCACAGCGCCTGATGTCACGGAAACGGCGGTCGTTCGCATGACCGAAGGAGTGCGCTGATGGACCGCCCCTTGAAAGCCCTGCTTTGGACCGGCGCGGCGGCCGTGGCGCTGGTGGCTGTGTGGGCCTGGCAGCACCTCGGCCAGGGTGCGCTGCTGACACTGGACAACCTCAAGGCCAGCCGCGATGCGCTGCAGGCGCAGGTGCTGAGCGCACCGCTGGCCACAGCCGCGGCCTTCTTTGCCGTCTACGTGTCGGCAACGGCGTTGTCGATCCCGGGCGCCGTGATCCTGACACTGGCTGCCGGCGCCATGTTCGGCCTGGGCTGGGGCCTGCTGCTGGTGAGCTTCGCCTCCAGCCTGGGCGCGCTGCTGGCTTTCCTGGTGGCGCGCTACCTGCTGCGCGACGCCATCCAGGCGCGCTTGGGCAAGGCGCTGGCGCCCATCAACGACGGCGTGAAGAAGGACGGTACCTTCTACCTGCTGACGCTGCGCCTGGTACCGGTGTTCCCGTTCTGGCTGATCAACCTGCTCATGGGCCTCACGCCCATGGGCGCGGGCCGCTTCTACGTCGTCAGCCAGATCGGCATGCTGGCCGGCACGGCGGTGTACGTGAACGCGGGCACGCAGCTGGCGGCCATCCAGTCGCCGGGCGACATCCTTTCTCCGGGGCTGCTGGGCAGCTTCGTGCTGCTGGGCCTGTTTCCGCTGCTGGCCAAGGCTGGCGTGGCCTGGCTGGCCCAGCGCAAGCTCTATGCGAAGTGGACGAAGCCGCGCGCCTTCGACCGCAACCTCGTCGTCATTGGCGCCGGTGCCGGCGGGCTGGTCTCGGCCTACATCGCCGCGGCCGTCAAAGCCAAGGTCACCCTGATCGAAGGCCACAAGATGGGCGGCGACTGCCTGAACTTCGGGTGCGTGCCGAGCAAGGCGCTGATCCGGTCGGCCAAGATGGCGCAGCAACTGAAGAAGGCGCATGAACTGGGCGTGGCCGACGCGGCCGGACGCGTGGACTTCGCTGCGGTCATGCAGCGCGTGCACCGCGTCATCCGCGACATCGAGCCGCACGACTCGATCGAACGCTACACCGGCCTGGGGGTGGAAGTGCTGCAGGGCCACGCCCGCATCACCAGCCCCTGGGTCGTGGAGGTGACGCTGGCCGATGGCCGCACGCAGACGTTGACCACGAAAAGCATCATCATCGCCGCCGGTGCCAGCCCCTTCGTGCCGCCGATTCCCGGGCTGAAGGAAGCCGGCTTCCTGACCAGTGACACGGTGTGGGGTCTCACCCAGTTGCCCAAGCGCCTGGTCGTGCTCGGCGGCGGGCCCATCGGCAGCGAACTGGCACAGAGCTTCGCGCGGCTGGGCAGCGCCGTCACGCAGGTGGAGATGGCACCGCGCATCATGGAGCGCGAAGACCCGGAGGTCTCCGAACTGGTGACCGCCTCGCTGCGCGCGGACGGCGTGAACGTGCTCACAGGGCACCAAGCCATGCGCGTCGAGGTGGTGCCCGGTGCGCAGGGCCCTGAAAAGCGGCTGATTGCCAGAACCAGCGCCCAGGCCGGTGGTGTGGAGGTGGTGATCCCCTTCGACGAGTTGCTGTGCGCTGTGGGCCGCAGCCCGCGCGTCACGGGATACGGGCTGGAGGAGCTGGGCATTCCGCTCACCCCGCGCAAGACCATCGAGACCAACGCCTACCTGCAGACGCTGTACCCCAACATCTACGCGGTGGGCGACGTGGCCGGGCCCTTCCAGTTCACGCACACGGCCGCGCACCAGGCCTGGTATGCCGCGGTCAACGCGCTGTTCGGCCGCTTCCGCCGCTTCAAGGCCGACTACCGCGTGATCCCCTGGGCCACCTTCACCGACCCCGAGGTGGCGCGCGTGGGCCTGAGCGAGAGCGAGGCCAAGGAACAGGGCGTCGCCCACGAAGTGACGCGGTACGGCATCGATGATCTCGACCGCGCCATTGCCGACGGCACGGCGCACGGCTTCGTCAAGGTGCTGACCGTGCCGGGCAAGGACCGCATCCTGGGCGTGACCATCGTCGGCGAACACGCCGCAGACCTGCTGGCCGAGTACGTGCTGGCCATGAAGCACGGCCTGGGACTGAACAAGATCCTGGGCACCATCCACACCTACCCCACGCTGGCCGAGGCCAACAAGTACGCGGCCGGCGAGTGGAAGCGGGCCCATGCACCAACGAAGCTTCTGCAATGGGTGAAGCGCTATCACGCCTGGGAGCGCGAATGACAACCTCGACGCGTCGCCAGCGCCTGGGCGTTGCGCTGTCCGCCGCTGAGGCCACCGCTGCCTGGCTTCCACCATCGGCTTATTGACATTTCCTAAAAGCATGACAACTGATTGGCTGCTGATGCGTTGTATGGATACTTGTTGGGTATCGGGTGCAGCAGATGGCAGCAAAGCGGTTGGACGAGGCGGTTCGCAAGCGGGTGCAGGCTGGACGAATGTTGTTGGCTGGCAAGACGCCCGC
>JBJTZN010000114.1:0-8075 GCA_046087245.1 Rubrivivax sp.
CGGCCCAGCGCCGAGGCGGCCGTCAGAAACCCGGCGTGCCGCCCCATGACCACCGCCACGTACACCCCGGGCAGGGCCGCGTTGTCCAGGTTGGCGCCCGCAAAGGCCTGGGCCACGAAGCGCGCGGCCGAGGGAAAGCCGGGCGTGTGGTCGTTGCCCACCAGATCGTTGTCGATGGTCTTCGGGATGTGGATGCAGCGCAGCGGGTAGCCCGCCCGCGTCGCCTCCTCGCTGACGATGCGCACCGTGTCCGACGAGTCGTTGCCGCCGATGTAGAAGAAGTGGCCGATGCCGTGCGCCTTCAGCACCTGGAAGATCTCCTGGCAGTACTTCAGGTCGGGCTTGTCGCGGGTGGAGCCCAGCGCCGAGCCCGGGGTGCCCGCCACCAGCTCGAGGTTGTGGCTGGTCTCCTGCGTGAGGTCGAAGAAGTCTTCGTTGACGATGCCGCGCACGCCGTGCCGCGCGCCGTAGACGCGCTCCACGCCGAGTTGCCGGCGCGCCTCCAGCACCACGCCGACGAGGGACTGGTTGATCACGGCGGTAGGGCCGCCGCCCTGGGCGACGAGGACCTTGCCTGGGGTCATGCTGCTGCGCTCCCGTAAGGAATCTGTCTGGAATGACGGACCACGTGTCATCGTACAAGCCCTGCGGCGGGCCGCGTCCGGCACGGAGCACGGCGTTAGCAATTGCCGGGCCAGGCCCGGCTCCTCGAGAATCCGGGTGATGAACGACCCCGCAGCTGCCCCTCTGAAGGCGCACTTTCTCCTGGATCCCGAGATCGTGTTCCTGAATCACGGCTCGTTCGGGGCCTGCCCGCGCGAAGTGTTCGAGGACCTGCAGCACTGGCAGCGCGAGATGGAGCGCAACCCGGTGGAGTTTCTCGGCCGGCGCTCGGGCGAGCTGCTGGCGCAGGCCCGCCAGGCCTTGGCGCACCACCTCGGGGCACAGGCAGCGGACCTCGCCTTCGTGCCCAACGCCACCACCGGCGTCAACGTGGTGGCGCGCTCGCTGAACCTGCGGCCGGGCGACGAGGTTCTGGCCACGGACCACGAATACGGCGCCTGCGATGCCACCTGGCAGCGTGTGTGCGACGAGGCCGGAGCGATCTACCGAAAGGTGGTGATTCCCCTGCCGCTCGACAGCGCTCGGTTCGCCCAGCGGCTGCTGGCCGAGGTGACGCCGCGCACGCGGCTGATCTTCGCCAGCCACATCACCTCCACCACGGCGCTGATCTTTCCCCTGGCAGCGTTGTGCACCCACGCACGCGCCCTGGGGGTGCTGACGCTGATCGACGGCGCCCACGCCCCAGGGCATGTCGAGCTGCAGCTTGACGCGCCGGGCGCCGACTTCTACACCGGCAACTGCCACAAGTGGCTGTGCGCTCCCAAGGGCAGTGCCTTCCTGCATGCACGCCAGGAGCACCACCAGATGCTGCACGCCACCGTGACCAGCTGGGGCTACGTGGCCGGCACCCAGGGCCACAGCGGGTTCGACGCGTACACCGGCCGCACCGTGCTGGAGCGTCGGCTGCAATGGCAGGGCACGCGCGACATCGCCGCCTGGCTGGCCGTGCCTGCGGCCCTGGCCTTTCAGCAGCGCCACAACTGGCCCGAAGTGCGGCAGCGTTGCCATGACCTGGCCATCGGCCTGATGCAGCGCACCGCCGAGCGCTTCAGCCTGCCGCTCATCGGCAGCCCTGAGGACTTCGGCCAGATGGTGCCGCTGCCCGTGCCCCACCAGGACGCGGCGGCCCTGAGAGCGCGGCTGTTCGATCAACACCGCATCGAGGTGCCCGTCACCCAGCACGCAGGACGCACCTTCGTGCGGGTGTCCGTGCAAGGTTACAACTCGGTGGCCGACCTGGCCGCGCTAGAGGCGGCGCTGTAGGGCGGGTGCGCGATCAGCGGCCCTTGCGCGAAGGCTTGGCGGCGGGGCGCCGGGCGGGTCGGGGGTTCGCCGTGCCACCGGCCGCGGTTTCCCGCGGCGGCAGGCCCGTGTGCTGCGTCAGCAATCGGCCTTTGGTCACCGTGGAGACCTTGGCGCCCGCCGGGGTGGAATTCTTCCTGCGGGCGCTCACGTAGGTGCCGTCGGTGGCGGGCTGAAAGGTGGGGATCAGCTGGTGCTTGCCGTTGCCGATGAGGTCGGCCCGGCCCATGCTCTTGAGCGCCTCACGCAGCATCGGCCAGTTGTTCGGGTCGTGGTACCTCAGAAAGGCCTTGTGCAGGCGGCGGCGCTTCTCGCCTCGGACGATGTCCACCTTCTCCGCGCGCGCTGCATCGCGGCTGATGCCCTTGAGCGGGTTCAGGCTGGAGTGGTACATCGCCGTGGCCGTGGCCATGGGGCTGGGGTAGAAGGTCTGCACCTGATCAGCCTTGAAGCCGTGGCGCTTGAGCCAGAGCGCCAGGTTCATCATGTCCTCGTCGCTGGTGCCCGGGTGCGCGGCGATGAAGTACGGGATCAGGTACTGCTTCTTGCCGGCTTCGGCCGAGTACTTCTCGAACAGCTGCTTGAAGCGGTCGTAGGTGCCGATGCCCGGCTTCATCATCTTGGACAGCGGCCCGCCCTCGGTGTGCTCCGGCGCGATCTTCAGGTACCCGCCCACGTGGTGGGTGACGAGTTCCTGCACGTACTCGGGCGACTTCACCGCCAGGTCGTAGCGCAGGCCTGAACCGATCAGGATCTTCTTCACCCCCTTCAAGGCACGCGCCCGGCGGTACAGCTTGATCAGCGGCGTGTGGTCGGTGTTGAGGTTCGGGCAGATGCCGGGATAGACGCAGCTCGGCTTGCGGCACGCGGCCTCGATCTCCGGGCTCTTGCAGCCGATGCGCCACATGTTGGCGGTGGGGCCGCCCAGGTCGCTCACCACGCCCGTGAACCCGGCTACCTTGTCGCGGATGTCCTCGATCTCCCGGATGATCGAATCCTCGCTGCGGCTCTGGATGATGCGCCCCTCGTGCTCAGTGATGGAGCAGAAGGTGCAGCCGCCGAAGCAACCGCGCATGATGTTCACGCCGAAGCGGATCATCTCCCAGGCCGGGATCTTGGTCAGCCCGTCGTGGCCGCCCGTGTCGTCGGCGTACGCTGGGTGCGGGCTGCGCGCATAGGGCAGGTCGAACACATGGTCCATTTCTGCCGTGGTCAGGGGGATGGGCGGCGGGTTGATCCACACATCGCGCGCCGTCGCCCCCTCGCCGTGGCGCTGCACCAGCGCGCGGGCATTGCCGGGGTTGGTCTCCAGGTGCAGCACGCGGCTGGCATGGGCGTAGAGCACGGCATCGCTCTTCACCTGTTCGTAGGCCGGCAGGCGGATCACCGTCTTGTCACGCGGGGTGACCAGGGCGCGGGAGTCCTGCTTGACCAGGGGGCGGCGGACCAGGCGGATGGGCTGCTCTTGGCTGTTCTGTTTGTCTGCTGGCTTCGCTGCGGCGACAGCGCACGTCCCAGCGGGCGGGGCCTCCTCGTCGGGGAGACTCCTCGTCGACCCCGCCCGCTGTGCCGTGCGCTCGGGGCTCGCGGAGCTGGCACTCGTGGGCTTGGCGGCTGCCTCGCAGGTCTCTCCCTGGGCCTGGGCGTTCTCCTCCATGCCCAGGTAGGGGTTCAGCAGCGCATCCACCTTGCCGGGGCGTTCGACTTCGGTGGAGTCCACCTCGAACCAGCCGTGCAAGGCCGCATCGTCAGGCTTGCGGATGAAGGCGGTGCCGCGCACATCGGTGATGGAGGTGATGGCCTCGCGCCGCGCCAGGCGGTGGGCGATCTCGATGATGGCGCGCTCGGCGTTGCCGTACAGCAGCAGGTCGGCCTTGCTGTCCACCAGCACGGAGCGGCGCACCTTGTCCTGCCAGTAGTCGTAGTGCGCAATGCGGCGCAGGCTGGCCTCGATGCCACCAATGATGACGGGCACGTCCTTGAACGCCTCCCGGCAGCGCTGGGTGTAGACCAGCGTGGCGCGGTCGGGCCGCTTGCCGGCCACGCCGCCTGGCGTGTAGGCGTCGTCGCTGCGGATCTTGCGATCCGCGGTGTAGTGGTTGATCAGTGAATCCATGTTCCCGGCGGCCACGCCAAAGAACAGGTTGGGCTGGCCCAGCGCCTTGAAGGGCTCGGCGCTGTGCCAGTCGGGCTGGGCGATGATGCCCACGCGAAAGCCCTGCGCCTCCAGCGTGCGGCCGATGACCGCCATACCGAAGCTGGGGTGGTCCACGTAGGCATCGCCGGTGACGATGATGACGTCGCAGCTGTCCCAGCCAAGCTGCTCCATCTCGGCGCGGCTCATGGGCAGGAAGGGGGCCGGGCCGAAGCGCTTGGCCCAGAAAGGCTTGTAGCCCGTCAACGGACGCGCGGCCTTCATGGGTGCAGGCGACGCGGGCACCGCGGGCGGGGTCAGGGTGATGCTGGACACGCCCCGATTGTCCGCAATGCAGCGTGCGGGCGTCTGCCTACGGTGGGATGACCCTTTGGCTGCGGCATGGCGCCTGCGCTGCCTCGCCCGCAGCCCGGCGGCTTGCTGCGAACACGGCTGGGTAGGCCCGCGCCCCGCGGCTACTGAACTTCCTCGCCCAGGAAGCCCCCGCTCTGGTGCGCCCACAGCCGGGCGTAGATGCCGCCCAGGGCCAGCAACTCGGCATGCGTGCCCTGCTCCACGATGCGGCCCTGGTCCATCACCACCAAGCGGTCCATGGCGGCGATGGTGGACAGGCGGTGGGCGATGGCCACCACCGTCTTGCCTTCCATCAGCCGGTACAGGCTGGCCTGGATAGCCTGCTCCACCTCGCTGTCCAGCGCGCTGGTGGCCTCGTCCAACAGCAGGATGGGCGCATCCTTGAGCATCACGCGGGCGATGGCGATGCGCTGGCGCTGCCCGCCCGAGAGCTTGACGCCGCGCTCGCCCACATGCGCATCGAAGCCCTGGCGGCCCTTGGGGTCCACCAGGTGCTGGATGAAATCGGTGGCCTCGGCCCGCTGCGCGGCACGCATCATCTCGTCCTCGCTGGCGTCAGGACGGCCATAGACGATGTTGTCGCGTACCGAACGGTGCAACAGCGAGGTGTCCTGCGTGACCATGCCGATGCGCGCACGCAGCGAGTCCTGGCTCACGCCGGCGATGTCTTGACCGTCGATGAGGATGCGCCCGTCCTGCACGTCGTAGAAACGCAGCAGCAGGTTCACGACCGTGCTCTTGCCCGCGCCCGAGCGACCCACCAGCCCGATCTTCTCGCCAGGACGGATGTGCAGGTTCAGCCCTTCGATCACCTTGCGCGCGCCGCCGTAGCTGAAATCCACCTGCTCGAAGCGCACCTCGCCGCGGGGTACGGCCAACTCGGCAGCGCCATCGCGGTCCAGCACCGTGCGCGGTCGCGCGAGGGTGGCGATGCCGTCCTGCACCGTGCCCACATGCTCGAACAGGGTGGCCATCTCCCACATCACCCAGTGCGAGATGCCGTTCAGACGCAGGGCCATCGCGGTGGAGGCCGCCACGGCGCCCACGCCCACATCGCCCACCGACCACAGCCACAGCGTCAGGCCCACCGTGCTGCCGATGAGCAGCACCGACAGGATCTGGTTCACGATCTCGAAGGCCGACACCAGGCGCATCTGGCCATGCACCGCGGCCATGAACTCCTGCATGGCCGAGCGGGCAAAGCCGGCCTCGCGCTGCGAGTGGGAGAAGAGTTTGACGGTGGCGATGTTGGTGTAGGCGTCAGTGATCCGTCCCGTCATGAGGGAGCGGGCGTCGGCCTGCTCCTGCGCCACGCGCGCCAAGCGCGGCACGAAGTAGCGCACGACGCCCAGGTACAGCAGGAACCACAGCAGGAAAGGGCCCAGCGTGCGCAGGTCGAAGCTGCCCAGCACGACGCCCATGGTGATGAAGTAGATGAGCACGTAGGTCAGGATGTCGGCCACGATCATCCAGACCTCGCGCACGGCAAGCGCCGACTGCATCACCTTGGTGGCGATGCGCCCGGCGAACTCGTCCTGGAAGAAGCCCATGCTCTGGCCCAGCATCAGGCGGTGGAAGTTCCAGCGCAGCCGCATCGGGAAGTTGCCCGCCAGCGTCTGGTGCTTGAACATCGTCTGCAGCGCCGCCAGCGCGATGCTGGTGCTCAGCACCACCGCCAGCAGGAGCAGCGTGTCACCCTCCTCGGCCCATAGCTGCGCGGGCGACAGACGGGCCAGCCAATCCACGATGCGCCCGAGAAAGGCGAACAACAACGCCTCGAAGGCGCCGATCGTGGCGGTGAACGCCGTCATGGCCGCGATATAGCCGCGCGTGCCCCGCGAACAAGCCCACAGAAAGGGCAGCAGCGCCTTGGGCGGCGCCTCGGGCACGGCCTGTGGATAGGGGTCAATGAGACGTTCGAAGGCTTGAAAGAACACGCGGGCGCTCCAGGGCCGCGAATTATGCGGGTGCCCAGTGCACGTGCAGTCCCATGGGAGTGCAGTGGCCATCCGGACACTAAACTCACCCGCCATGGAACATCGCCACCCCCACCACGAGCAGAGGGCGCCCCACGACGAGCACAGCCTCCTTGACGAGATGGAACTGCGCGTGCGCGCCCTGGAAACCTTGCTGACCGAGAAGGGCTACGTCGAGACGGCCGCCATCGACCGGATCATCCATACCTACGAAGAGCGGGTGGGCCCGCGCAACGGCGCCCAGGTGGTGGCCCGGGCCTGGGCCGACCCGTCCTATGCCCGCTGGCTGGCCGAGGACGCCACCGCCGCCATCAGCTCCCTGGGAATCACGGGTCGCCAGGGTGAGCACATGGTGGCGGTGTTCAACACGCCTGCCGAGCACCACATGGTGGTCTGCACGCTGTGCTCGTGCTACCCCTGGCCCGTGCTGGGCCTGCCACCGGCCTGGTACAAGAGTGCGCCCTACCGCTCGCGTACGGTGCGCGAACCGCGCGCCGTGCTGGCCGAGTTCGGCGTCACGCTGCCCGAGAGCACGGCGGTGCGCGTGTGGGACTCCACCGCCGAGGTGCGCTACCTCGTGGTGCCCCTGCGTCCCACGGGCACCGAAGGGTGGACGCAGGACGCACTCGCCCGTCTGGTTACGCGCGACTCGATGATCGGCGCCGGGCTGGCACTGCCTGCCTCCCATGACGGCGCGAGTGCAGGTCGCCATCCCGGGGCCACCGGCTCTTCAACACCCGCAGCAGGCACGGCATGAACGGCGTGCATGACATGGGTGGCCTGCACGGCTTCGGGCCGCTGCCGCTGGAAGACAACGAGCCCCTGTTCCATGCCCCCTGGGAGCGTCGCGCGCTGGGCCTGACCCTGGCGATGGGCGCCACCGGCCAGTGGAACATCGACCAGTCCCGCTCGGCGCGCGAAAGCCTGCCGCCGGCCACCTACCTGTCCTCGTCGTACTACCGGATCTGGGTGCTGGGCGTGGAGAAGCTTCTGCAGCAGCGCGGTCTTGTGACCGCGCAGGAGCTGGCAGCCGGACACGCGCTCGAACCTGGCCGGCCGCTGGCCCGCGTGCTGCGCGCCGAGGCCGTGGACGCCGCGCTCGCCCGCGGCACCCCCACCGAGCGGCCGGCCACCACACCCGCGCGCCATGCCGTGGGCGACCGGGTCAGAGCCCTGAACCGACACCGCGCCGGCCACACCCGCTTGCCCCGCTACGTGCGGGGCCACGTCGGCACGGTGGTGCGGGTGCATGGCGCCCATGTGTGGGCCGACTGCCACGCCGCCAGTGCCCCGGGCCAGCCCTTCGACGAAGCCCCGCAGTGGCTCTACACCGTGGCCTTCGACGGACGCGAGCTGTGGGGCGACGATGCCGAGCCCGGCACGTGCGTCAGCGTGGACGCCTGGGAATGCTACCTGGAGCCTGCCGCCCCATGAGCCACGCTGCCTGCCCCCTGCCCGAACTGCCCGGACCGCCAGACCTTCCCGGCCTGCCGCACGACGCGGACGGCCCGGTGTTTGCCGCCCCCTGGCAAGCCCAGACCTTAGCCATGACGCTGGCCCTGCAAGAACGCGGCCTGTTCAGCTGGGGCGAGTGGGCGCAGGCCCTGAGCCGGGCCATCGCCCGCGCCCAGGGCCAGGGCGATCCGGACCTGGGCAACACCTAC
>JBJTZN010000115.1:0-42039 GCA_046087245.1 Rubrivivax sp.
ACCGCCTGGTGCGGCCGCGCCGCATGGCCGCCGCGGCCGTGGACGGTGATGCGGCAGCTGTCCGACGCCGCCATGGAGGCGCCGTGCATGAAGCCGAAGGTGCCCGTGGGCACGCCGGGCGAGTTGTGCAGACCGAAGATGGCATCACAGGGAAAGCGCTCGAACAGGCCGTCCTCGATCATGCGTTGCGCGCCGCTGCCCTGGCCCGCCTCTTCGGCCGGCTGGAACACCAGGTGCACGGTGCCGGAAAACCGGCGCGTCTGCGCCAGGTGCTGCGCGGCGCCCAGCAAGATGGTGGTGTGGCCGTCATGCCCGCAGGCGTGCATCACGCCGTCGTGCACGCTCTGCCAGGGTTTCCCGGTGGACTCCTGGATGGGCAGCGCGTCCATGTCGGCGCGCAGTGCGATGGACTTGCGGCCGCTTCCCAGCGTCATCGTGCCCACCACGCCGTGCCCGCCCACGCCCGTGGTCACCTGCCAGCCCCAGGCCTGCAGGCGCTCGGTCACCAGCGCGGCGGTGTCGGCCTCCTGGAAGGAGAGCTCCGGGTGGCGGTGCAGGCGGCGGCGGGTCTCGGTCAGCCAGCCGGCGGCGGCATGCAGGTCTTGGGCTTCGCAGAAGCAGCGCAGACGGTCGTTCATGGCGGGGGATTCCAGTGACGTGGCAGGCCGGAGGTGGGGCTATGAATTCTGGATCACGCGCAGGATCTCCTGCCCATAGGCCTGCAGCTTCTTCGCACCCACGCCGCTGATGCCGGCCAGCTCGTCCAGCGTGGCCGGGCGCTCGCGCGCCATCTCGGCCAGCGTGGCGTCGTGAAAGATCACGTAGGCCGGCAGGCCGTGCTCACGCGCCACCTCGGCGCGCCAGGCCTTGAGCTCGGCGAACAGCGACAGGCCGGTGTCGTCCAGCGGCAGGGGAGGGGCGCGCCCGACACCGCCGCGACCACCGCGGCCAGCCCGGGCTGAGACCCCGGCCTGTCCGCGCCGCGGCGGCTCGGCCGGCACCCGCAGCAGCAACTCCAGTTCGCCGCGCAGCACCTGGCGCGCGCTGGCTGTCATGGCCAGGGTGCCGTACTCGCCCTCGGCTCGCAGGTGCCCCAGGGCGATGAGCTGGCGCAGCACGCCGCGCCACTGCGCCTCGCTGACGTCGGCCCCGATGCCGAAGGTCGACAGCCGCTCGTGCCCGCGCTGCTGCACCTTGTCGGTGAGCTTGCCGCGCAGCACGTCGATCAGGTGGCCGGCGCCGTAGCGGCTACCGCCGTGCTGAGCGAAGCGGTAGATGCAACTCAGCGCCTTGCGCGCGGCCTGCGTCGCATTCCAGGTGGCCGGGGGGTGCAGGCAGTTGTCGCAGTTGCCGCAGCGGTAGGGGCCGGCAGCCGTGTCAGGCTCGCTGGCCTCGCCAAAGTACGCCAGCAGTCTCACGCGGCGGCAGTCGTGCGCCTCGGCCAGCGCCAGCAGGGCCTCCAGCTTGGCGCGCTGCAGGCGCTTGAATTCCTCGTCGGCCTCGCCCTCGTCGATCATGCGGCGCTGGTTCACCACGTCGGCCAGGCCGTAGGTCATCCAGGCGTTGGCGGGCGCGCCGTCCCGGCCGGCGCGGCCCGTCTCCTGGTAGTAGCTCTCGATGTTCTTGGGCAGGTCCAGGTGGGCGACGAAGCGCACGTCGGGCTTGTCGATGCCCATGCCGAAGGCGATGGTGGCGGCCATCACCAGGCCGTCCTCGCGCAGGAAACGGTCCTGGTGGCGGCGGCGCACCTCGGGCTCCAGGCCTGCGTGGTAGGGCAGTGCCGCAATGCCTTCCTCGGCCAGCCAGGCGGCCGTCTCCTCCACCTTGCGCCGGCTCTGGCAGTAGACGATGCCGGCCTCGCCCTCGTGCTCGTCGCGCAGGAAGCGCAGCAGCTGGGCGCGCGCGTTGTCCTTCTCCACGATGGTGTAGCGGATGTTGGGGCGGTCGAAGCTGGCCACGAACCGGCGTGCGCCGGCCAGCGACAGGCGCTCGACGATGTCCTGCCGCGTGTGCTCGTCGGCGGTGGCGGTGAGTGCCACGCGCGGCACGCCGGGGTAGCGCTCGTGCAGCGCCGACAGGCCCAGGTAGTCGGCGCGGAAATCGTGACCCCACTGGCTGACGCAATGCGCCTCGTCGATGGCGAACAGGCTCAGCCGGCCGCGCTCGTGCAGTGAATCCAGCATGGCCAGGAAGCGCGGGTTCAGCACGCGCTCGGGGGCCGCGTACAGCAGCACCAGGCGGCCGGACAGCAGCTCGCGCTCGATGCGCCGCGCCTCGTCACCGTCGAGCGTGCTGTTGAGGAAGGCGGCGTGCACGCCGGCCTCCTCCAGCGCGCCCACCTGGTCGTGCATCAGCGCGATCAAGGGGCTGACCACCAAGGTCACGCCGTGGCCGCCGCGGTGGCGCACGATGGCCGGCACCTGGTAGCACAAGCTCTTGCCGCCCCCTGTGGGCATCAGCACCAGGGCATCGCCGCCGGAGCTCACATGCTCCACGATCTCGGCCTGCCCGCCGCGGAAGGCGCCGTAGCCGAAGACATCGCGCAACACCTGCAGGGCCTCGCCCGGCGCCGGCGCGCGCGGGGCGGGAGGCGCGCTCAGGGTGTAAGCCTGTGCATCGTCTTCCAGCAGGAAGCGCGCAGCGTCGTCCAGGGGCGGCACGTCATCGGTCATGGGCGGCGCGGATGGTAAGCCACCGGGACCCCGCAACACTTCCCGCGCTGCCTCGATCTAATGCAAATAGTAATGATTCGCATTTGATGCTAGAGTCAAGACATCAAGACCGCGTCCTGATTTGCTCACCCCCCCCATCCCCCATTCCCCATTCCCCATTCCCCATTCCCCATCCTTCTCTCCCCTTCGTCTGCCACCGTATCGAAAGCCCTCCACATGACAAGCCCAAGCCCCCTGATCCCCCGCCCTCACGCCCCGCGCCGCGCCGCAGCCACCCGTGGGTCAGCCGCCTTCTTGTTGGCAGCCATCGCCCTGAGTGGCGCTCCGGCACGCGCCCAGGAGGCGGTGCTGAACCTCTATTCCGCCCGCCACTACGCCACCGACGAAGCTTTGTACAGCGGTTTCACCCGGGCCACGGGCATCCGCATCCAGCGGGTGGATGCCGACGACGCCGGGATCCTGGCGCGCCTGCGGGCCGAAGGTGCGGCCTCGCCTGCCGACGTGATCCTGCTCGTGGACGCGGCGCGGCTGTGGCGCGCCGAGGTGGACGGCATGTTCCGGCCCGTCAAGTCGGCCGTGCTGGAGAAAGCCATCCCGGCGCACCTGCGCGCCAAGGCCACGGACGAAGGCACCGCCTGGTTCGGCCTGTCCACGCGAGCCCGCGTGCTGGTCTACGACAAGGCCCGGGTCCAGCGCGAGGACGTGGACACCTACGAGAAGCTGGCCGAACCGGTCAACAAGGGCCGGGTGTGCACGCGCTCCGGGGCCCATCCCTACAACCTCAGCCTGTTCGGCGCCATGGTGGAGCACCTGGGCCCGCAGAAGACCGAGGCCTGGCTCAAGGGCCTGGTGGCGAACATGGCTCGCGCGCCCAAGGGTGGGGACACCGACCAGATCAAGGCCGTGGCCAGCGGTGAGTGCGGTGTGGCCGTGACCAACACCTACTACCTGGCACGCCTGATGCGCTCGCCCCAACCCGAGGACCGGGCGGTGATCGAACGGGTGGGCGTGGTGTTTCCCAACCAGTCATCCTGGGGCACGCACCTGAACATCGCCGGGGGCGCCGTGGCACGGCACGCGAAGAACGCACCGGCGGCCGTGAAATTCCTGGAGTACCTGGCGAGCCCCGAGGCACAGAACCACTTTGCCAACGGCAACAACGAGTGGCCGGCCGCCGTGGGCGTGAGCTTCGACAACCCGGCGCTCAAGGCCATGTCGGGCGGCGCCTTCAAGAGCGAGCTGGTGCCCATCAGCCGCGTGGGCATGAACCAGGTGGCGGTGCAGCAGATGCTGGACCGGGTGGGGTTCAGGTAGCCGGCCCCGCTGTACACGATCCGGTACCCCCCCGCAGCATCCCCAGGCTGCCAAAGCGCGCCCGTCTGCTCTGCGCCCGCTCCACCCCCGCACCGGCCCCTCGTTCGGGTGACCGCGGCTGACGGACCGGCCCACCGGCGTCGGTATCATGCCTGTGCACCACCCGCCCACGCTGCGGTCCGGTCACCCGATTCCACACCACCCCTGCAGGAGAGCCCGCCATGGCCTCGGTCAACAAAGTCATCCTCATCGGCAACTGCGGGCGCGACCCGGAGGTGCGCTACGCGCCCAGCGGCGCGGCCATCTGCAACGTCTCCATCGCCACGTCCAGCCGGCGCAAGGACAAGACCTCGGGTGAGACCATCGAGGACACCCAGTGGCACCGCGTCACCTTCTACGACCGGCTGGCCGAGATCGCTGGCGAGTTCCTGAAGAAGGGCCGGCCGGTGTACGTGGAGGGCCGGCTGAAGTACGGCAAGTACACCGACAAGGACGGCATCGAGCGCAACACCGTGGACATCGTCGCCACCGAGATGCAGCTGCTGGGCGGGCGTGAAGGCGGCATGGGCGGCGGCTCGGGCGGCGGCGAAGACATGGGCGGGGGTGCCTCGGCGCGCCCGGCCCCGGCCCAGCGCAACGCTCCGGCCGCCAAGCCGGCGCCTGCCAAGTCCGCCACCAGCTTCGACGACATGGACGACGACATCCCGTTCTAGCGCGCAGTGCCCGGCTCGCCGGCCTGAGCGGCCCGCGGGAAGTTCTGGATCACAGGGCCCGGGGGCCGCCGTAGGATGTCCTCCTCGTTGCCCAGGAGTGCCGTCCATGCCCGTTGACCGCGTGAACCCCCGCGCCCGCGCCAGGACGGCCTGCGCCGCCCTGGTGACCTTCGCGAGTCCCGCCGCCATGACGGTCTGGGCCGTCGGGCTCGCGGTTGCGCTGTGGGCGGCATCGCCCGCCCAGGCCCAGCCCCGGAAGGACACGCTGGTGCTGGCCATGACGCTGGAGCCGCCCGGCCTGGACCCGACCGCCGGCGCTGCCTCGGCCATTGCCGAGATCACCCTGTACATCGTGTACGAGACGCTGACCAAGATCGGCAGCGACAGCAGGATCACGGGCCTGCTGGCCGAGAGCTGGACCGCCTCGCCGGACCTGAAGACCTGGACCTTCAGGCTGCGCCAGGGCGTGAAGTTCCACAACGGCGAGCCCCTCACTGCGGCCCACGTGAAGTTCTCCTTCGAGCGTGCGGTCACCAAGGAAAGCACCAACAAGGACAAAGCGGTGTTCGCCAACATCGAACGCATCGACACGCCGGACGCGCACACCGTGGTGCTGAACCTGAAGAACGGCAACCCCGACCTGCTGTTCCAGCTTGGTCAGGCCACGGCCATCATCGTGGAGCCCAAGAGCGTGGCCAGCAACGCCACGCAGCCCGTGGGCACGGGCCCCTACCGGCTGGAGGCCTGGAGCCGCGGCTCCAGCGTCACCCTCGCGCGCTGGGACGGCTACCGCCACGCCAAGGATGTGAAGCTGAGGCGCGTGACCATGCGCTTCATCAGCGACCCCGCGGCGCAGGTGGCCGCGCTGCTGTCGGGCGACGTGGACGTGTTCCCGCGCGTGTCGGCGGCCAAGAGCCTGAAGGCCTTCCAGGACGGCAAGAAGTACCAGGTGCTGATCGGCGGCTCGCGCGCCAAGACCATCCTGGCCATGAACAACAAGCGCAAGCCCCTGGACGACGTGCGGGTGCGCCGCGCCATCTACGCCGCCATCGACCGCAAGGCGGTGATCGAGGGTGCGGCCGACGGCTTCGGCACACCCATCGGCAGCTACTACGTGCCCGGCGCGCCGGGCTACATCGACACCACGGACTTGAACCCCTTCGACCAGGCCAAGGCCCGCGCCCTGCTGCACCAGGCCGGCATCACGCCGCCGCTGGAGCTGAGCATGAAGCTGCCGCCCACGCCCTACGCGCGCCAGGGTGGCGAGGTGATCGCAGCGCAACTGGCCAAGGTGGGCATCATCGCGAAGATCGAGAACGTGGAGTGGGCGCAGTGGCTGTCGGGCGTGTACGGCCAGAAAGCCTATGACCTGACGGTGATCGCCCACGTGGAGCCCCTGGACTTCGGCAATTTCGCGCGGCCGAACTACTACTGGGGCTACGAGTCGGCCGAATTCAACGCCCTGTGGCACAAGATCAAGGCCACGATCAAACCCGAGGAGCGCGACAGATTGATGGGCCAGGCGCAGCAGTTGGTGGCGCGCGAGGCCGTGGCGGCCTACCTGTACCAACCGACCTGGATCACCGTGGCCAACGCCCGCGTGAAGGGGTTGTGGAAGGACATGCCGGTGTTCGTCAACGACGTGGCGGCCATGAGCTGGCAGTGACGGACTGAACGCTGGCACAGGCCTTCACCGTGAAGGGGTAGCCACGAGAGGCCGGGCTGAACCGGCCACCTTGCAAGCGAAGTGTGAAATCGCCTCACGGGCTTCCGGGCTCTCCGGACTCTACGAGCCTTGCGGGACCATCGGCGCCCAGACGGTCGCCATGCGGCGCCTGGCTACTCCTGGGCGACCCCAGGGCGAAACAGGGGCAAGGCCTCGAGAGCGGCGGCGTCGAGAGCCTCGCTTCGGAAAAGCTTCGGGTAGTAGAACTCGCGCAGCTCGGCATGGAAGGCACGCACCCGGGCCTCATAGGCCAGGGTGGCGTGCACGTCAGTTCCCGCCAGCGCCTGCAGCGAGCGTTCCATCAACACGGGGGGTGCGATGACGGCAAGCCAAGCGGCCAGCCGGTCGCGATTCATGCGGCCGGCGGTGTAGGCCTGCGAAAGTGCCTGGGCCTGTTGGTCACCCACCTGCTGGAAGGCGTAGTACCACTTCCATTCGAACGGCCGCTCGACCGCGGCGTGATCCGCCCACTGCGGATGGCGCTCGACAAAGGCCTCCATCGTGGTGGCCTTGGGCAGGTCCCAGGCATCGTTCACCGCCTCGCGCTGGGTCATGATGATGTCCGCGCCCGAGGGCACGGGCACGGCGCGGTCGATGGCCACGCGGCCGGCAGCGGGAACGACGACGCCCAGCAGGATCCACAGCGCCACCAGCGTGGCCAGGATGACTTCCCCCGGCTGTTGCCAGGCTGCCAAGGCGGTGCACAGCCCGGTCCAGAACAACAAGTAGGCCAGGAGCAGTGCGCAGGCCGCCAGCAGCGTGGGCAGGGCGGTGCCGGCCAGGTTGCCTGCCACTGCCAGTGGAACCGCGGCGCAGACGAACACGCCGGCGGCCTTCAGAACTGCACGCCACCGCCACATCCGCGCCGCCTGCCCTGCGGTGGCCACCAGCAGGTCGTGACGTCCGGCCACGCGCTCGCTGGCGCGCAGGTCGTGCAGCAACACGATCAGCACGAGCGGCAGCACGAAGGTCGCCAGGAACGAGAAGTCGAACCGGCCCATGAGGGCCAGGACCGGATGACCGGCATCGCGTTCATGGATCTGGCCTTCCAATGCCAGCATCCTCACGCGGTGCTTCCACGCCGCGTCGTCGCGCCGACCCAGGGCCGCGAACGCCAAGTCCGATGGTGGGTCGAAGGTGAGGTGGAAGCTGTGGTACGCGGCGCTGCCCCAGTCCTTCTGCGCCTTCAGCACGTTCAAACGCTCGGTGCGGTCGGCCTCGACCATCCGCGCGATCAAGGCCTTCTGCTGGCGGATCTCGGACATCCCCGCCGACACGGCCAGCACCGACAGGCACAGCACGACCAGCCACCAGGCCCACACCGAACGGTCGCGAGCCAGCAGGGCGGCTTCGCGGCGGACCTCGAGCCACGCGCGCGCCAAAGAGGACAGCGCTCTCATGGCTGGAGTCTTGCACCAGCCCATGACCCTGCGACGATCAGGAGAACGCACCAGACACCCAGCATCAGCCACTGCGAGCTCGCCCGGGCGATGCGGGTGCCCGACGCGTCCGGTTCGAAACGAAATCGCTCCAGAAGCCGCCAGGTCGTGGCATCCACGCGCGTGCGCTGCTGCGCCAGCGCATCGCTGCTGCGACGGATGTCGTCGATGTAGGCCAGCTTCTCGGCGTGCACCTTGTTCAGGCCCTGCACGAAGGCGTAGCGAAGAACCTCGGCCTCCTGCAGGAAGCGGTGGTGGTGCGCGAGGTCGGTGCCGGCCACGGCGCGCGACGCCTCAGCCACGGCGAGCCGCGGTGTGAACCAGCCGTGGCCGGCCAGCACTGCAGCTTGCCGGGTTTGCGCGGCCATGTGCGCGCGAGCGTAGCGGTTCAGCGTCTCGGTGAGCCTTTGCTCGCTGACCTGTGCGACGACGCCGCGCAGATTCACCGGCAGGTCTTCGACACGTTGCACGCCATGCCGGGCCAGGAGATCGGCGCGCAACTGGGCGAAGGCCGGGTCGCTGGCGTTGTAGCCATCGCCCAGCTGGCGCAGGTCGGACCACATCGCCAGGTCGGTCTCGATCTTGCCGGCCATCGGCGCTGCGCTCGAGGCCCAACTGGCGGCCAGGGCTGGCAGCACCAGGGTCAGCGCGACCCACAGCGTTACCAGGCTTGCCAGCACGGTCGAGCGGCGCCTGAGCAGCGTCGACGCCAGCAAGACCAGCCCGGACCAGATGACCAGGTACAGCAGGTAGGCGCCGAACAAGGCCCATGCAGCCGGCCCCTGCTCCCCCGCACCGACGGCCAGGGCTGCACTGATCGCCAGTGGCACCAGCAGCAGCAGCACGAAGGACAGCAGCGCCAGGGCCTTGCCCGCCAGCAGCACCCGGCCCGATGTGCCTTGCGCGAGCAGGGTCGCCAGCGTTGCGGCCTCGCGTTCGCGCGTGATCAGGCCATGCCCGAGCAGGATCACCAGCAGCGGGGCGAGCAGCTGGTAGACCATCGCCGGGCTCAGCCCGCTGAAGGCGCCCAGATCGGCGCTCGCACCCGCCGCGGCGAACATGGCCGTGTTCTGCCGGTGACCTTCGAGAAAGATCGACTGGCCCGTCACGGGGTCGAGGCCGGGGTCGAACTGGGCCAACTGTGCCGGGGTACGGAAGACGTAGTGTCCGTAGTGCACCATGCGGTGAGGGTGGCGGGCGGGTTGCGAGAGGAAGGCCGCTTCGGCCTCGGCCTGGTGGTGGGCGCGTTCGGCCGCTTCGCCCTGCATACGCAGCGCGGTCAGCACCGTGGTCGCCACCAACAGTCCGGCCAGGAGCAGCGCCCCGGCGAGCGCCAAGCGTGAGCGCATCCAGTAGCGCCACTCGGCGCCGGCGATGGCAAGCAGGTGTGTCACGCCGTCGCCTGGGCCGAGAAAGCGCGGTGCACGGTCTCGGTGTCGATGCGGCCCCCGGCGGGCGCTTCGAACTGGTCCACCAGGCGCCCGCCGCGCAGCAGGCCGATGCGGTCGGCCACCTGGCAGGCGCCGTACACGTCGTGCGTCACCATCAGGATGGCCTTGCCAGCGTCGGCCAGGCCGCGCACCAGCTCATGGAACTCGTCGATGGCCGAGGGATCGAGCCCGGATGTCGGCTCGTCGAGCAGCAGGATGTCCGTGTCACGCAGGAGGGCCAGGGCAATGGCCACTTTCTGGCGCATGCCCTTGGAGTACCCACGAAGCTTGAGGCTGCGCGCGTCGGTGCCCAGCAAGACGCGGTCCAGCGCCGCATCGATGTCGGCTTCACTGCAGCGTGCATCCGCCAGTTGCAGAAAGTAGCGCAGGTTCTCGCGTGCATCCAGGTGTTCGTAGAGCGACGCAGCCTCGGGCAGGTAGGCCATGGCGCGGCGGGCGGCCAACAGGTCGGTGCTGACCTCCTGGCCATTGACGAGCACGCGGCCGCTGGCGGCGGGCAGGAAGCCGAGAAACGTGGCCAGCGTCGTCGACTTGCCGGCCCCGTTGCCGCCCAACAGGCCGTAAACCTCGCCGCGGGCCACGGCAAAGTTGACGCCCGCGAGCACGTCCTTGCCGCCGCGCTGCACGCGCAGTTGGTCTGCCTGCAGCCTGAAGCCGGCCCCCATGTCAGAACTTGAACGCGGCCGACACGCGCGCACTGCGCGGTGCGCCGGGCTGCACCCACAGCGTCGAGAACGAGTTGGTGTAGTAGGTTTCGTTGAACAGGTTGTCGACATCCAGGCGCAGGGTGGTCGACTTGGTCACGCCATAGGCGGCGAAGGCCCGTGCCACCGTGTAGGCCGGCAGCTTGAATGCGGTGGTGAACTCGCCCGAGCGCTGACCCACGTGGACCAGGCCGCCGCCGAATTGCAGGCCGCGCCCGGCCATGTGGAAGGACTTCACGAGCTGCAGGCTCAGGGTGTGCCTGGGCACGTTGAGCAACGGGGTGCCCGCGGGTACCGGAACGCCGAAGTTGGCGTCGTTGAAGATGTTGGAGGTCTTGGCGTCCACAAAGGCGTACGAGGCCCACAGGCTCAGGCCCTGACCGAGCTCACCCTGCAGGTCGACCTCGAGGCCCTGGCTCCTGGCCTTGCCGATGGCCAGTTGCGTCGCGGCGCTGGCGTCGGCGGCGACCAGGATGTTCGTCTGCTTGACCTGGAACACGGCCACCGTGGCGTCGATGCCCCCGAGCGAAAGCTTCGCGCCGGCCTCGACCGACTTCGACTGGTTGGGCTCGAAGCCCTTGCCCTGGGCATCCGCGCCTGACAACGGGCGGAAGTTCTCACCGAACGTGGCATACAGCGAGATGGGATCGCGTGCCCGGTAAACGATGCCGAGCTGGGGGCTGACGCGCGTCTGCTTCTGCGTCGACACCCGGCTGGCTGCCCGGTCCTGGAGGGTCTGCCGGTAGTCGTCGAAGCGCGCCCCCAGGCGCAGTTGCACACGCTCGCTCAGGGTGATCTGGTCCTGAGCGAACACGCCCACTGACTTCTGCGTCTCCACCCGGTTGGTCAGCGGTGTGGGGGTGGGCAGGTTGTAGCTGCCGTAGACCGGGTTGAAGATGTCGATCGCCTGCTGCTGGGCAGGCGTCGGATTGCTGGCCAGGGTGGGCGCACGGGCGCGCAGGAAGACCTGATCGTTCTCGAAGCGGTCGGCATCGACGCCGAAGATCAGGCGATGCTGCAGCCCGGCCAACCGGAAGCGGCCGTTGATCTCGGCGCGGATCACCTGGAAGGACGCATCGTAGTCACGAAACCGACGTTGCCGGGTCAGCGTCTGACCATCCACCAGCAGCCGCTGGCGGTTCGTGGCCAGTTCCGCCTCGGTCGAGAAGCCTTCCAACGAGGTCTTGCGCGTGGTGAAGCCCACGAGGGCGCTCCAGTCCTTGCTGAAGTCGTGCTGGAACTCCAGCTGGTGGCCCTGCACGTCGGCCTTCAACGGGCCGTCGCCCGGCTCGCCCAGGAAGCGGCTGGCCGGGATGCGGCCCAGTTGGCCATTGACCGCCAGGACTCCGCGATCGAACGGGATGGCCTGATGGCTGAGTTCCAGTTCGTAGACCAGCCGGCTTTGCGGGCTGAGGCGCCAAGCCAAGGACGGGCTCATGCCGTACTTGCGGGTTTCAACCGTGTTGCGAAAGCTGCCGGCGTCCTCCGCGAAGCCGATCAGGCGCACGGCGATCGCATCGGACAGCGGGCCCGTCCAGTCGGCATCGGCGCGGTAGGTCTCGAAACTGCCAGCGGACCAGCGAAACTCGCCGGCCGTCTTGAACGTCGGGCGCTTGGTCACAAGGTTCACCGTGCCGCCGGGCTCACCGCGCCCGAACAGTGCGGCCCGTGGGCCCTTCAGCACCTCGACCGACTCGATGCCCGACAGATCCCTGGGCCCGCCGAAGCCCCGACCCGCGTTGAAGCCGTTGACCAGGTAGTTGCTGGGCAGGTTCTCGTCACCTACGAAGCCCCGCAAGGCGAAGGCGTTCCACAGCCCGCCGAAGTTGTTCTGTCGAGCTACTGAAGCCGACAGGTCGAGCGCCTGCGTCAGGTCGTTCGCGCCGGATGCACGCAGGGTTTCGGCATCGATGGTTTGTTCGGCCTGGGGCGTTTCCAAGCGCTTGAATTCACCTTGGTAAGCCTGCCGGGTACCGGTGACGGTGACGGCCTCCACTCGCGCACCTGAACTCGCCGCCTGAGACCATGCGGGAAGGGCCAATGGCGCCGCCATGCACAGCGTCAGCAGGGCGCGTTGGGGACGTTTCACAGGGGGACCTCGACGAAGTGGATGGGTCAATGACAGGGGGAAGGCGGAGCCTGCGCGGTCTGCACAGGCTCAAGTTGACCTATTTTAATGATAACGGGTTCGCATCCGCATCAGGGCGCGGGAGGTCACGGCTTCACTGTCCGTGCAACGCTGGTGAGAATGGAGGCTTGTCACGGCACGCTTGCCGCCGACCTGGCGTCGAGTCGGGCATCCTCAGCGGCCACACGATCGCGCAGGACGCAGTGGCCAACGCCCGCGTGAAGGGGCTGTGGAAGGTCATGCCGGTGTTCGTCAGCGATGCGGCGGCGATGAGTGGGCGGTGAGTGGGCGGTGAGGTTGGAAGTGAACCGGCGATCAGGCCATGAGGCCATCAGGACATGAGAAAGGAACAGCGATGAGCAAGGATTTCGACGCCATGGAAGACAGCAACCGTTCTGCCAACCCGAGCATCCACGAGGTGTCCAGCCTGGCGCGGCGCACCGTGCTGGGCGGGGGCGCCGCTGCGGGCTTGCTGGCATGGCTGGCGCCGCTTGCCGGCTGCGCGGCAGGGCCCTCGCGAACGGGCTCCGCGGCCGTGTCGCTGGGCTTCAAGAGCGTGCCCACGGATGCCGGCGACCGCCTGGTGGTGCCCGAAGGCTATGTCGCCTCGGTCATCGCCGCCTGGGGCGAGCCCGTGGGCGTGCCCGGGAACATGCCGGCGTTCCGCCCGGACGCCTCCAACACCGCACAGGAACAGGCGGTGCAGACGGGCATGCACCACGACGGCCTGCACTACTATCCGCTGGAGGGCAGCTCCACGCGCGGCCTGCTGGCCATGAACCACGAGTACACCGACGATGGCCTGCTGCACGTGGGCGGCATGACGCCCTGGACGGCCGAGAAGGTGCGCAAGAGCCAGATGGCGCACGGGCTGTCGGTGATCGAGGTGGAGATGAAGCGCGGCGTCTGGTCCATGGTGCGCCCTTCGCGCCACGCCCGGCGCGTGACGATGGACACGCCCTTCGCGGTGGGCGGCCCGGCGGCCGGCCACCCCATGATGCGCACCGCCGCGGACCCCACTGGCACCCGGGTGCTGGGCACCTTGAACAACTGCGCCAGTGGCAAGACCCCCTGGGGCACCTACCTGTCGGGCGAGGAGAACTGGGCCGGCTACTTCAAGGGCCCGGCCCAGCCGAGCGCGCACGAGCAGCGCTGGGGCCTGCGCGGCAGCGGCGGTTGGTACCGCTGGCACGAGCATGACGAACGCTTCGACGCGACGAAGAACCCCAACGAGCCCAACCGCTTCGGCTGGGTGGTCGAACTCGACCCGATGGACCCCGGCAGCACGCCCGTCAAGCGCACCGCGCTGGGACGTGCCGCCCACGAAGGGGCCTGGGTGGCGGTCACCAAGGACGGTCGCGCCGTCGTCTATTCGGGCGAGGACGCCCGTTTCGAGTACATCTACAGATTCGTCAGCCGCGACCGCATCCGGCCCGCCGGCAACGGCCTCACCGCGGCGCAAGCCAACCGCGAACTGCTGGACCACGGCACGCTGTACGTGGCACGGTTCGATGCCGACGGCCGCGGTCGCTGGCTGCCCCTGGTGCACGGCCAGGGGCCCTTGACGGCCGCGAACGGCTTTGCCGATCAAGGCGAGGTGGTCATCAAGGCCCGGCAGGCGGCCGACGTGCTGGGCGGCACCAAGATGGACCGCCCGGAGTGGCTGGCCATCGACGAACGCTCGGGCTGGGTCTACTGCACCCTCACCAACAACAGCGCGCGCGGCACCGCGGGACAACCGGGCGTGGACGCGGCCAACCCGCGCGCCAACAACAACATGGGCCACATCATCCGCTGGAAGGAGGACGGTGACTTCGACGGCGCGGCCTTCGACTGGAACCACCTGGTGCTCGCCGGGGACCCGGCCAACGCGCGGCCGCAAGCCCAGGGCAACATCCGGGGCGACGTGTTCGCCTGCCCCGACGGTATCGCCTTCGACGCACGCGGCGTGCTGTGGATACAGACCGACATGTCCACCAGCCAGATGCATCAGGGCGAAGTGGCCCGCATCGGCAACAACCAGATGCTGGCCTGCAACACCGCCACGGGCGAAGTGCGGCGCTTCCTGACCGGACCCACGGGCTGCGAGATCACGGGCTTGGCCTGGGCGCCCGATGGCCGCACCATGTTCCTGAACATCCAGCACCCCGGCGAGACGCCGAGCGACCGCAGCGACCCCGCGGAGCCGCGCAAGTTCTCCAACTGGCCGGACTTCAACCCCGGCGGGCGACCGCGCTCGGCCACTGTGGTGGTACAGCGCGCCGATGGCGGCGTGATCGGGGCCTGAGAGCGCCTGGGGCGCGGCGGCCGGTGTCGGCGCCGCCAGGCCCGCCGGGCCGACCTACTTCGCCACCGGCATGGCGAACTCCGCGCCCTTGCCGATGCTGTCGGGCCAGCGCTGCATCACGCTCTTTTGCTTGGTGTAGAAGCGCACGCCCTCCTCGCCGTAGGCGTGCATGTCGCCGAACAGGCTGCGCTTCCAGCCGCCGAAGCCGTGCCAGGCCATGGGTACGGGGATGGGCACGTTGATGCCCACCATGCCCGCCTGGATGCGGCGCGCGAACTCGCGCGCCACGCCGCCGTCGCTGGTGAAGCAGGACACGCCATTGCCGAACTCGTGGTCGTTGACGAGCTGCGCCGCTTCGGCGAAATCCTTCGCCCGCACGCAGGCGAGCACCGGGCCGAAGATCTCTTCCTTGTAGATGCGCATGGCCGGGGTGACGTGGTCGAACAGCGTGCCGCCCGTGAAGAAGCCGCCCTCATGGCCGGGTACCTGGCAGCCGCGACCGTCCACCACCAGCGTGGCGCCTTCCTCCACGCCCAGCGCGATGTAGCCCTCGATGCGGTCGCGCGCCTCGCGCGTCACGATGGGGCCCATCTCGGCGTCGGGCTCCATGCCGTTCTTCACCTTCAGCGATCTCGCCCGTTCGGCCAGCAGCGGCACGATGCGCTCGCCCACATCGCCCACCAGCACGGCCAGGCTGATGGCCATGCAGCGCTCGCCGGCCGAGCCATACGCGCTGCCGATCAGCGCGTCCACGGCCTGGTCCAGGTCGGCATCGGGCATGACCACCATGTGGTTCTTCGCGCCGCCCAGGGCCTGCACGCGCTTGCCGTGGTGCGCGCCGGTCTCGTAGATGTACTGGGCAATCGGCGTGGAGCCCACGAAGGACACGGCCTTCACATCCGGGTGGGTGAGCAGCGCGTCCACCACCACCTTGTCGCCCTGCACCACGTTGAAGAGGCCATCAGGCAGGCCGGCGCGCTGCAGCAGCTCGGCCATCAGCAGCGCGGGGCTGGGGTCGCGCTCGCTGGGCTTGAGGATGAAGGCGTTGCCGCAGGCCAGCGCCACCGGAAACATCCAGCACGGCACCATGCACGGGAAGTTGAACGGGGTGATGCCCGCCGCCACGCCCAGGGGCTGGCGCAGCGTCCAGTTGTCGATGCCGGTGGAGACCTGGTCGGTGTAGTCGCCCTTGAGCAGTTGCGGGATGCCACAGGCGAACTCCACGATGTCGATGCCGCGCGTGACCTCACCCTGGGCATCGGTGAAGACCTTGCCATGCTCGGCCGTGATCATGGCGGCGAGCTCGTCGCGGTGCTGGTTCAGCAGTGCCAGGAAGGCGTTCATCACCCGCGCCCGGCGGATGGGCGGCATGTCGCCCCAGGCCGGCTGGGCCGCGCGGGCCGCGGCCACGGCTGCGGCCACGTCCACCTCGTTGCCCAGCAGCACGCGCCGCGCCACCTGACCAGTGGCCGGGTTCCACACGGGCTGTGAGCGCACGTCGGCACGGGCGGTGCGGCGGCCGTCGATCCAATGGCCGATGTCGGCGGTCGAGCTGAAGGGTTGAGGCGCGCCCATGGGGGGTCTCCTGAGTCTGGGAGGTGAAGGTGGGGGAACCGAGCGAAGGATCGGAGTCTAGACAAGTCAAGTCGCCGCCGCGGGGAATGCGCCGGAGAATGCGCCGGAGGATGCACCTATGAGCCACCCTGCCCCCCTGTGCGACGCCGAGATCAGCGAACTGGAGCAACTCCTGGACGAACTGTCCGCTACTTTGGAGCCCCTGGACATCAGTGCACTGGACGGCTACCTGTGCGGCGTGCTGCTGCAGCCCCAGGCCGTGCCCATGCCGCAGTGGCTGCGCTGGGTGGGCGATGTGGAGGGCCGCGCCCTGCCCGACGGGCCGCAGGCGCATCGCCTGGCGACCTTGGCCCAGCGACGCCATGCCGAGCTCGAGCGCGCGATCGCGATGCGCCAGTGGTTCGATCCCTGGGTCTTCGAGCTGGACGACAGCAGCCTGCCTCCTTCTGCGCTGACCCTGCCCTGGGTGGCGGGCTTCGCCGCGGCGATGGACCGCTTCACCGGCCTCATCGCCCTGGACCATCCCGGCCTGCTCGAGCCGCTGGCTGTCCTGTATGCGGGATTTGACCCGGACGACCTGGAGGACGCTGACGAGCTGCGGGCTGTCATCGAGACCCTGGAGCCACCAGCCCGACTCGAGGAAGCCGTGGAAGACCTGGTGCGCAGCGTGCTGCTGCTGGCCGACGTCTCCAGGCCGCAGGCGCCACGGCACGCCCGGGGACGCCGGCCTGTTGCGACAGCGCGACATCCCCGTCGGTAACGTGATATCCGACACCAAAGCGGTCAAATTCCCGTCATCGACGCGGCTGCATCATGTCAGCATGAACGCCAGAGTCGAGAACACAGGGAGCACACGATGAAGCCTTCGACGCTTGCACACCGCCTGATGGAGCGCCTGCGCCCGGAGACGGCCACGCCGACACCGGACTTCGCCGACTACGGCACCGCCTTCGCCCTGGATCTGTCCATCGAGGCCGCGCCCGCAGGGTCCACGGGCGGGGTTGACACGTCGACCGAGCCCAGCGCCTGGTGGTCCCAGCTCGCTTCGCAGCGCCCCGGCCCGGGACTCTGAGGCCAACCGTCGCGCTGGCGACCCGGCCGAGCCAGGCCCGCGCCGCAGCCCGGACCCTCAGCGCACCAGCAGGACGGGCGTCTTGCAGTGCGCCAGCACCTTGGTGGCGACCGAGCCCATCACCAGGTTGCCCAAGGCACCGTGGCCGTGCGAGCCCATGATGACCAAGTCGTAGTCGCCCTTGCTGGCGGTACCCACGATGTGGTCCGCCGCAGTCCCCGTCTTCACGGCGAAGTCCACCTGGAGGTTGCGCTTCTTGCTGAAGAATGCGCGGATGGGGCGCAACACCTTCTCGGCCTCGTCGTCGTAATAGGCCTTGAGCGTGGCCTTGTCGATCACGGCCGCGGCTCGCGGGGGCACGGCGCTCACGCAGTGCAGCACGGTGTACTGGTGCGCACCCCCGAGCCACTCGTCATGGGCGGCCAGATAGCCGAGCATGCGCTTGGTGAAGGTGCTGCCATCCACGGCGACGAGAATTTTCATCGAGGATCCTCTTGAAACAGGGGTTGCGGGACAGGGTGAAGGGCCACGTGCACACGCGGTGCTGGCGCCCGTACCGCGGCGCCTTCACCTCGACGGCAGTATCCTCGCCCTCGCCAACGCGGGCATTGCGGCAAATCAATGGGCCGCACAGGGGTTATGGCAGGCCCCTGACAGGGACGTCCGCCACCGTCCGGACTGCCATCGGCGCTCACACCTCGAACAGGCGGTCGGGCTGAAATCCTGCGGTCTCGCCCTTGTGGCCCAGGCCGCGGGCCTGACACACCACCCGCGTGGGCCCGCGGCCGGGCCGGTCCACCCGGTAGTCGTGGCGGCAGTGCAGGTGGCCGTGAATCCAGAGATCGGCACGGGGCAGGAGGTCGTCATCGGCGTTGCAGAAGCTGGCCGTGCCGGCCTGGCGGCCGTATCGCGGGTCGGCGCTGCGCAGGCTGGGGGCGAAGTGCGTCACCACCACCGTGGCGTCGGCCGCATCGCCCACGGGGATGGACAGAGCCCGCTCCAGCCAGGCGCGGCAGGCCTGGCCCTCGGCCCTGAGAGCCGGACCGTCCAGGGGGTGGCCGTCCAGCGTCGAGGCCATCGTGCGCAGGTAATAGCTGCCAGCCCGCAGCGCCTTGGCCCGTTCCCCGGGCCCGAACAGGTCGAAGTCGGTCCAGCGCGTGGCCCCCAGAAACCGCACCCGGCGGCCCGCGCGGCTGGTCAGCATCAGGTCCTCGCGCTGCAAGAGGCGGATGCCGGCCCGGGAGCAGGCCTGGCGCAGCGGGCCCCAGCCCTGGCGCAGGTCGCGCCCGTCGAACTCGTGGTTGCCCGCCACCATGAGCACGGGCACCGGCCACGCGGCAAAGCGCTGCAGGCCCGCCCAGGTGGAGTCGATATCGCCAGCCAGCACCAGCAGCTCGGCGCCGGGCGCCGGCTGCGGGTCGAACGCCTCGGTCTCGAGGTGCAGGTCGGACAGGATCTGGAGCCGCACCGGGCGGTCAGGCCGCCAGGCGCTGCTCGATACGGGCCCGGGTGGCCGGCAACTCCGGCGGCAGCCCGTGCGCCAGCAGCGTGAACAGTTCCTGGTGCAGGGCGAGTTCGGCCTTCCAGGCTGCAGGGTCGATGTCCATCACGCTGGCGAACTGCCCGCGCGTGAAGGCCAGCCCGTCCCAGCGCAGGTCTTCGTAGCGCGGGCTGGTGCCGAAGGCGTTCTGCACGCCGCCCGCGGTGCCGTCGATGCGGCCCAGCATCCAGGCCAGCACGCGCATGTTCTCGCCGTAGCCCGGCCAGACGAACTTGCCATCGGCGCCCTTGCGGAACCAGTTGACGCAGAAGATCTTCGGCAGCTTCACGCCATGGCCGTTGAGCTTGTCGCCCAGGTGCAGCCAGTGGCCGAAGTGCTCGGCCATGTTGTAGCCGCAGAAGGGCAGCATGGCGAAAGGGTCGCGGCGCACGACGCCCTGCGTGCCGGCGGCCGCGGCCGTGGTCTCGCTGCCCATGGTGGCGGCCATGTAGACGCCCTCGGTCCAGTCGCGCGCCTCGGTCACCAGGGGCACGGTGGTGGAGCGCCGGCCGCCGAAGATGAAGGCATCGATGGCCACGCCGGTGGTGGAGTCCCACTGCGCGTCCAGCACCGGGTTGTTGGTGGAGGCCACGGTGAAGCGGGCGTTCGGATGCGCGGCCGGTCGCGGCTTGCCGTTGTCGGCATTCGCGCGGGCGATCTCGGGCGTCCAGTCGCGTCCCTGCCAGTCGATCAGGTGCGCCGGCGGCTCGTCGGTCATGCCTTCCCACCACACGTCACCGTCATCGGTGAGCGCCACGTTGGTGAAGACCACGTCGCGCTGCAGCGAGGCCATGCAGTTGGGGTTGGTCTTGTCGTTGGTGCCCGGGGCCACGCCGAAGTAGCCGGCTTCAGGATTGATGGCGTGCAGGCGGCCATCGGCGCCCGGCTTGATCCAGGCGATGTCGTCACCGATGGTCGTGACCTTCCAGCCCTCGAAACCGGCCGGGGGCACGAGCATGGCGAAGTTGGTCTTGCCGCAGGCGCTGGGGAAGGCGGCGGCCACGTGGACCTTCTTGCCCGCCGGGGAGGTGACGCCCAGCACCAGCATGTGCTCGGCCAGCCAGCCCTGCTCGCGTCCCATGGTGGAGGCGATGCGCAGCGCGAAGCACTTCTTGCCCAGCAGCGCGTTGCCGCCGTAGCCCGAGCCGTAGCTCCAGATCTCGCGCGTTTCGGGGTAGTGGACGATGTACTTGGTCTTGTTGCAGGGCCAGCCCACATCCTGCTGGCCCGGCTGCAGCGGCGCGCCCACGGTGTGCACGCAAGGCACGAAGGCGCCGTCCTCGCCCAGCAGGTCATACACCGCGCGGCCCATGCGCGTCATGGTGCGCATGCTGATGACGACATACGGGCTGTCGGTCAGCTCCACCCCGATGTGCGAGATGTGCGAGCCCAGCGGCCCCATCGAGAACGGCACCACATACAAGGTGCGGCCCTGCATCGCGCCCTTGAACAAGGCCTGGTCGCCGGTCTGCAGCAGGGTGCGCATCTCGACGGGGTCCATCCAGTGGTTGGTGGGGCCGGCATCTTCCTGGCGGGTGCTGCAGATGAAGGTGCGGTCTTCCACGCGGGCGACGTCACTGGGGTCGCTCCAGGCCAGGAAACTGTTGGGACGCTTGACCGGGTTCAACCGGCGCATGGTGCCGGCGGCCACCAGTTGCTCGCACAGGCGCTCGTGCTCTTCGGCGCTGCCGTCGCACCAGACCACATCGGCCGCCTGCGTCAGCGCGGCAATCTCGGCCACCCAGGCAGTGAGCCGGGCGTGTTTCACGTAGGCAGGGGCGTTCAGCCGCAGGCCCGACATCAACGGGTGGTTCATGGGAGTGACCGCAAGAGGGTGGAGATCCGGTTTCGGGCCAGTTTCCTGGAGGCGGCCGCATGCCCCCTGGAAACTCGCCCGAGACCGCCTGTCCATGCCTTGGCGCCAACCCATGTGTCGGGGCCCGGATTGTGGGCGCAATGTAATCACGCGGTAACTCGCAGGATCAATGAATCTATGCGAGAAGCGCATGGATTCATGACGGCGACACCTCCCCGGGCACGCTGGCAGGACTGATCGGGTTTGACACGCCAATTCGGCCCATTGGCGATGCGCACGGTTCCTACACTGGAATTGAATCAGTCCTCCTTGGCGCAGAGCAACAACAGTACGCGCCATGCCCTTGACAATAGTTCCCGTGACCGCTGCCATGACAACCCTGGACCGCCTGGCGCGGGTGGAATCGCACGGGCAGGAGCTGGAGGCGGCGATCAGCCAGCTCGTGGACGCCATGCTCGAGCTCAAGCGCCTGCAGGAAGCCGCCGTCCCGGTCGGATGGCAGGAGCTGACCCGGCGGGTGAGGGATCTCGAGCAGCAGCTGGCCACCGAGCGCACCTGCGGTGATCTGACCCGGGTGTCCCGGATGCACCCCAAGACACGCAGCGTCGTCTTCGTGGGCACCTTCTACTTTGGCGACAACGTCAAGTACGCCTGGCTGGGCCTGCGGGAACGCTGCGAGGCTGAAGGCACCGCCTGCTGGTTCCTGCCCTACCACGAGATTCAGCAAGCGCAGGTGGAGTCCCTGGGGGGCCGGTGCCTGCCCGTCAGCCACGATCGGTGGACCGCCGACGAGTTGCACGCCGTGTTGTCCGCGGGCGCGGTGATCACCAGCGACCATCTCATGCATCCCAATCCTTACGCCGCTGCGCTGCTGGCCGGCGCCCGTCACATCCAGCTCTGGCATGGGGTGTCGATCAAGGAGATCGGCCTGCGCAACCTGCCCGGCGGCCGGGCGCTGGGGCCTCACCTGGCGCGTGTGCTGGCCACCTGCGGTCCCTACGCGCGGCTGGTGGGTACCGCGCGCGCCGGTGAGTTCGAATGGCGACGCTGGTTCGCCTTCGATGGCTACGACCCGATCGGCTACCCGCGCAACGACGTGCTGTACCGCGAGCCGACCGAGGCCGACCTGGTCAATGTCGATCGCGCCCTGTACGAACGCTGCGGGCAGGTGGTCGGCGCGGGACGCCGCGTCTTCTTCTACGCTCCGACGTTTCGCAGCGCCAAGCGCGGGACCTGGCTGCTGGAGACCGGCCTCAGCCGGGTGGCCGACGCTGTTCGGCAGCAGGGCGATCTGCTGGTGGTGAACCTGCACCCGGTGGAGCAGGAGTTGATCGGGCAGCTTGCGCCCGCCTTGCCCGGGGTGCTGTTCGTCGCCCCGCACACCGACGCCTACCCCTTGCTCACCCGCAGCTCGGTACTGATCACCGACTACTCCTCGGTGATGTTCGACTACCTTCACCTGAATCGCCCGATTCTCCTGTTCCGTCCGGACCACCTGGCCTACACCGCGCTGTCGCGCCGCCTCTACGACGACAAGCTGAAGGAGTTGCCAGGCCCGATGGTGGAAGACGCCGACGCGCTGATCCGGTTGTTGCGGTCCCCCCGGCTCGGTCAAGGCGGCAAGCACCACCGCGCCCGCCAGGCCTTGCGCGCGACCTGGTTCGACCACCTCGACGGCGCCGCCTGCCAGCGTCTGCACGCCGTGGTGCTGGAGGAACTCTCGCGATGCACGCCGACCCGCCCATGAGCTTGCCTTTCCCCCGTGACCCCGAAGCGCTCACGCCCCCAGGACCCGGGCATCCGGTCGATGCGCTGCGCACGGCCATCACCTACGGAACCTTCGATCTCTTCCACATCGGCCATGTGCGCCTGCTTCAGCGCATCAAGGAGCGCTTCGACTTCGTGATCGTGGCCGTGTCCACCGACGAGTTCAATGCACTCAAGGGCAAGAAGAGTGTGATGTCCTTCGAGGAGCGGATGGAGGTCGTCAAAGCCTGTCGCTGGGTGGACCTGGTGATTGCCGAGACGGGCTGGGACCAGAAGGAGAGGGACATCATGGTCTACGGCGTCGATGCGGTCGTGATGGGCGACGACTGGACCGGCAGGTTCGATGACCTGCAGTCGCTGTGCGGCGTGAGTTACCTGCCGCGCACCGAGAACATTTCGAGCACGCAGCTCAAGACCCAGATCGCCCAGACCACCCAGATGGCCAAGATGGCCGTCGACCCCCGTGCCGCGGAGGTCTTGCACCAGGCTGCGCCAGCCGCCGACCGAGGCTGCGAACCTGGGCCGCTCGGGCCCCTGGGCGAGCACCTGCCGACCGGCGTCTTCAGCCTGGTTGGCCTGTGTCTGCAGCACCTTGGCCATCACGCCCAGGCCGAGGTCTGGATGCACGACAGCCTGAGCGACGGCTCTGTCGCCCCAGGATCCGCCCTGGCGTCGGACGCAGGCGTGATGCTGCCGGGTGGGTCGATGGCTCACCACCCGGTGACGCCCGTGGGCGGCGCTGCGGGCGCCAGCTTCCCGCTGGAGCCCTTCGGCTAGGCGCAGGGGTAGTCGGTGTACCCCTGCGCGCCGCCGCCGTAGTAGGTCTTGCGGTCCGACGGGCTCCAGGGCAGGTCCTCGCGCAAGCGTCGGCCCAGGTCGGGGTTGCCGATGAAGGCACGGCCAAAGGCCACCAGGTCGGCCTGCCCGCAGGCCACGGCCTGCAGCGCCATGGCCCGGTCGTAGCCGTTGTTCACCATCCAGGGTCCGCCGAACGCGCCGCGCAAGACCGCATAGTCGAAAGGCGCGATGTCCCGCAGGCCCCCCGTCTGGCCCTCCACCACATGCACAAATGCCAGCTTCTGCGGGGCCAGGCGCTGCACCAGGCGCTCCACCGCCCGGCCGTAGGTGACCTGAGGCTGGCTGTCCTGGCCTGAATCGTTCACCGGGCTCACCGGCGACAGGCGCACGCCCGTGCGGCCGGCGCCCACCTCGGCGGCGACGGCGGCCACCACTTCGGTCAGCAGCCGGGTACGGTTCTCCAGCGAGCCCCCCCACTCGTCAGTGCGGTCATTCACGCTGTCGCGCAGGAACTGGTCCAGCAGGTAGCCGTTGGCCGCGTGGATTTCCACGCCGTCGAAGCCCGCATCGATGGCGCAGCGCGCCGCGTGGGCGTAGTCGGCCGGCACGGCCGCCACTTCCTCGGTGCGCAGTGCGCGCGGCGGCGAGCAGGCCACCAGTTCGCCGGCGATCCAGGTCCGCACCTGAGCCGCCCGGGCCGTGGACGACACCGGGGCGCCGCCGCCCGGTTGCAGGCTCGTGTGGGAGATGCGGCCCACGTGCCAGAGCTGGCACACGATGCGGCCGCCGCGGGCGTGCACGGCGTCGGTCACCAGGCGCCAGCCATCCACCTGGGCCCGGCTGTGGATGCCGGGCGTGTCGCCGTAGCCCTGGCCCTGCGGGCTGATCTGCGTGGCCTCGCTGATGATCAGCCCGGCGCCGGTGCGGGGGTCGGCGCGCTGACCATAGTAGGCGGCCATCAAGGCGTTGGGCACGCCGCCCGGTGCGCGGTTGCGGGTCAGCGGGGCCATGACGATGCGTGTGGCCAGATCGATGTCGCCGAGGCGAATGGGGTCAAAGAGGGAGGGCATGGAGCGTGCGCCACCCTGGGAGTGATGGCGAAGTGAGCTGCGGTGCGGCGCATTCTCGGTCCGGGCACCTGCGGGACCACCGCGCGTACAGTCCACCCCCCATGCTCGCCTACCGTCACGCCTTCCATGCCGGCAACCACGGCGATGTGCTCAAGCACATCGCGCTGATGCGCGTGCTGCGCTACATGAACCAGAAGGACAAGGGCTGGCGCTATGTCGACACCCACGCCGGCGCGGGCGGCTATTCGCTGCAGAGCGCTTACGCCAAGAAGAACGGCGAGTACGCGCAAGGCGTGGGCCGGCTGTGGGGGCGCACCGACCTGCCCCCCGCAGTGGCCGACTACCTGGCGCTGATCCGCCAGTTCAACGGTGGCCACAGCCTCAAGCAGTACCCCGGTTCACCGGCCGTGGCCCACGCGATGGGCCGGCCGCAGGACCAGTGGCGGCTGTTCGAGCTGCACCCCACCGACCACCGGGTGCTGGCCTCGTACCTGGCCACCGAGCCGGGCGTGGAGGTCAAGATGAGCGACGGCTTCGACGGCCTGAAGGGTGCGCTGCCCCCGCCCACGCGGCGCGGCGTGGTGCTGTTGGACCCGAGCTACGAGCTGGACCGCGACTACAGCCGCGTGATCACCGCCCTGCGCGACGGCCTGCAACGCTTTGCCGAAGGCACCTTCATCGTCTGGTACCCGGTGGTGAGCAAGCTGGCGGCGGTGCAACTGCCCAAGCGCCTGAAGGCGCTGGCCACCAAGCGCTGGGTGCATGCGCGGCTGACGGTGCAAGCCCTGGACCCCCGCGGCTTCGGCATGGGCGGCAGCGGGGTCTTCATCATCAACCCGCCGCACACCCTGCACGCCGAACTCAACTCCCTGCTGCCCTGGCTGCACGAGGCGCTCAAGCAGTTCGACGGCGGCGGCTGGGTGCTGGAGCAGAAGGCGGATTGAGCCGATCGGGGGGTGGTCAGAACCAGTACGGCGCCTGGGGGTATGGGAGGTCGGACTTGATGCCTTGCAGCCTTCCTGCGGTAATCCGGGCCGCAAATCACCCGGCTTGAGAAGTCTTGCAGGCGTGCACAGTTTTGGGGCGCGCACGCGCGGGGCCAGAAGGACGACACCCACCATGCATCTGTTCAAGAACCCCTTGGCGCTTGCCGCTGTAGCCGCCCTGGGCGGTACCTGGGCCTGCGCCGTCGGCGCCCAAACGACGCCGGGCGCCACCGGCGCCACCGCGACGGATGCGCCGCAGCAGGTCACCGTCACGGGCATACGCGCAGCGGTGGAGCGAGCGCTGCTGATCAAGCGCGATGCCTCGGCCAACGTCGATGCCGTCACCGCGTACGACGTCGGCCGCATGCCGGACAAGAACCTGGCTGATTCCCTGCAGCGCGTGGTTGGGGTTGCCGTGCGCACCGACTACGACGAGGCCGAGAAGGTGAGCATGCGCGGAACCAATCCCGACATGAGCCTCATCCTGTTCAACGGCCACACTGTCAGCGGTGGCGACTGGTTCGTGGCCGACCAGGCCAGCAGCAGCCGGTCGACCTCGCTGTCCCTGATGCCCAGCTCGGTCCTGAACAGTGCGCTGGTGTACAAGACCTCCCAGGCCAACATCGTCGACGGTGGGCTTGCCGGCACCATCAATGTCACCACGCGCAAACCCCTGGCCGAACCCCAGCGCCTGGGAGGCACCGTCAATGTCGGCTTTGTCAATGCCGATCTGCCCGGCCGCACGAGCCCCCAGCTCAATGCCAGCATGAACTGGAAGAACGAGGGCAGCACCCTGGGGCTGATCGCGCAGGCGTTCTCCGAGAAACGCTACGTCCGTCGCGACTCGGCCAGCCGATTCGCCCAGGGCGTCAACAGCGGCTGGGGCGTGATCAACACCGCGACCATGCGCGGCATCACGGACGCCTCGCTGGCCGGCTCGGGCTTCACGGCGGCGCAGCTCAACGGCGTGCGCATCCCGGGCTCGATGAGCACGGAATTCGTCGAAGGCGTGCGCGACCGCACCGGGGGGATGCTGTCCGTGCAGGCGCGGGTGCGTCCCGACCTGGAGTTCGGCGTCACGGCGTTCTACTCGACCATGGGCGCCGAAAACTACGGCCGCCTGTACTCCGGCGCGATGATCAGCATGCTCCAGGGCCTCAACAGTGCCGGTAGCGCCAACGGTGCCGGTGCGGCACAGGTGTTCGCGCAACTGCGCAACCCGGTGATCGACACGCAGACCACGACCAGCGGGCAGACGCTGCGTTACCTGAAGAGCGCCGAGATCGTCTACCCAGGCACGACGCCGCGGTACATCGGGAACATGGGCACCAACCTGCGCAGTGGCGCGGAGGCTTCCAGCGGCTTCTTCGACATCGACGGCCTGTGGCGCCCGCGCGAGGATCTGGTGCTGAAGTGGCTCTTCAGCACGACCAGGGGGGTGGGCGAGACCGCCCTTGACCAGGGGCTGGTGTACGCCCGAAACGGCTTGTCCACGCGCTTCCAAATGAACGGGTTGCAGCAGGCGCCCACCTGGAGTTACGGCGGCGCTGGCGGCAACAGCCCGCAACTCAATGCCGATGGCAGCGGGTACAGCGTGGTCAGCCGCGCTGGGGCCCGCAACCAGACCACGGACAGCGAAAGCAGCCTGGCCGTGGACGGTGAGTGGGACCTCAACCGCGGGGCCTGGACCACACTGCACTTCGGCGCACGTCACGCGGACCACAAGCGTGACCTTCGCAGGCAGGTGGCGCAACTGGCGCTTCGTAACGTGCAGGGGCCGAGTCCCGGGCTTGCCGTGGCCTTTCCTTCGGACTTTGGCGGCGGTCTGGGCGCAGGCATAGATCGCAGCGGCGACTTCTTCTTCCCCAGGTCAGTGGTTGTGGACTACCTGCAGGGGCAGATCCGTCCCACCTCGCCCGAGTGGGAGCGGCGGGTTGTGACCGAAATCGAAATGGAGGAAAGGCAAAGCGCGCTGTACGCCATGCAGGAGTTCGCCGTCGGTGATCGCCTCAAGGGCAATGTCGGTTTGCGCTTGGTGCGTACCGCCGTGGACGCCCAGATCGCCAATCCGATCTCGGCGACCATCTGTCCGAAGATTGAGCCCGGCAAGCCGGTGGTGCCCTGCTCGACCTTTCCGAATGCCATCAACACGGCCGGGGACGGCACCAACTACTTCATCGACGAGCCCTTCATCGCGACCCAGGGAACCACCTTTTACAAGGTGCCGGTGCAGCGGGTGTTCGACCACGCGCTGCCGAGCCTGAATGTGCGCTGGGAACCGGTGGACAACCTGGTCACCCGCCTGGGCGTGAGCCGCACGCTGGGCCGCCAGAACTACAACCTCTATGGCAGCGGGTTCACGAACCAGACCTGCAATGCCGGCGGCTGCACCGTCAGCGGCCCCAATCCGGGGCTCAAGCCGATGACGGCCGACAACATCGATGTCTCCATCGGATGGTTTTACGCGCGCCGCTCCTTGCTTCAATTGAGCCTGTACTCGAGCCGCATCGACGGCTACCCCAAGACCGGCGGCAACCCGACCGGGCAGACCATCGAGCTGGTGGATCCTGCTTCGCTCAACAACGAGGTACGCACCTACGACATCTTGTCGAGTTCACAGCAGAAGGCGCGCATCAACGGGGTGGAGCTGGCCTGGGAACAGCCCATAGGCGCAGGATTCGGCATCGCCGCCAATATCAGCTTCGCCGATACCAAGGTGGAGGATGGACGACCCCTGGTGGGAGCCAGCCGCAATTCGCGGAACGTGGGCCTGTTCTTCGAGAACGACACGGTCAGCGTGCGCCTGGTCTACAACTACCGCAGCGCCTACGTTGCCAGCAGCACCGCGCCCGCACCTACCCTCAACAGCCAGGGCACCGTGGTGATCGACGGACAGACCTTGCCGAGCGCCGCCACCTGGGCTGCGCCAGTGACCAACGTCGCACTGTCGGCGAACTGGAATCTTTCAAAGCGCTGGCAGCTCAGTTTCAGCGGCACCAACCTGACCAACCCGACGCGGGCACAGTATCTGTACTCGCAGGCCGAGCAGCAGAAACTGGACATCAGCGGGCGGCAGTACTACCTGGAGTTGCGCCACAAGTTCTGACCCGCATGGCACCCGCGGCGGGGTGTCGCCCATCGTCCAGCCGGGTGAGCCGCGCTCACTGCACCCCGCGCGCGCGGTCCTGCTTGAACTGCTGACGGAAGGCTTCGAACCGGCCCTCGTCCAGCGCCTGCCGCACCTCGCTCATCAGGTTCACGTAGTAGTGCAGGTTGTGGATGCTGGCCAGCATGGGGCCCAGCATCTCGCCGCAGCGGTCCAGGTGGTGCAGGTAGGCGCGGCTGAAGCCGCCGCTGACCGTGCCGTCGGCGCGCGTGGAGCCTTTGCAGGCATAGCAGGTGCAGCTGGGGTCCAGCGGGCGCTCGTCACTCTTGTGGCGGGCGTTGCGGATCTTCAGGTCGCCAAAGCGCGTGAACAAGTGGCCGTTGCGGGCATTGCGCGTGGGCATGACGCAGTCGAACATGTCCACGCCGCAGGCCACGCCGTCCACCAGGTCTTCGGGCGTGCCCACGCCCATGAGGTAGCGCGGCTTGTGCGCCGGCAGACGGTGCGGCGTGTGCGCCATGATGCGCAGCATCTCGTCCTTGGGCTCGCCCACGCTCACGCCGCCGATGGCGTAGCCAGGGAAGTTCATCTCGGCCAGAGCGTGCAGCGACTCCTCACGCAGGTTCTCGAACATGCCGCCTTGCACGATGCCGAACAAGGCGTTCGGGTTCTCCAGCCGGGCGAACTCGGCCTGGCTGCGCCGGGCCCAGCGCAGGCTCAGCTCCATTGACGCGCGGGCCTCCTTCTCGGTGGTGAGGTGGCCCTTGTTTTCGTAAGGGGTGCACTCGTCGAACTGCATGACGATGTCGGAGTTCAGCACCGTCTGGATCTGCATGCTCACCTCGGGGGTGAGGAAGAGCTTGTCGCCGTTGACGGGCGAGGCGAACTTCACGCCTTCCTCGCTGATCTTGCGCATCTCGCCCAGGCTCCAGACCTGGAAGCCGCCGCTGTCGGTGAGGATGGGCTTGTGCCAGTTCTCGAAGCCGTGCAGCCCCCCCAGGTGCTTCATGATGTCCAGCCCCGGGCGCATCCACAGGTGGAAGGTGTTGCCCAGGATGATCTGCGCGCCCATCTCTTCCAGGCTGCGCGGCATCACGCCCTTGACCGTGCCGTAGGTGCCCACGGGCATGAAGATGGGCGTCTGCACCACGCCGTGGTGGAGTGTCAGGCGGCCACGACGGGCCAGGCCCTCGGTGCGCAGGAGATCAAAGTGCAGCATGGGCTGGCATTGTAGGAGGCTCGTTTGCTCGTCCTCCGACATGCGGCAAACGCTTTACTTCAATTTTGGCTTTACATACACTCAATACCTACACCGAGAAACTTCCCTACATCTCGCTCAATCACCGGAGTTCTGCCATGCCCCCCTCTGCACCGCGCATTGAAGAGGCCCGCCCCACCTGGGGCCTGCCGGCTGCAGATCCCAGATCGGGCGATGCCGCCTCCCTCACACCCCCCCAGCCGTCCCCTGAACCGGCCCAGGGCGCCAGCCGCGTCCAGGCCGTGGTCTCCAGCAAGGGGCAGGTCACCCTGCCGGCGGCCATGCGGGCCCAACTGGGCCTGAAGCCGGGGTCGCACATCCATTTCGAGTTGCGGGGCCGAGAGATCGTGATCCAGCCGGAGCTGCCCATCAGCGCGTATCGCGGCATCCTGAAAGGCCATGACCTGGGCGACATCGAGCCCGAGAAGGAGCCGGACCGTGAGTTCGGTTGAAGCTGGCCCGGGCGGCCTGCACGTGGTCGACTCTTCGGGCTGGATCGAGTACTTCCAGGACAGTCCGCGGGCCGATCTGTTCGCTGCCGCGGTGGAGGACCGTGCGCACCTGGTGGTGCCGACGATCGCCCTGTTCGAAGTCTGCAGGATCCTCAGCCGCAGCCTCGACGCGACCGTGGTCGACACCTGCCTGAACGTCATGCGCATGGGCCGCGTGGTGGACTTCACCGATGCGCGCGCCATCTCGGCGGCCCGCATCAGCCGCGCCCACGGTCTGGCACTGGCTGACGCGGCCATGTACGGCATCGCCCAGGAACTGGGTGCCACCTTCTGGACGCAGGACGTGGACTACGACGGGCTGCCGGGGGTACGCTACTTCGCCAAGGGTTGACAGGCTGCGCCCGTGGCCGGCGCGCTCAGCGCTCTGGCCGAGCCGCCTTCTCCAGCAGCATCGAGTCCCCGTAGCTGAAGAAGCGGTAGCGCTGCGCGATGGCGTGGCGGTACAGGGCCATGATGCGGGCGTGGCCGGCGAAGGCGCTGACCAGCATCATGAGCGTGCTCCTGGGCAGGTGGAAGTTGGTGATCAGGCGGTCGACCACGCGGAACTGAAAACCGGGCGTGATGAAGATGTCGGTCTCGCCGGTGGTGGGCTGCAGCACGCCGCTGCGGGCGGCGGATTCCAGCGAGCGCACCGTGGTCGTGCCCACGGCGACGATGCGTCCGCCGGCCGCACGCGTGGCCTGGATGGCATCGACGGTCTGCGCGCCCACCTCGTACCACTCGCTGTGCATGCGGTGGTCTTCAATGCGCTCGGCGCGCACGGGCTGGAAGGTGCCCGCGCCCACGTGCAGCGTCACGCGCGCCGTGCCCACGCCGCGCGCCTGCAAGGTGGACAGCACGCCCTCGTCGAAGTGCAGCGAGGCCGTGGGCGCTGCCACCGCGCCGGGCCGCGCAGCGAAGATGGTCTGGTAGCGGCGCTCGTCCTCAGGCGCGTCCTCGTGCGTGATGTACGGGGGCAGGGGCACGTGGCCGAAGGCTTCGAGCAAGGCAAAGGGGTCGGAAGGCAGCGCCAGGTGGAACAGCTCTCCATCGGGCCCGCAGCGCCCCAGCACCTCGGCCTCGAAGCCTTGTTCGAAGGCGTCCTGCGCCCCGGCGCCACGGCGCCCGAAGCGCAGCACGCTGCCCGGCTTGGGCGACTTGCTGGCCCGCAGGTGCGCCCAGACCGCGTGCGGCACGCCGGGCGTTCCACTTGCGCCTTCCGAGGAAGGCAGCACGCGCTCCACCAGCGCCTCCACTGCGCCACCGCTGGCCTTGCGGCCGAACAGGCGCGCCTTGATGACGCGCGTGTCGTTGAACACCAGCAGGTCGCCCGGTGAGAGCAAGCCGGGCAGGTCGCGGAAGACCCGGTCCGCGGGTGCCGGGCCGGCGCCGTCCAGCAGGCGGGCCGCGCTGCGCTCGGGCGGGGGGTGCTGCGCGATGAGCTCGGGCGGCAAGGCGAAGTCGAAGTCGTCGAGGGTGAAGTTCACGGCTGAGGCTCGGTGGCGGCGCGGGGTCGCGCAGATGCAGCGCGCAGATGCAGCGCGCAGATGCAGCGTGCAGATGCAGCACGCAGATGCGGCGCGCAGCCTATCTTCTTCGACCGGCGCGCGCTCGCGTGGCCCGCCAAGGGCCCATGGCGCGCGGCAGCACTTGAGCCGGGTCCTCGGTGCGCCGCGAGCAAGCCCCCCGCCGACCGCCCCGCGGACCGCCCCGCAGACAATGCGCCGCATGCCCGACGCACCCCGTGCCAAGTCCGCGCCTCAGAAGGCGATGGAGCGCCTGGGCCTCGTGCGCGACATCGACCTGGCGCTGCACCTGCCGCTGCGCTACGAGGACGAGACGCAGCTCCAGCCCATCGCCCACACCCGCGACGGCCAGACCGTGCAGGTGGAGGGCGTGGTGCGCGAGGCGCAGGTGGAGCTGCGCAGCCGGCGGCAACTGGTGGTGCGCCTGGCCGACGACAGTGGCGAGCTCACGCTGCGCTTCCTGAACTTCTACCCCTCGCACCAGAAGGTGCTGGTGCCCGGGCAGCGCCTGCGCGTGCGCGGCGAGCTGCGCGGCGGGTTCCTCGGGCGGGAGATGGTGCACCCGGCGTTCAAGGCGGTGCAGCCGGACACCCCGCTGCCGGCTTGCCTCACGCCGGTGTACCCGGCCAGCGCCCAGCTGCCGCAGGCGTATCTGCGCAAGGCCATCGCCTCGGCCTTGGAGCGCGCGCCGCTGGAAGAGGTGCTGCCCGCGGGCACGGTGCCCGATGGCCTGCCCCCGCTGAAGCAGGCCCTGCGCCTGCTGCACCAGCCCCCGCCCGGCCTGCCACTGGCCACGCTGGAAGACCGCAGCCACCCGGCCTGGCAGCGCCTGAAGTTCGAGGAGCTGCTGGCGCAGCAACTGGCCCAGGCCCAGGCGGTGGCTGCGCGTGAACTGCTGCGCGCGCCCGTGCTGGCTGGCATCGTGGCGGGGCCCGGCCTGCACGCCCGCCTCCAGGCCGCGCTGCCCTTTGCGCTGACCGCAGCCCAGACACGGGTGTGCGCCGAGATCGATGCCGACCTGGCCAGGCCGGTTCCCATGCACCGCCTGCTGCAAGGCGATGTGGGCTCGGGTAAGACCGTGGTGGCCGCCCTGGCCGCTGCGCGCGCCATCGATGCCGGCTGGCAATGCGCGCTCATGGCGCCCACCGAGATCCTGGCCGAGCAGCATTTCCACAAGCTGGTGCAGTGGCTGCAGCCGCTGGGCGTGACGGTGGCCTGGCTCACGGGCAGCCGCAGGGGCAAGGTCCGGCGGGCCATGCTCGATCAGGTTGCCTCCGGTCAGGCCGGGCTGGTGGTGGGCACGCACGCCGTGATCCAAGGCGATGTGGTCTTCGCCCGCCTGGGGCTGGCCGTGGTGGACGAGCAGCACCGCTTCGGCGTGGCGCAGCGGCTGGAATTGCGCCACAAGCTGGTGCCGACCGCGGACGCGCCGGGCCCGCGCCTGGAGCCGCACCTGCTGACCATGAGCGCCACGCCCATCCCGCGCACCCTGGCCATGACCTACTTCGCCGATCTGGCCGTCAGCACCCTCGACGAGCTGCCGCCCGGGCGCACGCCCGTGGTCACCAAGGTCTTCGCCGACAGCAAGCGCGAGCAGGTCATCGCGCGCATCCGCGACGAGGTGCAGCAAGGCCGGCAGGTCTACTGGGTGTGCCCGCTGATCGAGGAAAGCGAATCACTGGACCTGCAGAACGCCACCGAGACGCACGCCCAGCTCAGCACCGTGCTCGGCGCGGCACTGCCGGGTTGCCGGGTGGGGCTGCTGCACGGCCGCATGCCGGCTGCCGAGAAGGCGGCGGTGATGGCCGAGTTCACCAGCGGGCGCATGGGGGTGCTGGTGGCCACCACCGTCATCGAGGTCGGCGTGGACGTGCCCAACGCCAGCCTGATGGTCATCGAGCATGCCGAACGTTTCGGCCTGTCCCAGTTGCACCAGTTGCGCGGGCGCGTGGGGCGCGGCGCGGCGGCCAGCGTGTGCGTGCTGCTCTACACCGGGCCGCTGTCGGACACCGGCAAGGCCCGGCTGCGGGCCTTGGCCGAGACCACCGACGGCTTCGAGATCGCGCGGCGCGACCTGGCCATCCGCGGCCCCGGGGAGTTCATGGGCGCGCGCCAGAGCGGAGACGATCTGCTGCGCTTTGCCGACCTCGACGACGACACCGGGCTGCTGGCGCAGGCGCGTCGCATCGCCCCGAGCCTGATGGCGCAACACCCGGGCGCGGTGCAGGCCCATGTCCAGCGCTGGCTCAGCACCAAGGCGGAGTACCTCAAGGCCTGAGATCTCGTGAGGCACGGCCTCACTGCCGCGAGGGCAGCATCGCCGGCGCCTGGGCGAACAGGCCCCACAGCCGCACCGGCACGGCCAGCGGGTCGCCCTGGGCCTGGGACGCCAGGGCCTTGAGGGTCTGGCCCGCGGCGTCCTTGCGGCCGGCCGCGAGCTGGGCCATGGCCAGGTGCAGGCGCGCTTCCACCGGGCGCCGCAGCCCGCCCTTGGCCACGCCCTGTTCCATGAGGGCCAGGCCGGGCTCCGCCTGGGCCGGCGCCGCACCCGGGGCCAGCCCGGCCACCATGGCCCAGCCCAGGTCCACCAGGCCGTTGCCGTTGGCGGCGGCCCGGGCGGCGACTTCGGCCGCCGCCCGGTCTGCGGCCTCGGCCGCGGCCTGCTTGCGCACTTGCTCGCGCAGGGCCTGGTGCGCTGCGGCCTGCGCGCCCTGGCCCATCTGACCGGCCGCGAAAGTGTCCTCCAGCACCGACAACGCCTCGGCGGGCTGGCCCAGCCGGACGGCCAGTTGCGCCATTTCCTCGCCAAGCTGCAGCTGCCGCAGGCCTCCCACCTGCCGCAGCAGGCGGAACAGCTCGATCAGGGTGCGGTCGGGCAGGGCCGGGTCCCGCGCGGCCAGGGCGACCAGGTCCATCCAGTACTCCGGGCGGGGGTAGCCCACGGCCAGACGCTCCAGCGTGCGCGGCTCGCCGGGGTCCTTGGCCTTGCGCTGCAGCGACAGCAGCGTGCGCAGGTGCGACTCGGGCTGCGTCTGCCCCGCGCGGTCGGCGGCATCGAGCCGCTGGCTCAGGGCCGCCATGGCGCCCTTGTCGTCGCCCGTGGCCAACTGGCTCTGGATGCGCATCATGCGCAAGGCATCCTGCGTGCCGCCCAGGGCCGCGTAGCGCTCGGTCCAGCGCAGCACCCGCGCATGGTCGTTCAGGCGCGCGGCGATGCCCACCAAGGCCTCGACCAGGCCGGTCTCCTCCGCCCCGGCAATCTCCCCGGTCCGCAAGGCCGCCTCCAGGGCCTGCACCACCAGTCGGTCGTCGCCCTGCCGCTGCGCGATGGCTGCGCGGGTGCGCTCCACCAGCATGGTCTCGTAGGGCGTGAGGCCGGGCAGGGCTGCAGCCAGCAGCAGGTTCTTCATCGCGTCCTCGAGCTGTCCGGCCCGCAGGAAGTTCTGCGCCGCGTTCAGCGGGGGGGCCAGCTCGGCCTTGACCCTGGGGCCCGCGGGCTGGGAGGCGGATGCAGCAGGCGCGGGGGCGGCGCCCTGGGCCCGACAGGCCGCGCCGACCACGCCCAGGGCCAGGGCCAGGATCAAGGTGCGGCTCCACAGGCGGGCCGACACCCGGGGGACGCGACAGTCAGGCGTGGGAGTGTGGATCATGGTCGTGGCGGGCTGGGGTGGAACGGGCCGGGCGGGCGAGCGCTGCAGCGGGCTGAAACGGTAAGCGGGCGGGAGCATACCTGCCCCGCGCAGCGCCGCGCCGGCCACCGGAGATCGGGCCTGCCGGGGCCCGGGGCTCGCGGACAATCGCGCCCCATGACCCTGACGGAACTTCGCTACATCGTCGCCGTGGCCCGCGAGCGGCACTTCGGCCGCGCGGCCGAGGCCTGCTTCGTCTCGCAGCCCACGCTCAGCCTGGCGGTGAAGAAGCTCGAAGAAGAGCTGGACGTCAAGATCTTCGAGCGCGGGGGCAATGAAGTGAGCGTCACCCCCCTGGGCGAAGCCATCGTGCGCCAGGCGCAGGTGGTGATCGAGCAGGCCGCCGCCGTCAAGGAAATCGCCAAGAGCGGCAAGGACCCGCTGTCGGGCGCGCTCAAGCTGGGCATCATCTACACCATCGGGCCTTACCTGCTGCCCGACCTGGTGCGCCAGGCCATCGAGCGCGTGCCGCAGATGCCGCTGATGCTGCAGGAGAACTTCACCGTCAAGCTGCTGGACATGCTGCGCAGCGGCGAGATCGACTGCGCCATCATGGCCGAGCCCTTCCCCGACGCGGGCCTGGCCGTGGCCGCGCTGTACGACGAGCCCTTCATGGTGGCCGTGCCCAAGAGCCACCCGCTGGCCCGGCGCAAGCGGGTCAGCGCGCAGGAACTCAAGCAGGAAACCATGCTGCTGCTGGGCGCGGGCCACTGCTTCCGCGACCAGGTGCTGGAGGTGTGCCCGGAGTTCGCCCGCTTCTCCAGCAACGCCGACGGCATCCGCAAGAGCTTCGAGGGGTCCTCGCTGGAGACCATCAAGCACATGGTGGCCTCGGGCATGGGCGTGACCGTGGTGCCGCAACTCAGCGTGCCCAAGGGCGCCCAGCCCCACGTGGCCTACCTGAAGTTCGAAGCCCCCGTGCCCACCCGCCGCGTGGTGCTGGCCTGGCGCCGCAGCTTCACCCGCTACGAAGCCATCGCAGCGCTGCGCAACGCGGTGTATGCGTGCGAGCTGCCGGGGGTGAAGCGGCTGTCGTGAGGGGGTGCGCAGGCCGGGGCGGTGTTTGGGCTGTCAAGATCGCGTTACCCCGGCCCCCGGCCGTCGCGGACCACATCGGGGGCGCCTGCGTCAACGCGAGAATTGCCCTCAGCATTGGTTAGGCCGCACAGGAGGACCCGTGGCGCGTACTGTCTTCGTCTCATCGACATTCGTAGATCTTCAAACTCATCGCAAGTCGATCTGGGACATGCTGTCCTCCTTTGACGTCAACGTCCGAGGCATGGAGCAGTTCGGGGCGCGGACGGAAACACCACTTCAAACCTGTCTCGTTGAGGTCGACCAATCGGACATCTACGTTGGTGTCATCGGATTTCGTTCAGCACCAAACGGTGCACGCGAGAGCCAGCAGTTCGGAATTCGGTAAGTGGAGGCGAGCAAGCCATGGCGAAGAAAGAGTTCATCCTTCAAGGCTTCACCGAGAAAACCCACCGGGAAGCGATTGTTCGGCTTTTCGACGTTCCGGGCATCGAGCGCGTCATCGTCAGCGTGGCCTTCGTGAATCGCAGTGGCGTCGAACTGCTGGAGGCGCCGCTCAATAAGCACAGCGCCAAGACAAAGGCCTTTATAGGCATTCGAAACGACATCACATCCACACAGGGCGCGAAGCACCTGCTCGACCTGGGCGTCTCTCTGTTCCTCGTCGATACCGGCTCCCGGTCGGTTCTCTTCCACCCGAAGCTGTACCTGGTGAAGGGGGCCACTCATGCTCGACTAGTCATCGGTAGCGCAAACCTCACGATAGGCGGGCTCAACAACAACATTGAGGCCGGCTTCGCAATCGAGCTTGACCTCAAGAACGCCCACGAGAAGGCCCTCGTCGAGGGTATCGAGAAGGAGTTCGATGCGCTGGCCAAGGACTACCCAGGACACATCATCCCCGTAGCGAAGGCTGCAGAGCTTGACGCTCTCCAGGCGACAGGCCGGCTCATCGACGAGATGACCACCTCGCCGCCAAGGCCGGCGAGCGCGGCCACATCGTCAACGGGCGACACGCTGCCAAGAATCAAGCTGAAGGTAATCCCCTTGCGCCGTGCTCTGGCCGCGGCCAAACCGGCCGCACCACCGCCGGCAGGAAAGACGGTGGCTCCAGCCAAGAAGGCAGCAACAGCGCCACCCGCCGCGCCGCCATTGCCGCCGTCAGCACCTGGCGTCGAGTACGAACTCGTCTGGGAAAGCAAAGAACTGAAGCGGAGCGACCTAAACATCCCCGACGGAGCCAACACAAACGTCAAGGGCTCGATCAGCCTCGACAAGGGACGCTTACCTGCCGAAGTTGACCATCGGCACTATTTCCGAGAAGAAGTATTCGCTGCGCTAGTTTGGCAGCCGAGAGGGAAGACGGTTGAAGAGGCCTACGCCAAGTGCCATCTGGTGCTCAAGGGAGTAAGCCACGGGGAGTTTGACATTCCGATCTCTCACACAGTCGGCACAGACAGCGAAACCTACAGGCAAAACAACGCAATGACCCGCCTTCGTTGGGGTCCGCTACGTCAGTACATCGCGCGCGGGGACCTTCTCGGCCGCACGCTCGCGCTTTACCGCGACAAGGCAGACCCGAAGCGCTTCATCCTGGAAATCGACTAAGCCGCCTCGAAAGCTTCGGCCTTCTCTTCGCTCGACGTGCGGTGTCTGCGATTGCGAAGGCGTATCCAGCCGCTGAGGAGGCAATCTTGCTTCGCGCGGGACAGACCAAGGCCTCCCAACACGGCGCGCGAGTTCGCCGCAAGAACTTCCTGGGCGGACATCGACGACCGAATCTGCCGGTCGAGCTCCTTCAGGTCAATGTGCCCCTTCGTAGGCAACGGGAGCACTAGCTTCTCGATCTCGGACGGCACCAGTTCGAGCACGCCGCCCCCATAGTGCCGCCCCTCCAGCTCGGCACTAAGTGCCGTCAGCCCGTTATAGAAGCAGCCTACAAGCTGCTCGGCCGATGTCCCCTTGAGTGTTCGGATGCGATAGGCGGTGTCCGTCGTGTATGCACCGACCTTGTTGAGGATGAGGCGCGGGAGGTCGTGCGACCGCTTGAGCATCCCGATTTCCGTCGCATACACCGACGGAACCTTGAACCACGGTGAGCGGATGCGGCACTTGTAGCGAGTATGCAGGGCCTCGGCCTCTCCGGCCTCGATGTATGACTTCGCCTTCATGGACTTCAGCGGCTCGTCATCCGGGAACCATAGGAAGTTCGTCGGGTTGCCAGCCTTCGCGTTGGCCGCGTGCTGCTTGGCGTCGTAGATGATGCCGGGGCAGTGCTCACTCCGGCCGAACATCGGATGCGCCCAGCGCTCTAGTCCGTGCTTGCTGACAACGTCATCAGTCACGAGGAAGAACTTGTTCGCTCCCGTAACGATGCCCACATCCACATCGGCGATGTCCACGAAACGATTCACGTTCGGGTGACTGCTTACCTCATCAATCAGTTCGCGCGTCTCCTCGTCCAGCAGCGCGCGTGTCCATTTACCGGCAACCGTCTTGCCGTTGATGGACTGCGGTGCGGCGAAAATCCGCGCCGGTGACTCCCGCAGAAACTCACGGTCGCGCACCTCGTAGATACCGAGACCTTCGGCCTTCTCGCGCTCATCCTTCCGCTTCTCGGCTAGCAACAGCACGGCGCCTTGCAGGGTGCCGGCGAACCACAACTCTTCGGGGTCGATGATGACCAGCCGGCGGCACTCGCGGCCAAGGTACGAGCGCAGCGACTGCGCGTGCATCACATGGATGATTTCGGCCGGGACGACCATCGCCAGGCGTCCCCCTGGCCGAAGCATCCTCATACACGCCAATACGAAAGGCACCCATGCATTAGTGTGCTTTGTGAAGGGCAGCTCTAGTTCGCGGAAGACTTGCTCAGCATTCGCCTGGAATGGCTCCGGCAGATACTGATAGCGAACAAATGGCGGGTTACCCACCACCGCATCAAACATGACGTCTTGAGGCAAGAGGCCAATGCCGGTCTTCTCCAGAGACCAACTCAGGAAATCTGAGGCGTGGACCTTGATCGCTTTGAGACCAACCTGCTTCGCGCGCTCTGTGGCTTTGGCGGCTTCATCCTCGTCGAGTTCAAAGCCAGTAACAGCCACCGATGCCTTAGCGCCCGCGCAGCGTAGCGCACTGAAGAACACGCCGTCTCCACAGCTAGGCTCAAGGACGCTACAAGGGTCAATTTCAAGCACCCACTCGCATAGGAATGTCGCCAGGTCTTGCGGGGTGTAGTAGCCGCCCCGGAGCTTCTGGGCGGATTCATTGGCGATAAAGTTCACAGGCTAGTTCCTGCCCGGCAAAGGCGCCTTGTCGACCACGTACACCGCCGCGGCTTCGCGCACGACCCACGCTACGGAAACCTTCTTCTCGGTGGCGATACGTTCGAGTGTTTCGTATAGCTCAGTAGGGAAACTGACCGACGCTCGAGCCGTTCTTGACTGGCTACCTCGCTTCTTTCGAGTCTTGGGTGTTGGCGCCATCGTTGGTTCCTGTGTGCTTAATGCACCATTTTACACCACTGTGGTGCAATCCAAGGCCCAGCGAATTGCCGTCGATAGGTAGGGCTGGGGTCACCTAGGAGGGTAATCGGGTCAGGTCTTGGAATGACACGCGCTTTAAGGCAAGGCCTGACCCAATCGCTTTCTCGACTTCCTTGAGAACCTGCGCGGCAGCGCCGCTGGAAGTCTGATCTTGTTGGGTGCCCCAGGGAGTTCTCCGGCGTTCAGCCAAGCTGATGGACCGGGCTGGTTTGAGCCCTTGAACTTCTCCCAGGCTTTCACGGCTGCTACGGCCAGCGAAGAGGCCGGGTAGGGGAAGGCAGGCGCTATGCGCGCGCAGTCGCGCTCGGTCCCGCCAGCGGCCCGGGCCATGGCGTACCAGGTACGGCGCACCTGCGCCTCCATGGCATCGACGTTCGCGCGTGCCTGCGCGGCTTCAAGCAGGAACCGGGCGCCTTGCGACAGCAGCTCGGCCGCGTGAATCACGGGATCAGGTCTTGCCATGTGACATGCCCATGCTCAAGCAGTTGCCGGCCAGCCCGTTCGGATCAGCCGGCGGTCTTCTCTCCGCGCCCGCCCGTGGACAGCGACAGGTCATGCCCAATATGGGCACTACAATGCCCAAAATGAGCATGAAAAGCGTCGCCGCTTCCAAGTCGCACAGGCCTGTGGGCCTGGGCGACGCGCTGTTCACAACGACTCAGCAGCGCCTGCTGGCCTTGTTGTTCGGGCAGGCTCACCGGTCCTTTTTTTCCAACGAACTGATCAGGCTCACCGGCTCTGGTTCCGGTGCTGTGCAGCGCGAATTGGCGCGTCTTTCATCGTGCGGCCTCGTGACCTCTCGCGAGATCGGTTCTCAGCGGCACTTTCAGGCCAACGCAGCATCGCCTATCTTCAACGAACTGGTACAGATCGTTCAGAAGACTTTTGGCGTTGCCCAGCCCATCCGGGCAGCTCTCGAGCCGTACGAACCCCACATCAAGTGCGCGTTCATCTTCGGCTCGGTAGCCAAGCGCACCGACACCGCTGCAAGTGACCTGGATCTGTTTGTCGTCAGCGACTCGCTGACGCACCCCGATTTGATCAATGCCCTGCTCTCAGCGGAGGTGAAGCTGCTGCGAGGGATCAACACCACCATCTACTCATCGACCGAGCTGAGAGAGAAGGCCGGCTTGAAGAACGCCTTTCTCTTGCGAGTGCTTGAGCAACCCAAGATCTGGGTGATCGGCAATGAGCAAGATCTCTGAGCTTGACAACCTGTGCGGGCCTGGCAAGCCGCTGCGGCAGGAGCCCGTCGACGCCCGTGAGTGCGAGAACCTGGTCCTGTCGGGAAGGCGAAGGTTGTTGGATGCACAGAACAAGGCGTTATCCATCGAAAGCCGATTCGATCTGGCCTACAACGCCGCACACGCCCTCAGCCTGGCAGCCTTGCGTCGAATGGGTTATCGATCAGGCAACCGTTACATCGTGTTCCAGGTCCTGCAGCACACAGTCGGGCTGGGGCCAGAAGTCTGGCGCGTACTGTCCCGTTGCCACGACATCAGAAACCTCAGCGAATACGAGGGCGGCCTGGACATCAGCGATCGGTTGGTGGATGACCTGATCATCGCAACGCAGAAAGTCGCGGATCGGGTGAGTTGAGCCGGGCGAGCACCGCCGGCTGCGCGCACCCGATCGTCAGGCGGAAAGGCGCATGAAGGACGTGGCTCCGATAATCCGCAGTTTCCTCAAGCGGCCCTGCGCCGCACCCACCATGTCCAGCCCCCTGCAGGCCCAGGTGCAGCGCCGCCGCACCTTCGCCATCATTTCCCACCCCGACGCGGGCAAGACCACGCTGACGGAGAAGCTGCTGCTGTTCTCCGGCGCGATCCAGATCGCGGGCTCGGTGAAGGCGCGCAAGGCTTCGCGGCACGCCACGTCCGACTGGATGGAGATCGAGAAGCAGCGCGGCATCTCGGTGGCGTCCTCGGTCATGCAGATGGAGTACCGCGACTGCGTGATCAACCTGCTGGACACCCCGGGCCACCAGGACTTCTCCGAAGACACCTACCGCGTGCTCACGGCCGTGGACGCGGCGTTGATGGTGATCGACGCGGCCAACGGCGTGGAAGCGCAGACGCGGCGGCTGATCGAGGTGTGCCGACAGCGCAACACGCCCATCATCACCTTCGTCAACAAGATGGACCGCGAGGTGCGCGAGCCGCTGGACATCCTGGACGAGGTGGAGCGCGAACTCGGCATGCCCTGCTGCCCCATCACCTGGCCCGTGGGCCAGGGCAAGAGCTTCGGCGGCATCATCAACCTGCGCACGCAGAGCATGACCGTGTTCCAGGCCGGCAGTGAGCGCCGTCCCGAGGACTTCGAGACCATCCC